>JAFSWM010000028.1 GCA_017444485.1 Bacteroidaceae bacterium | reverse complement strand
GGAAAAATCCGCTGACCCAAAAATCCGCCTTGCCCCAATGAGGAATAAGGCGGATTTCATCATAATAAGAGGGGTGTCTGATGGGACTCGAACCCACGACATTCAGAACCACAATCTGACGCTCTAACCAACTGAACTACAGACACCATGTAGACTTTCTCAATCAAAGGAGCAAAGCGCCCTTAACCTTAAAAGCGGTGCAAAAGTAGGCACTGCGCGCCGTTTGTACAAGTTTTGCGCCTAAAAACTTACAGTGGGCATCACTTTTTTTCGCGCCACTGGCCAGTGCGCAGGTTGATTTGGAAACTATCGAGGGGGTGGATCTGGCAAGTGTCGCCGCTGAGTGTGAGGGGAAAAATGATCGTTTTGGACTCGGCCAGCGTGGGGTCTTTCCAGCGGTCGCCCACATAGAGATAGGTGGTGCGGCGCGTGCCTTTGATGGTAAGGATGGCAGCGGCCTGGGTGCGGTAGCAATTCTTGTTGCCCACATCGCGCAGGGGTGTCCAGCCCTCGGTGAGGCTGTGCGAGGTGGTGAGTTTGCATTGGTTGGGGGCCCAGCCGGTGCAGGCTGACGAGAGCATATAGTAGGTATCACCTACGTGGACGATGGCGGGGGCTTCACGACGCTCTCCTTGCAACAAAGGTACGTGCGAAACCACACTGAGGTAGTCGTCGCTGAGTCTGAAGAGGCCGAGGTCGCGATTCTCGTTGGTGGTGGCGATGAAGTAGGCCGAGCCGTCATGGTCCACAAAGACGTTGCAGTCACGAGCCTTGATACCGAGGGGCCTACCGCTAAAGGCACAGGTGTAGGGGCCACGTATGGCTGGGGCATGGAAGCAAGCGGATTCAGACGCGCTGTAGTTAGGGGCTTCCCAATGGCACCAGACCACATATTCGCCAGTGGTGGGGCAACGGAGCAGTTTGGCGCGCTCTATCATCCTCACCGGTCCACCTTCAGAGGCAGGCAATGGGAGCGTGATGATTTTGTGCTCAAACTGCCAGTGCTGGAGGTCGGTGGAACTGTAAAGGTTCACGTCGGGCAGTCCACCGTTGCCACGGTCTTCGCCCACCATCCACCAATGCCCGTTTTCATAGAGGAAGCCAGGCGCGTGGGCCTGCACGGTGTCGCCATCAGAGGTGAGCCACAAGTTACCGTTGGTAATGGTGGTCCAGCCACGCTGAGCCAGGAGGGGGGACGTGGATACGCAGAAGAGGAGGGTGATAAAGGTGCGTAGGTGCATTGGGGATTCTTTATTGAACATTGAACATTGACCGTTGCCAATACCGGTAGCAAGAGGTTTTGCGAATGGTCAATGGTCAACGGTCAATGTTCAATGTTCAACGGTCAATGAATTACTTTACAAACACTTTGGTGCCGCCCACGACATAGAGGCCGCGTGCGGGGCGTGTCACGCGTCGGCCTTGCATATCGTAGCATCCCGTGCGGGGCTGCGCTGCAATAACGGACGACAGACCTGTGGCTTCGTTGATATAAACCACACTAGCCGTAGCATGCGAGCCTACGGGGCTAAGAGCGGTGGCATTCTCTATGGTTTTCACCACATAGCCCTCCACGGCGGGTACCTCAATGGTATATTCATCACCAGCCTTTATCAGTTCGGTAACCGTCGGCGCGGCGGTGGTGCCATTGTCGTAGACGTATTCCACGGTAACTTGATAGAAAGGCAAGGCATAGTACTCGTAGATTTTGTACGGATGGCCGTAGGTGTGCCAACCCGTGAAGGCACCTGCCACGCCATCCCAATACTGCCCGTTGGTACCCACGATTTCCCACACGTCACCATCGTGGCGGGTAAAAGTGAAGGTGTCAGCCTCGTCACTTACATAGATAGCACCGCTCTGTGTGAGGGCGGGAATGTACTTCCCCGTCACTTCGTTCTTCACGCGAAAGCGGTTGCCTGTGGTGCCTACACGCTCAAGCGTCCAGACATAGTAGGGGTCGGCGCCGTCGATGGTAGTGGACTGCATGATGCGCCCATTGGCGGGATTGATGTTGCGGTATCCAATGCGTTCGGTGGCTGAGGGGGAGGTGTCGTAGAATACGTAACTGTGCCCGTCCTGCAGTTGGCTCACGGCCTGCCCAATGCGGCGCACACCGGCAATTGCGTCGGTTTCGTACACTATATTATATATGGTGTCGCGGCAGGGACGCTCGCCGCAGTCAATCTCTGTGGTGAGGGGGGTGTAGAAGGGCACGTCGGGAACGGTTGGGCAGAAGGTGCCACAAGCATCAACGTTCTGCTGCCCGAGGGCTTCAATGACAATGGCGCCACGGGGGTCACGCCCTACCACGTCCACGTTGTAACTGGTGCGGCGATATAGCAGGCGCACATGGCTCTCGTCGATCTGCTCCTGGCTCTGGTAGGTGAATCCTCGAAATTGGGGCAGGTCGAGCGGATTGGCGAGTTCTGCCTCTGTGCGGCTGCAGGTGTAGGTGCCCAGGGTGGTACCCTCGGTCTGATCTACACAGGTGAGCGTCAAGGCACGTACAGGCACGAATTGCCATCCTGTGCCCTGTGGGCGAATGGCACCACTTGCCGCGGCCACTGTGGCAGGGTTGCTCGGGCCAGTGGCTGAGATGGGATAATAGAGCATGTCGCTGCCCGTGATGCTGAAGTCGCCCTCGGCGGGGTTGTAGGTGATGGTGAGCAGGGTGGAAGCGGTGCCTACGAGGTTGCCAAGGCGATCGGTGGCGCTGCTTGCCGGACTTCCCACGAAGCGTCCCGTGCCGGTGTTCTTGAGGCGCAGCCTGGCAGTGAAGCCGCTGCGGGCTGTGACGGTGGTAACGGTCCAGGCATCGCTGGCATAGGTTTCATCGGTATGGGTGAGGTATTTGGCGCCAGTCACGTCGCAAAGGGAGCGCCCCAGGAAGTTCTCCACCGTGTTGCTCACGCGGTAAGTGCCGTTCAGTTCGGGAAACACCAGTCCGTCTTTTGCGGCATCAATGGCAGCCTGCCATTGTTCGCGGGTTTTGCCAGCGGGGTTCGCTACAAGCGTCTCCAGGGCATCAATGGCTTCGAAAGGGAAAAGACCTGGGGCGCGCTGGCTCTCTTCCTCATAGGTCTGTACTGTGGAGAGAATAAGGCGAGCCTCAGCCTGCAGGTCAGCCACGCTGGCTTCAACCTCAAAGGTGGGTACGAAGGTCCACAGGCCGCCGCTGCCATCGGCAGGATTACTATAAAGGTTTACTGCATAGCCCCTGGCTGGCATAGCGCAGTTCATCCACACGCCGCTGTGCTTATCGCTGCGGATGGAGTAAAAGAAGTACTCGCCGTCAGCGCCATATCCATTGTCGGCAAGGATGAAGTTGTAGTTTTTCTTGCTGCTATCATACGACCACCGGCCACCTGTTCCGGCGGCCGATGCAGTAGGGTTTACCGAGCCGTTGGGCCCAGTCTTATTTACCAAAGCGTATTTTCCCGATCCTCCCGGGTCGAGTTCGAAAGCCCAGAGTTGGGCGTCGTAATTGGAAGCGCCCTCCGTTGCGGCCACATTGCCCCAGAGCATACCCACGGCGGCGCCCTGGCTGCTCATCTCGCTGAGCAAGGCGGACCCGCTCTGAATGAGTTCTATCTGACGGTTGTCACGGCTCACACCACGGGAGACAATCTTATACCAATTCTTGTTAGCGGCCTCAAGCCCTGTGGACGACTGCGGCATCACCTTGTCGCTAACATCCGAAGAACTGGGTGTGGCACCATCGTATTCGAGGAACTGCGGGTGGTAGTTATAGCCGCCCATACGGAGCATGGTGGTGTCCAGTCGCATCCGATCGCGGAACGATGTCCAGTCCTTGCGAGCCTGTGGTGTCCAGCCAGCCTCGGCCAATGCCATGAGGCGCGGCAGGGCGAGGTATTCCAGGTGTTCGGGCTCGCTGACGTGTTCGCACCAGAAGGTGCCCTGCACTCCATAATAATAAGGTTGGCGAGCTGTGGACACGCTGCTGGGCACGGGAACATAATTGTAGGTGGCTTGCAACGTGTTGTCGCCACCACCAGCACCATAGTCGCTTCCGGTGGGACGGCGGTTGATATAATAGGACTGCCCGCCGCTGTTGTATTCGGTGATGATGGCACGCAGCCCGAGGTCTGCAGCCTTGGCTGCCGCGGTTTGGCAAGGTGTCCAGCAGTAAACGGTGGCCTCGCTCTCTTGGATGAGTCCAGTGTTTGCCCCACCGGCGGTAATTGCCTCGTTCCACACAGCAATTTTCTTGCCCAGCGTGCGCAGGTGCTCGGCGATAATCTTGGTGAAACGGCTTTGTAACTGCGAATAGTTGGTCATTCCCTCTGCGGCATAGAGCGCTTGGCATTCGGCATTGTTCTGCCAGGCCGTGGTGGGCGTTTCGTCGCCACCGATATGGAACACTTCGCTGGGGAAGAGCGGGGCTATTTCGGTGAGGATGTCCTTCACAAACTGCACCGCCCCTTCGTTGGCCACATTGAGCACGTCGGTGGAGATACCACCCGTGACCCATACGCTGTGCGAGCCGTTAGGGTTACAACTGTACTCGGGATAGGCGGCCATGGCGGCGGCAAGGTGCCCAGGCACTTCGATCTCGGGCACCACGGTGATGTGTAGTGCGGCAGCGTAGGCCACCACTTCACGAATCTGTGCCTGCGTATAGAAATAGGGGCCATATTGCGCGTTGGTCCAGTACTGGCCGTATTTCAGGTCGGTATTCCAGGAGTTGCTGCGTGTGGCGCCCACGGTGGCCAGTTTGGGATACTTTTTCACTTCCACGCGCCAGCCCTGGTCGTCGGTGAGATGCCAGTGGAAATGGTTCATCTTGTAGTACGCCATGAGTCGGAGCATCTTCTTGATTTCATCCACGGTGAAGAAGTGGCGGCTCACGTCGAGCATAAATCCTCGGTAGGCAAAGCGCGGCTCGTCGTTAATAGTGACGAGGGGCAAAGCGTACTCTGCCGCCGTGTCGGGCAGGCCCAGCATCACGTTGGCGGGCAACATCTTCTTCACGCTCTGCAAGCCATAGAAGAAGCCCTCGGGCGTGCTGGCCACAATCGTAATGCCATCGGCGGCTACTGTCAGTTTGTAGGCCTCATCACCCAGGCGGGTGGTGCTGAGTTTCAAGGTCAGCGTGGCGTTTTCCGCACTACTAATGGTGACAGTGCGCCCCGTGGCAGCGCGGAGCGTGGCGGCAAAGTTGTTCACATCGGCCATCACCTCATCAGCCAGGCCTGTGGCATTGATCGTGATTGCCGACGGCAACACATACTGCCCCGTCTTCACGTTCATCGACTTGGGCCATGGGGTGAGGTTCACGGTCTGCGCCGTGACAGTGGCCACGGTGGCAAGTAGCGCAAAAAGCACGGAGAAAAGTTTTTTCATTTCTGTTAGGGTTTGTATTTAACATCGTTTTCTGCGCGAAAATAGGACTTTTTGCACGAACAAGAAAAGTGTTAGGCTGAAAAACAATACTTTTGCACCCGATTAATTCTTTCAACAGCAAAAAGTAACCTTTGTTTATGATGACAGCAAACCAAATACGCGAAGCCTTTAAGAACTATTTCGCCCAGCACGGACACCTCGTTGTTCCCAGTGCACCTATGGTGGTCAAGAACGACCCCACGTTGATGTTCACCAACGCCGGTATGAACCAGTTTAAGGACATCATCCTCGGCAATTCCGAGCCTAAGAGCCCGCGCCAGACCGATTCGCAGAAATGCCTGCGCGTCAGCGGCAAGCACAACGACCTCGAAGAGGTAGGGCGCGACACGTACCACCACACCATGTTCGAAATGCTCGGCAACTGGAGCTTCGGCGACTATTTCAAGAAAGAGGCCATCGCGTACAGTTACGAATTCCTTGTCAAGGTGCTCGGCGTAGACCCTACCGCGCTGTATGTCACGGTGTTTGAGGGCTCTCCCGAGGAGGGGCTGACGCGCGATGACGAAGCCGCTGGCTACTGGGCACAGTTCTTTCCCGAGAGCCACATCATCAATGGCAACAAGCACGATAACTTCTGGGAGATGGGCGACACCGGCCCCTGTGGTCCTTGTTCTGAAATCCACATTGACCTGCGCAGCGACGAGGAAAAGGCTGCCGTCAGCGGTGCATCGCTCGTCAATAAGGACAACCCACAAGTCATTGAGATTTGGAACCTCGTCTTCATGCAATACAATCGTATGGCCGACGGCTCGCTCCAGCCGTTGCCCAAGAAGGTTATCGATACTGGCATGGGCTTTGAGCGCCTCTGCATGGTGATGCAGGGCAAGCGGTCGAACTACGACACCGATGTGTTCCAACCCATCATCCGCACCATTGAGAGCTTGAGCGGAAAGGCTTACGGCAAAGACGAGATGACCGATGTGGCCATGCGCGTGGTGGCCGACCACCTGCGCGCCATCGCTTTCAGTATTGCCGACGGACAGTTGCCTTCCAATGCCAAGGCGGGCTATGTGATACGCCGTATCCTGCGACGCGCCGTGCGCTATGCCTACACCTACTTGGGACAGATCGAGGCTTTCATGTACAAACTACTACCTACCCTCGTCAGCGAGATGGGCGAAGCCTATCCCGAACTGAAAGCGCAGCAGGAACTCATCACCAACGTGATGCGCGAGGAGGAGGAAGCTTTTCTGCGCACCCTCTCCACGGGTATCGCTCTGCTCGATGGCGTTATTGCCGAGACCAAGGAACAAGGCCGCTCGGTGGTGGATGGTACGAAGGCTTTTACCCTGTTCGACACCTTCGGTTTCCCTCTCGACCTCACCCAACTCATCTGCTCCGAACAAGGACTTAGCGTGGACGAGGCGGCCTTCAACACCGAAATGCAGAAACAGAAGGAGCGTGCCCGAGGTGCTGCAGCGAAGCAGGCCGGCGACTGGACGGTGCTGGCCGAGGGCGAGAGCGTCTTTGACGGATACGACCACATCTCCCTGTCCTCCCGCATCCTGCGCTATCGTCTCGTTAAGGAGAAGAAGCAAGAGTACTATCAGATTGTACTCTCTCGCACACCTTTCTACGCAGAAATGGGCGGACAAGTAGGCGACCGAGGCTTCATCGAGGCTGGCGGAGAAAGGATAGAAATATTCGACACCAAGCAAGAGAATGGCGTGACGGTACACTTCTCTCACAATTTACCCGCCAACCCCACAGCAGAATTCACCGCTACGGTGGACGAGAAAGCCCGCCGCGCTTGCGAAGCCAACCACACCGCCACTCACCTGCTTGACCAAGCGCTACGCGAGGTGCTGGGCACACATGTAGAGCAGAAAGGGTCGCTCGTCACGCCACAATATCTGCGTTTTGACTTTTCGCACTTCCAGAGAGTTTCGCCCGAGGAAATCCGCAAGGTGGAGCGCTTGGTCAATGCCCGCATACGGCGAGATATCCCGCTCGAAGAATTCCGCGACCTGCCCATGGAGGAAGCCTCCAAACTCGGCGCTATCGCCCTCTTCGGCGAGAAGTATGGCGACCGCGTCCGCGTGGTCAAGTTTGACGATAGCGTGGAGTTCTGCGGCGGGTGCCATGTGAAAAGCACCGGACGCATCGGTTTCTTCCGCATCCTGAGCGAGGCCAGCGTGGCCGCTGGTGTGCGCCGCGTGGAAGCCGTCACGGGTGAAGCCGTTGAGGAACTCATTTATGCCGAGCACGACATGCTCGACACCCTGAGGGGCTTCTTCAACAACGCCAAGGACCTCACCGCTGCCATCCAAAAGACCATTGAGGAGAACAGCGGCTTGCAGAAACAGGTTGAGACCTTTGTCAAAGAGCAGACGCTCCGCATGCGCGACCGCCTGGTGGAACATGCCGTGGACCGCGGCGGCATCAAACTGGTGAGTGCCGTCATGCCGGGCGAGGTGAAGCCCGACGTGGCCAAAGATCTGGCCTTCCAAGTGGCTACGGCACTTCCCGAAGACCTTCTCGTGGCCATCGGCACGCGCTTTGGCGGGAAACCGCTGCTCACCGTCATGGTTAGCAAGAACCTTGTTGAGGAACGCGGCCTGCATGCTGGAAATATGGTGCGCGAGGCGGCACGCTTCATCAAAGGCGGTGGAGGCGGCGCAGCCCACTTTGCCACCGCTGGTGGAAAAGACGAGAGCGGAATGGCTGAGGCCCTGAAACGCATTGAGGAACTGGCCGGCCTATAAGCCGAAAAGAAATACCATCAGGTTCTGAGGTTTTGAGGTTATAAGGGGAATTTACCATATAGCGCTTCTGCGGGCGGGGAGTTGTTACTCCTTTGCGCCGATGCGGGCGGGGACGCCCGCGCTCCCAGTGCTTGCAATAGGCGGGCTGGCGATCTCAAAACCTCAAAACCTCAAAAAACTCAAAAACCACCTAACAAACTAATACAGAGTGAGCGGGCGGCGGATGGGGTTGGAATACCGGAGACAGACATCAGGCGATGGCCGCGCCGTTCGTCGAGCCGAACGGTGGCGGCGTGCGACATGGCAAAGTCGATGATGCGGTCGAAAGCACGCGAGCGGTAGAACACACTCTGCGTGTCGCTTACGAAATAAACCAGCATGCGCCCCTCTTTCACTACGATGCGCTCGGCACCGAGGGCGCGCCCCTTCCTGCGCAGCGAGGCGCAAGCCAACAGTTCGGAGGCTTCATCCGGCAATGGGCCGAAGCGGTCGCGAAGACGTGCGGCAAAGGCCTCCTGCGCTTCGTCGCTCGCCAAGGCCGAAAGTTCGCGATAGAGCAACATGCGCTCGGCAGCGCCTGGCACGTAGGTCTCGGGCAGAAAAGCCTGCGCATCGCTCTCCACATTGGTTTCGTCCACAAAAAGGCCATCGGTGTTCCTGCCTTCCTCAAGCACCTCGGCGGCAAACGTCTCTGCAAACTCCTCGTTGCGAAGTTCGGCCACGGCCTGAGCAAGCACCTTTTGATAAGTTTCGTAACCCATCTCGGCCATAAAACCGCTCTGTTCTGCTCCAAGCATATTGCCTGCTCCGCGTATCTCCAGGTCTTGCATG
>JAFSWM010000027.1 GCA_017444485.1 Bacteroidaceae bacterium | reverse complement strand
GTTGCTTAGATTTTGATTTAAGTTCGCAGCAGCATAGCGAGCTATGGTGCAAGAACTTAAAGCAAAAGATAACAACAAGCGCAAAAAAGCATCAAGCCGAATCCTAATCACAAAGAATATGTGACTGCCTAATTTATAGAATACCCCTAAACACCGTGGCACACCAAAAAGAGCCGCCTGCGAGTATGTAGGCGGCTTTTTTGTAATTATTCTGTGCATTGCGTACTGCAAAACGAACGAAGCGGACACCATCACGGGCGTTTTTTTAGTGCGGGCGGGGAGAAAGCACGTAATTTTCCGTAAGTTTGCACACGAAAATCCTGATTGACACAATGGAACTCCTGAAACACGAATGCGGTGTGGCATTGGTGCGCCTGCGCAAGCCGCTCTCCTATTATGCAGAAAAGTATGGCACCTGGCGTTACGGCCTGAACAAACTCGCCCTACTGATGGAGAAGCAGCACAACCGAGGGCAAGAAGGCGCCGGCATCGCCTGCGTGAAGACCGAGGCCGCACCCGGCGAGGAGTTTATGCACCGCGAACGCGCAGAAGGCGCAGGGGGCATTGAGGCCGTCCTGCGCGAAGCGAACCGACAAATTGCTGCGTTCAGCGCCGACGGGCAGGCTGACGCCGCCTTTGCAGGACACCACATACCCTTTGCGGGAGAACTTTATATGGGCCACCTCCGGTACAGCACCACCGGCAAGCGTGGTCTTTCTTTTGTGCACCCCTTCATGCGCCGCAGCAACTGGCGCGCCAAGAACCTGGTGCTCTGCGCCAACTTCAACCTGACCAACGCCGACGAGGTGTTTAGTGAAATTGCGGCCAAGGGGCAACACCCACGCCTGCTGGCCGACACGTTTATCCTCCTGGAACAATTGGGCCATCGCCTCGATCGAGAGAGCGAGCGGCTGTTCCAAGAAGCGTTGGCCCAGGGGCTCTCCGGACTGGAAATCACAGAATACATCGAGGCACGCATCAACTTGGCCAACGTGCTGCGCACCGCCGCGCCGTCGTGGGACGGCGGCTATGTGGTGTGTGGGCTCACCGGCAGCGGCGAGATGATGGCCATGCGCGACCCGTGGGGCATACGCCCCGCTTTCTGGTACGCCGACGATGAGGTAGTGGCACTGGCCAGCGAACGCCCTGTGCTTCAGACCTGTTTCGACGTCTCCACACAGGACATCAACGAACTGCTCCCCGGGCAGGCCCTCTTTGTGAACAAAGACGCACAATATCATATCGAGGAGATCATCTCCCCGAGGGGAGAGGCGCAGCAGTGCTCGTTTGAGCGCATCTACTTCAGCCGTGGCAACGACGCAGACATCTACCGCGAGCGCAAGGAGTTGGGCCGTCAGTTGGTGGAGCCTGTGCTGAAAGCCATCGGCGGAGAGATCAGCAACACCGTATTCTCCTACATCCCCAACACCGCCGAGGCCGCCTTCTATGGCCTGGAGCAGGGTTTCAACGACTATCTCGGCGAACGCAAGCGTGAGGAGTTAGCCCAGTTCTTCGCCGCACCGCCCAGCGACCCTGCTGTGGCTACGCAGTTGCTCGACAGCATCATCTCGCGCCGTGTGCGCTCGGAGAAGGTGGCATGGAAAGATATCAAGATGCGCACCTTCATCAGCGATGGCGCAAGCCGCAGCGACATGGCGGCCCACGTTTACGACATCACCTACGACATCCTGCGTCCCAACCGCGACAACCTCGTGGTGATCGACGACAGCATCGTGCGCGGCACCACGCTGCGCGAGAGCATCCTGCGCATCCTGGACCGCCTCCACCCCCGCCGCATCGTCATTGTGAGCAGCGCGCCACAGGTGCGCTACCCCGACTACTACGGCATTGACATGCCCTCCATGGAGGAGTTCATCGCCTTCCGCGCCGCCGTGGAACTGCTCACCGAGCGTGGACAATGGCAACGCCTGCACGACATCTACCAACGCTGCAAGGAGCAGGAACATCTGCCCAAGGAGCAAGTGGAGAACTGCGTGCGCGGGCTGTACGACGGGCTCACACAAGAGGAGATCTCCGAGAAGATGGTACAGATGCTTCGCCCACGTGGCGTCACCACGGAGATACACATCGTGTTCCAATCGCTCGAGGGGCTTCACCGCGCCATCCCCAACCACACGGGCGACTGGTTCTTCAGCGGCCACTACCCCACCCCGGGCGGCAACAAGCGCGTGAACCAGGCATTCATCCACTATTTCGAAAATCTATAAAGCAACCATACCCATGCAAGCAACCCTGATACTCGAAGACGGCACCACGTTTGAAGGCCGCAGTTTCGGCGCTCCCGTGAGCGTGGGCGGCGAGGTGGTGTTTAACACCGCTATGACAGGCTACGTGGAGAGCCTCACCGACCCCTCCTATGCCGGACAACTCATGACGCTGACCTATCCGCTTGTGGGCAACTACGGCGTGCCGCCCTTCACGTTTCAAGAGAACGGGCTGTCCGACTTCATGGAGGGCGACCGCATCTATGCCTCCGCCCTCATCGTGAGCGACTACAGCGAGGAATATAGCCACTGGAATGCCGCGGAGAGCCTCGACGCCTGGATGAAGCGCGAAGGCATACCAGGCATCACCGGCATCGACACCCGCGCCCTCACCAAGACGTTGCGCAGACACGGCGTGATGATGGGGAAAATCGTGATGGAAGGCCAGCGCCCCGAGAGTGTCAAGGAAGAGCCCTACGGCGAGGTGAACTTTGTGGAGCGCGTGTCGTGCCGCGAAGTGATACGCTACAACGAAGGGGCCGGAAAGCGCGTGGTACTTGTGGACTGCGGCGTGAAGCACAACATTCTCCGGAGCCTCGTGAGCCGCCAGATCGAGGTGGTGCGCGTGCCGTGGGACTACGACTTCAACGACATGGCGTTCGACGGACTGTTCCTCGCCAACGGCCCCGGCGACCCCGACCGCTGCGGGCGCGCCGTGCGCAACATCCAGAAGTTTATGGCCGCCGGCGAAACACGCCCCTTGATGGGCATCTGCATGGGCAACCAGTTGCTGGCCAAAGCCGCCGGTGCCACCATCTACAAACTCAAATACGGCCACCGCAGCCACAACCAGCCCGTGCGGCAGGTGGGCACCAACCGCTGCTTCATCACCAGTCAGAACCACGGCTTCGCAGTGAACGCCGAGGGATTGCCCGCCGACTGGGAACCCTACTTCATCAACATGAACGACGGCTCGAACGAGGGCATACGCCACACCGCAAAGCCCTGGTTCTCCGCACAATTCCATCCCGAAGCCTGTGGCGGCCCCACCGACACCACATTCCTCTTCGACGACTTCATCAGCCTGCTCAACCAGTAGCCACTGATCACCACGCCCTCACCACTCCCTTTCACCACCAACCCTCACCTCCACCCCATGACGATGAACGCAAACATCAAGAAAGTCCTCCTGCTCGGTTCCGGCGCCCTAAAGATAGGCGAAGCCGGCGAGTTTGACTACAGCGGCTCGCAAGCCCTCAAAGCCCTGCGCGAAGAAGGCATAGAGACCGTGCTCATCAACCCCAACATCGCCACCGTGCAGACCAGCGAAGGCGTGGCCGACCACATCTACTTCCTGCCCGTCACCCCCTTCTTCGTGGAGAAGATCATCGACAAGGAGCGTCCTCAGGGCATCCTGCTGGCCTTCGGCGGACAGACGGCGCTGAACTGCGGCGTGTCGCTCTATGAGAGCGGGGTGTTTGAGAAATATGGTGTGGAAGTGCTCGGCACCCCCGTGCGTGCCATCATGGACACCGAAGACCGCGACCTCTTTGTGCGACGCCTTGACGAAATCGGCGTGAACACCATCAAGAGCGAGGCCTGCGAGACGCCCGAGAGCGCCCGCACGGCAGCCCTCGCCCTGGGCTACCCCGTCATCGTTCGCGCCGCCTACGCGCTGGGCGGGCTCGGCAGCGGTTTCGCCGCCGACGAGGAGGAACTCAATGCCATCCTGGAAAAGGCCTTCGCCTTCTCGCCCCAGGTGCTGGTGGAAAAGAGCCTGAAGGGCTGGAAAGAGATTGAGTACGAAGTGGTGCGCGACCGGTTCGACAACTGCATCACGGTCTGCAACATGGAGAACTTCGACCCCCTGGGCATCCACACCGGCGAGAGCATCGTCATTGCCCCGTCGCAGACGCTGACCAACTCGGAGTTCCACAAGTTGCGCGAACTGGCCATCAAGATCGTGCGCCACATCGGCATCGTGGGCGAATGCAACGTGCAATATGCCTTCGACCCGCAGAGTGAGGACTACCGCGTCATCGAGGTGAATGCCCGCCTGAGCCGCTCCTCCGCCCTGGCCAGCAAGGCCACGGGCTATCCCCTGGCCTTCGTCGCCGCCAAACTGGGACTGGGCTACGGGCTCTTCGACCTCAAGAACAGCGTCACCCGCACCACCAGCGCCTTCTTCGAGCCCGCGCTCGACTATGTGGTGTGCAAAATCCCGCGTTGGGACTTGGGCAAGTTCCGCGGCGTGGACCGAGAAATCGGCTCGTCGATGAAGAGCGTAGGTGAGGTGATGGCCATAGGGCGCACCTTTGAGGAGGCCGTGCAAAAAGGCATTCGTATGATCGGACAGGGACTGCACGGCTTCGTGGGCAACCGCGAACTGAAGATTCAGGACATCGAGGCCTCGCTCGCCGCACCCACCGACAAGCGCCTGCTGGTCATCGAGAAGGCCTTCTTCGACGGTATGAGCGTGGACCGCATCCACGAACTGACGAAGATCGACAAGTGGTTCCTCTACAAACTCGAAAACATCTTCCGCACCAACGCCGCGCTGCGTGCCTTGAGCGGACTTGAAGCCCTTGACGACGCACTGCTGAGGCGCGCCAAGGAACTTGGATTCACCGACTTCCAGATAGCGCGTGCCCTGCGCCTCGACACGAAGATGGGGGCCACACAGGCCGGAAATGCCGTGCGCGCCGAGCGCAAGCGCAGAGGTGTGCTGCCCGTGGTGAAACGCATCGACACCCTCGCTGCAGAGTATCCTGCGAAGACAAACTACCTGTACCTCACCTACTGCGGCACCACCCACGACGTGCGCTACGAGGGCGACCATCGCAGCATCGTGGTGCTCGGCAGCGGAGCATATCGCATCGGCAGCAGCGTGGAATTCGACTGGTGCGGCGTGCAGGCACTCGAGACCATCCGCAAGGAGGGGCTGCGCAGCGTGATGATCAACTACAATCCCGAGACCGTCAGCACCGACTACGACATGTGCGACCGGCTGTACTTCGACGAACTCACCTTCGAGCGCGTGATGGACATCATCGAACTGGAGACACCGCGCGGCGTCATCGTCAGCACCGGCGGACAGATCCCCAACAACCTCGCCATGCGCCTCGATGCGGAGCAGGTGCCCATCCTCGGCACGGCAGCCAAATACATCGACAACGCCGAAGACCGCGAGAAATTCAGCGAGATGCTCCGCCGCATCGGTGTGGACCAGCCGGCCTGGAGCGCACTCACCACGTTGGACGACATCAAGGACTTCATCGCCACGGTGGGCTTCCCCGTGCTGGTTCGCCCCAGTTACGTCCTCTCCGGCGCAGCGATGAACGTGTGCAGCAAAATGGAAGAGTTGGAACGCTTCCTGCGCCTGGCCGCCGATGTGTCGAAGGAGCACCCCGTCGTCGTGTCGCAATTCATTGAGCACGCCAAGGAGGTGGAGATGGACGCCGTAGCGCGCGATGGTGAGGTCATCGCCTACGCCATCAGTGAGCACATCGAGTTTGCCGGCGTACACAGCGGCGACGCCACCATACAATTCCCGCCCCAGAAACTCTATGTGGAGACCGTGCGGCGCATCAAGAAAATTTCCCGTCAAATAGCGCGCGAACTGCACATCAGCGGTCCGTTCAACATCCAGTTCTTGGCACGCGAGAACGACATCAAGGTCATCGAGTGTAACCTCCGCGCCTCGCGCTCCTTCCCCTTCGTGAGCAAGGTGCTCAAGGTGAACCTCATTGAACTCGCCACGCGCGTGATGCTCGGCCTACCCGTTGAGGCGCCGTCGGCCTCGCTCTACGACCTCGACTATGTGGGCATCAAAGCCAGCCAGTTCAGTTTCAACCGCCTGCAAAACGCCGACCCCGTGCTGGGTGTAGATATGAGTAGCACGGGTGAGGTGGGCTGCATCGGCGACGACACGCGCGACGCACTGATGAAGGCCCTGCTCTCCGTGGGGCATCGCATCCCCGAAAAGAACATTCTGCTCTCCTCGGGCAACGCGCTGCAGAAGGCCGACCTGCTGCCCGCCGCACTGACGCTTGTACGCCATGGCTACAACCTCTACGCCACGCCCGGCACCAGCCGCTACCTCTCCAGCAACGGCGTGGAGAACACCCTGGTGCGCTGGCCCAGCGACACCGACACCGATGCCGAAGACGTGCTCGACCTGATGCACCGCGGCGGCGTGGACTTCGTGGTGAACGTGCCCAAAGACCTCACCCCGCGCGAACTCACCAATGGCTACAAGGTGCGGCGCACAGCGGTGGACCTCAACATTCCCCTCATCACAAACGCCCGTCTCGCCTCGGCCTTCATCGCTGCGTTCTGCACGCTGAAGCTCGAAGACATGGAGATCAAGAGTTGGGAAGAGTATTGAAATGCTCCTCATTGATAAGGGCGGTGCGCTGCCAGCAACGCATCTCGTCGTGTGCTAAAAAGACAAAAAAGCGCACGCGGTTTTGCAAATTTATCATAAAAGGCTTATTTTTGCCCCCACGAAGCAAAAATCTAACCGACATACCACTATGAAAATCAAAATCCTCGCACTCGCGGCTTGCGCGCTGCTTGGCGGCGCAACAGCCAGCGCACAGTGCAAAATGGACTACCAGCCCTTCCCCTACGGCTTTGTAGGACTTCAAGGCGGTGCACAGGTCACACTGACCAACTACAACCTCGGCAAACTCATCACGCCCATCGGCGGCGTGCAGGTGGGCGGCCAGTTCTCGCCCGTCATCGGCGCACGCCTCAGCGCACAGGGCATCAATGCCAAGACCGCCGCTGGAAGAAGATTTAAGCCCGCCGGAGAGACCGACTTCAAGTACTTCACCGGCAACCTTGACCTCATGGTGAACGTCACCAACATCTTCCGCAAGAAGGCCTGCTGCCCGCGTCTGCTCGACCTCTATCTCATCGCTGGTGTGGGACTGAACTACCTCTGGGACACCGATCCCCTGCCCGCCGACTATGTTGATGGGAACGGTACGCTGCAACGCCCCTCGCAGCTCTTTTCGTGGACCGACGACCGCTTCAGCCATAACTTCAGGTTGGGCCTGATGCTCGAGGCCAACGTGGCCAAACACTGGGGCGTGAACATCGAGGCCGACGCGAACAACCTCAACGACCGTTTCAACTCCAAAATCGGAGACGACCACAACCACGACTGGCAAATCACGGCCATGGTGGGCGTGCGCTACAAGTTCGGCTACAAGAAACGCACCGTAGCACCTCCCCCACCCGTTCCCGAGCCCGTAGTGGTGCCCGAGCCCGAACCCGAGCCTGTGGTAGTGCCTGAGCCTGAGCCCGAACCCGTAGTGGTGCCCGAGCCCGAGCCCGAACCCAAGCCCGTGGTGGTGCCCGAGCCGCCATTCGTGCCCGAGGAGAACACCGTGGACCTCTTCTTCCAGCAGAACCGCACCGCCGTCTCCGAGGCAGACGCCGTACGCTTGCGCAACATGGCTCAGTGGATCAACAACCGCGAGAACGTGCAGGTGGTTGTCACCGGATATGCCGACAAGGGCACCGGCAACGCCAAGCGCAACATGGAACTCTCACGCCTGCGCGCAGAAGAAGTGGCCGACCGCCTCGTCAATGAGTACGGCTTCTCGCGCGAGAAGATTAAGGTGGAATACACGGGCGACACCGTGCAGCCCTATGCCGAGAACGACAAGAACCGACTGGTGCGCATAGAAGCCCGCACCGTGGAGGCCAAGTAACATGAGGCCAACGATCATACCGCACCGGCGGCAAGGCACAGCAACCTTGCCGCCGGCGCTTTTGTGTGCGACGACAGCAGCACGACGTGAGGACAAAATGAAGGAGGAACAGATGTAGAAAACACGCCCATGAAGGCTGCGCGAACGGCAAACCACCTGGACGGGAGCATATCAGAGATAGGAAAAACAAGGTGGGAGATTGTCGGAACTACAAAGCCAATCGTTTAAACAAGATCCGTCATAGTTTCGCCCCCCTATCCAGTACGACAAAGCGGACAGGAGGACTATCGCCCGCTGTCCGCAAGGCAAAGATAGGACGCAGTGGTCAGCATGGGCAAAGACACTTTGCAGCCTCGCGCGGGGGAAGGCGCGATTGCAAGGCCCATCGCGCAAGAAAGCGCGATGCCACAATTTTATGCCATCACAATGAAAAACACGCCCGCGCGCGAGCGAGTATTGCTTAAAAAAGATTAATTTTGCGCGGCATTCAACAAACCAACGATATGGAACGAACCTATAAACTCAAGAAAGGGCTCGACGTGCGTCTGGCAGGCGAAGCGGCTCAGACACTGGCCAAGGCCGCCGTGTCGTCGCTCTATGCCGTGCGCCCTGCCGACTTCCACGGCATCACACCGAAGCCGTGTGTGAAGCCTGGCGACAAGGTGCGTGCCGGCGATCCGCTCTTCACGGACAAGGCCACGGAGCGCATCCATGTGGCAAGCCCTGTGAGCGGCACGGTGAAGGAAATCGTGCGCGGCGAAAGGCGCAAGATCCTGCACATCACCGTAGAGCCCTCTGACAACCAAGTCTTTGCCGACTATGGCACCGCCGACGCCGCCACCATCGGGCGCGAGGAACTGATCGACCTCCTGCTGCGTGCCGGCCTCTTCGCCTTCATCCGCCAGCGTCCCTACGACGTAGTGGCCAACCCCGACGACGCGCCGAAAGCCCTCTTCGTCAGCGCGTTCAGCAAGATGCCCCTGGCAGCCGACTTCGCCTTTGCCATACAAGGACGCGAAGCACATTTCAAGAACGGACTGAAAGCCCTTGCCAAACTCGCCCCCGTATTCCTGGGCATCAGCCCCGAACAGACGGGTTGCGCATGGGTGCCCACCGAAGGCTGCGAGGTGAACGTCTTTGACGGGCCCAACCCCAGCGGCAACGTGGGCGTGCAGATCAACCACGTCAGCCCAGTGAACAAGGGCGAAATCGTGTGGACGCTCGGCGCAGAGGAAGTGGCCTTTGTGGGCGAACTCCTCGAGACAGGGCACGTCAATCTGACGCGCCGCATCGCCGTGGCCGGCTCCGAGGTGATACGTCCCGAATATGTCGAGACACCCATCGGCGCAAGCCTTTCGGCAATTCTGAAAGACAACGTGACCAACAGCGAGCACAACCAACGCGTCATCGACGGCAACCCGCTCACCGGGCGCAAGGCCTCAGCCGACGACTTCCTCGGTGCACGCACCACAGAGGTCTGCGTGCTGCCCGAAGGCGACGACCGCCACGAGGTGCTCGGCTGGATCATGCCGCGCCTCAAGGAATTCTCCGCAAACCGCAGTTACCTCAGTTGGCTGCTCGGCAAGAACAAAGCCTACAACCTCGACTGCCGCATCAAGGGCGGCGAGCGCCACATGATCATGAGCGGAGAATACGACCGCGTGTTCCCCATGGACATCTACGCCGGCTACCTCGTGAAAGCCATCATCACCGGCGACATCGACCAGCAGGAAGCCCTCGGCATCTACGAAGTAGCGCCGGAGGACTTCGCCGTAGCCGAATTCGTGTGCAGCAGCAAACTCGAACTCCAACACATCGTGCGACAAGGGCTCGACGCACTGCGCAAAGAAAACGCTTAGAACCGAATAAAGAAAATCCACAATGATACAAAAGACACTCGACAAACTGCGCCCGCACTTCTCAGAAGGCGGCAAGTTCAGCGCGTTGCGCTCGGTGTTTGACGGCTTCGAGACCTTCCTCGTTGTGCCCTCCGCCACCTCCAAGAGCGGTGTGAGCATCCACGACGCCATCGACTCGAAGCGCATCATGAGTTTCGTCGTCATCGCTCTGATGCCTGCACTGCTCTTCGGCATGTACAACATCGGCTATCAGAACTACGCCGCAGCCGGCGCGACAGCCTCCTGCTGGACCATGTTCCTCTACGGCCTGGTTGTGATGCTGCCCAAGATCGTGGTGAGTTACGGCGTAGGACTCGGCATAGAATTCGTCGTGGCGCAGTGGAAGAAAGAAGAGATACAGGAGGGCTACCTCGTCACGGGTATGCTCATCCCCATGATTGTGCCGGTCGATACCCCGCTATGGATGCTGGCCCTCGCCGTAGCCTTCAGCGTGGTGTTTGCCAAGGAGGTGTTTGGCGGCACAGGCATGAACATCTTCAACCCAGCCCTGGTGGCACGCGCCTTCCTCTTCTTCGCCTACCCCACCTCCATGTCGGGCGACAAAGTGTGGCTGGCCAAAGACACCTGGTTTGGCCTGGGCAACGCCATCCCCGACACGAAGACACTGGCCACCCCGCTGGGCGAAGCAGCAGCCGGCCTCGCCCCAAGCGGCGACATCTGGCAGTACTGCACAGGGCTGATGCCCGGCAGCATCGGCGAGACAAGCGTCATCGCCATCGCCATCGGCGCAGTCATCCTGCTCTGCACCGGCATCGCCTCGTGGAAGACCATGTGCAGCGTCTTCGTGGGCGGCGCACTGACAGCCTGGCTGTTCAACATCGGCGGGCTGGACAATGCCGTGGCCAACATCCCCTGGTACGAACACCTCGCCCTGGGCGGCTTCTGCTTCGGCGCAGTGTTCATGGCCACCGACCCCGTGACAAGCGCACGCACCGAGGGAGGCAAGTACATCTACGGATTCCTCATCGGCGGGCTGGCCATCACCATACGCGTGCTCAACCCGGGCTACCCCGAGGGCATGATGCTCGCCATACTCTTCATGAACATGTTCGCCCCACTTATTGACTACTGCTTCGTGCAGCGCAACATCAGCAAGCGACTCAAACGGGCGCAGGACAAATAACCCTACGACTATGAAACTCAACACGAACAGCAACATATACACGGTGGTGTATGCCGCCGTGGTGGTGGTCGTCGTGGCCTTCCTGCTGGCGTTCGTCTCCACAGCCCTGAAGAGCAAGAGCGACGCCAACGTGGAGAACGACACCAAGAAGCAGATCCTGGCCTCGCTGGGCCAGCGCAACGTAGCCGACGCCGACGTGGAAGCCACCTGGGACAAGTACATCGTGGCAGACCTCGTGGTGGACACCGCAGGCAACATCGTCAATGAAGGCAAGGAGAAAGACCAGGCCGGTTTCCGCATCAACCGCCGCGACATCAAGCCCGAGAACAATGCCCTGCCCGTCTTCGTGGCTACCGTAGAAGGGCAGACCAAATACGTACTGCCGCTCACCGGCAAGGGGCTGTGGGGACCCGTATGGGGATACCTCGCAGTGGATGCCGACGGGCAGACCGTCTTCGGCGCATTCTTCAACCACGAGAGCGAGACCGCCGGCCTCGGCGCGGAAATCAAAGCCGACTACTTCCAAGAGCAGTTCAAGGGCAAGAAACTTGAAGACGCCGCAACTGGCGACGTGCTCACCGTGGTCAAGAACGGCAAGGTGGAGAAGCCCCAGACACAGGCCGACGGCATCAGCGGCGCCACACTCACCGGAAACGGCGTGGCAGCCATGCTCGCCGACGGCGTGAACATGTACCGCCCGTACCTACAAAAGTTGAACCCGTAAAACCAGCAACAGCATATGGCATCCCTCTTCTCCAAAGAAAACCGGCTGGCCTTCACCGAGCCGCTGAGCTTGAACAACCCCGTGCTAATTCAGGTGCTCGGCATCTGCTCGGCGCTGGCAGTGACGGCCAAACTTGAGCCAGCCATCGTGATGGGACTGAGTGTGACGGTCATCACGGCCTTTGCCAACGTCATCGTGTCGCTCATCCGAAAAACCATACCCAACCGCATACGCATCATCATCCAACTGGTGGTGGTGGCAGCCCTCGTCACCATAGTGAGCATGACGCTCAAAGCCTTCGCCTACGACGTGAGCGTGCAACTCAGCGTGTATATCGGCCTGATCATCACCAACTGTATCCTCATGGGGCGCCTCGAAGCCTTCGCCATGACCAACGGACCGTGGCAGAGCTTCCTCGACGGCGTGGGAAGCGGACTGGGATACGCCTGGATACTCGTGGTGGTAGGCGCCGTGCGCGAACTCTTCGGGAACGGCACGCTGCTCGGCTTCAACGTCATACCACAAGCCGCCTACGAGGCAGGCTACGTGAACAACGGCATGATGACCATGCCCGCCATGTCAATGATCATCCTCGGCTGCATCGTGTGGGCACACAAAGCCTACGTCAGCAAAAAAACGAAGTAAGCAATGGAACACGCTCTGAGTTTGTTTATACGGTCCATCTTTGTGGACAACATGATATTCGCGTCCTTCCTCGGCATGTGCTCCTACCTCGCCGTGAGTAAGAACGTGAAGACCTCCCTCGGGCTGGGGATAGCCGTCACCTTCGTGCTGCTCGTCACCTGCCCCGTGAACTACCTCCTGCAGACCAAGGTGCTGGCCCCGGGCGGCATCTTCGGCGACATGGACTTGACGTACCTCAGTTTCATCCTGTTCATCGCCGTGATAGCGGGCATCGTGCAACTGGTGGAGATGATCGTGGAACGCTTCAGCCCCTCGCTCTATAACGCGCTGGGCATCTTCCTACCCCTCATCGCCGTGAACTGCGCCATCATGGGTGCGAGCCTCTTCATGCAGCAGCGCATCGACATGGACCCCGCCACCAGTTCGCAAGCCATCAGCGGCGTGGGCGACTGCTTCGTCTTCGCACTGGGCAGCGGCATAGGCTGGCTGCTGGCCATCGTGGGACTCGCTGCCATACGCGAGAAAATGGCCTACACCGACGTGCCCAAGTCATTGCAAGGGCTGGGCATCACCTTCATCACCGTAGGCCTCATGGCCATGGCATTCATGTGCTTCAGCGGACTAAGCCTCTAAATCAAGTAAACTATGGACAACATGCAATTCATAGCAGCCAGCATCGGCGTGTTTCTCGTCGTAATCCTTGTGCTTACGGCCATCCTGCTACTGGCCAAAAACTACCTCACACCCAGCGGTAACGTCACCATCGACATCAACCACGGCAAGCAGACGCTCGACGTGGCACAAGGCGGCACACTGCTCACCACACTCAACGACAACGGCGTACACCTGCCCTCAGCATGCGGCGGAAAAGGATCGTGCGGGCAGTGCAAATGCCAGGTGACCAGCGGCGGCGGAGAGATACTCGACGTGGAGAAACCCCACTTCACCCGCAAGCAAATCAAAGACAACTGGCGACTGGGCTGCCAGTGCAAAGTGAAAGGCGACCTCAGCGTCGGCGTGCCAGAGAGCATCCTCGGCGTGAAAGAATACGAGTGCACCGTGGTGAGCAACAACTGCGTGGCCTCGTTCATCAAGGAATTCATCGTGCAACTCCCCGAAGGCGAGCACATGGACTTCGTGCCAGGCTCCTACGCACAGATACGCATCCCCGCCTACAAGATGGACTACGACAAGGACATCGACAAGCAGAGCCTCGGCGAATACCTCCCCGCCTGGGAGAAGTTCGGCCTCTTCACCCTCAAGTGCGAGAACACCGACCCCACAATTCGTGCCTACTCCATGGCCAACTACCCCGCCGAAGGCGACCGCTTCATGCTCACCGTGCGTATCGCCACACCGCCCTTCAAACCCAAAGAGCAAGGCGGCGGATTCATGGACGTCATGCCTGGCATCGCCTCCAGCTACATCTTCTCCCTCAAGCCCGGCGACAAAGTACTCATGAGCGGACCCTACGGCGACTTCCACCCCATCTTCGACAGCAAGAAAGAGATGATATGGGTGGGCGGCGGCGCCGGCATGGCACCCCTGCGCGCACAAATCATGCACATGACGCGCACCCTCCACACCACCGACCGCAAGATGTCGTACTTCTACGGCGCACGCTCGCTCTCCGAGGTGTTCTATCTCGAAGACTTCCGCGAACTCGAGAAGGCCTTCCCCAACTTCAAGTTCCACCTCGCCCTCGACCGCCCCGACCCCGCCGCTGATGCCGCCGGCGTACCCTACACACCAGGCTTCGTGCACCAAGTGATGCACGACACCTACCTCAAGGACCATCCCGCACCCGAAGACATCGAATACTACATGTGCGGCCCCGGCCCCATGAGCAACGCCGTGAAAAACATGCTCGACAGCCTCGGCGTAGAACCCGAAAGCATCATGTACGACGACTTCGGAGGCTAAGCCCCCCATCGGCGCGGCAACAGCCTCCACCACCCCGCCTGAGCCACACATCCACTTAAGGGGTGTTCTATAAATTAGGGTTGAATGATTTTTTAGCGATTGTTGCTTAGATTTTGATTTAAGTTCGCAGCAGCATAGCGAGCTATGGTGCAAGAACTTAAAGCAAAAGATAACAACAAGCGCAAAAAAGCACATCAAGCCGAATCCTAATTACAAAGAATATGTGACTGCCTAATTTATAGAACACCCCTTAACAACGCACCCTCCCGCTATCCGCAATGCCCTGATGGGCTGCGAGAATAGCGGGAGGGGCATTATTTAGGGCAAGTGTCATAAGAAACGCTGCAACCAACAAGGTGTTACCCCAAAAGCACTTGCCAAATGAACGCTAACAAATGGAAGGCACGCACTGCTGCAGATGTATCACAGGGCTTTGGGTATTAATATTCATCAAACATCTGATAACTCGTACAACGTAATATTGTAGACAATTGAGAACACCGCACAATTCCCCAACTTAGGGATATTTTTTATTTATTATGATAAAATAATTTCTCAACGTTTGGTTATTTAGTATCTAAGGTGTATCTTTGCACCAAATTAATATCATATGAATGACAATTATTCAGAAGAACAAAGATATAAAGACCCTTGTCAAGACAGGGAGAAGTAATACATACAAGGATGTTTCTAAGAAATCCTTTATAAAATCACTACGGGCTTTCTACACGCTCCTGGAAGTGCTGAACGAAGCAAAGCAGTTAATGAAATATCATTATCTCAAATACCAAAAATCCAAATATAGCTCTGTACTAATAGTAGGTGCAAGCACAAGTAAGCATCTGATTTTTTCAGAGCATGATAACGGCCAGACCATACAGATACTTGACTTGATTTAGGAGAACACCATTTCAAACTAAACACCTATAACACTATGGCAAAGCGAGGAGAAATTAATGTTAAAGACATCATCCATCCAGGATTTATCCTTGGAATGGAGCTGAAGTCGCGAAATCTCACGCAGAAGAACTTTGCGGCTCAAATTGCCACACAACAGTCTCACTTATCCGAGATCATAAAAGGGAAAAGAAACATTACCGACCAACTTGCGAAGAAACTTGAAGATGCCCTATCTATCCCTGCTGAACATTGGATAAGGATGCAGGCTGAGTATGGCTACAAGATAAAAGCAGCAAATCTTAAGAACACAGAAGAAAGAGACGCAAATGCATTATTGTCTGAGTACAATGTCATTTATGACATGAAGGCTATTTTTAAGGCTGCTGGCATTGCATTGAAATCCGCTTCGGAAAAATTGAAATTCTGCCTTGAAGTACTGCTCTTTGGAACACCTGCTGTCCAGAGAAGACAACTACAAGGTTGCTATCATCGTTCTGAAAAAACAGGTCTTGACCCTCGAATGATAGCTACATGGTCTGTCATTGCTAAATACGAAGCTTCACGAAAGCCAAATCCAACCTCGCGGTTTGACAAAAATCGTTTGGATGCTCTTGCAGAAGAACTGAGAGATATTTTTAACGACAATCACAACACTATGAACAGAGTGGAACGTACACTCTCAGACTATGGTATTAAGTTTTGCATCGTACCAAAGGTGAAACATGCATCTGTTGATGGCTATTCGTTCTTTACTGATGGGGTGCCTGCTATCGTCATTACACAACGATTCAACAGGATAGATAATGTGGCATTTGCCGTGATGCATGAAGTGGGACACATAAAGCTACATGCATCTGAGGACGGAAAAGGCAAAATTAATCTTCCATATTACGATGCAGAAACTATCCCTACAGAAGAAATAGAAGCCAATGACTTTGCAGCCCATGCTCTTATTCCACAAAATAAATGGGTAAGTCTTCCAGATATGCCCCTTAACCCACGAAGTATACAAAGGTTATGTACTAAATGGGCGAAAGAGAACGGTATTAACAAATGGATTGTCCTTGGGCGCGTATCTCACGAGACAGGAATGTACATGTTCAAGTCAGATAGTTCCAGAGAAGTTAATTAAAAACCAATGCCTATGAAAAAATGAAAAACAAAGGAACGAAAAATCCCACCTGTCCTGCCAGACTGATGGGAAAGTACAGTTCGCTTGACGATTGGCGCACATAGTTCCATACACCATAATTAGAGCCAGGCGACCATAAGCTTTGCAAAATTAGCTTATTTTGCATAAAGTCACAAGGCTCTCTTTGAAAAATCGTCAATATTTAACATTTTACTAATTTAAAACGTTCTATAAAATGAATAAAGACGTTTTTCAAGAGTGTCTCTTTCCAGAATTTGAGGAAGAACCTCTCCAACAAAAAGCCAAAATAAGCCCACACGATAAATGGCTTTCTCTTAGGAGTAAAAACTTTGGGCTTGAGTATTGTTGTTCAGCACTCTTTAGTGGAAAGTATGGTATTCCGCTTTTGAATGCTTATACTGCATCAATTCCTAAAAGTTTTATAACTTTTGGAGAATTGTCTTCAACAGGAGACCCCAACAGCTGTGTTACGGGATTTGACAATGATTATATAATAGACAGATTATGGACTGCACCTAATAGATACATTGAAAAGCTCTCACGTTATCAGTGTATGGCAGAGCCAGATTATTCTCTAAAGGTCAATCATCCCTTAAGCTTGCAGATTGCAAACACTTTTAGAAGTCACGCAGTCTCATACTATATGCAAGAACATGGCATTATGGTTCTACCAACAATTTCTTGGAGTTCAACACCTTCATTTGATTTTTGCTTTGATGGTCATTCTAAAGGTGGTGCTGTACTAGTATCTACCATTGGCGTTCTCAGAGATGAACGTTCAAGAATGTATTTCCATATCGGATTTAATGAAATGCTCAAACGCATTTCACCTGATGCTGTAATACTCTATGGAGATGTAAATGAAGAAATAATGTCCTGGATGCCCAAGCATTTGGAAATTATTCATGTTTGTCACAATAGATTTAAAAGAGCAAGGAATTATGGGCGGTAGAGGATCTTTTGACCATTCAATGGGCCGTTCAGGCGGCATCCCTATGAAGAATAGGGAATATACTACGATTGATGTGATTGATCACATTAAGGTTATACAGTGTAACACTAAAAGTAACAATCCAACACCTACGTACTCCAATACAGCTAATACAACTTATTATTCCTATAATAAATATACTGGTCGTATTGAACATATCTACTATTATCGGAACCATAGGCTTGTAAAGAGTGTTGATTTCAAAAAAGGTGAAAAACCTCATGCTCATTATTGGAATCAAAAAGTTGTAGGTCGCAAAAAACATGATAAACATAATACGAGACCTCTTACAGAACGCGACAAACGTCTTATGGAGAAAGCTCAAAAATGGAATGATAAGCATGGAAAATAGAATTTTAGTTGAGAACTTTTGGAATGTCGGCGATAAGTACGGCGACAAGACCCTGCGCGAAAACGAATTAGGCTGGCCTTTGGTGCTCCAACAAGATGCACAATCAGACTATTCCGAAACAATTTTCAGATACGTTATTGAACAGATCGGTTTCAATCTCGTGTTTTATTGGTTAAAGGATCGAAACTTCTACGTCATAGAAACAGAGAAAGAACCAATAGAAGTTCGTAGACTCTATCCCAATCCGAATTGGGATGGTAAATGCGAGTTCTTCAAGGTCGGACTTTTAGGCGAAGGAGCAAGTTCCTGCTCAGCGGGAGAAGTTTTAGCAACATTTGATGACGTGACTCGTATTTGGAACGAACTGAAGATCTATGAAATACCTATTGGTGAAGTGATTGCACATTCATGCGTAGTTACTTGGGACTAAAACAATGCGAGGTGGAAAAGCCGAGCGTGTTTGACCCCCGAGGGCAAAGCGACGTTGCCCCCCCCCGAAAACTTTTATATCTTGCCCCCTCTAACGACCTGACTGGCGGGGGCATTTTTATTTTGCCCTGTTCTTGGCATCATTGGATGCCCTGCCCTCGGAATAACTTACAATAATCCTATCACCGTCATCTTTCAGCCTCTCGTATGCCGCACCGTTTTTCTTCTCCAGAGAGAGAATCCATTCCTTGAGGGAAGCACTTTCTGTCTTGATTCTTGCACCTACTATGTATTTGTATCCTGCAGAGCGAAGCAGCCTGATATTCTTGGCACTCATCAGGCCAGAGTCAGCCACGATGACAAAGTCTGTCAGGGAGAACCGCTGTACAAAGTCATCAATGATGGGAATCATAGTGTATCCCTCATACTGGCTTCCGTTGAATATTGAATAGGAAAGCGGATACCCGCCCCTGCTGACCAGCAACCCAAGCACTATTTGGGCTTCGGCCGTCTTTCCGTCCTTCGAGAAACCAGATTGGCGCATGTCATCCTTGGGGGATGTCTCAAAGTACAACGTAGTCACGTCATAGAACAAAAGGCCAATGTTGCCGCCAAGTATGCTTCTTGTGTGAGCGATGCTGATTTCCTGCACCAGTTCCATCTGACTGTTGTACAGCTTGTCCATGTAGCGGTATATGCGACTCAGGTCGATATCCTCCTTGAAGTATGAACGCAGATAGGACGTCGTTGCCAGTTTGCTCGACGGCTGACTTATGCGAGCCACCACCAAATGACGCAGCACATCATCCTTTATGCAGCTGAAGCCTACACTGTCATAAATCCGATTCAGAAGGAGCTGTATGCCATTATTGGAAACTCCATCTATGCGGCCGACGAGCATGTCCACCTCATTCTCTGAGGCAACAGTCTCACCATCAAAATCAATCGTCTGTTGACCTGCATACCTGCGGACCCATTCACGGGCCCGGGTAAATAGCACATTCGCTTCTGCATCAGTGTGAGCTACTCCGAACTGGCGCACCTCCTTGAAACGACCACGGCTCTTGTCAACCACAACGATACTCGTTGAGCCTGAGCGATTCTTCTTCTTGCGTACAAACATGCCCCAAAGGTACAAAAATCCCTGCGTCACCCAAATCGCCCAAAGTATAACTTATAACCAGTTGATAATCAGTCTTAAAAAATTTTATCAACAAAAAGCGACGAAGTCAGGACGTGTCCATCCGTTGAGTTTTGAAGAGTACTATGAGGCTGTCGGTGGCGAAAAGGCTGTCGCTCTTGAAACATACTATCTATATGGAGGACTACCCGCTGTCGTGCAGTTGGAAACGAAAGAACAGAAGCAAAACTACCT
>JAFSWM010000026.1 GCA_017444485.1 Bacteroidaceae bacterium | reverse complement strand
GGCGCGCTCCACATCGTGGTAGTAGCGGTCGATGAGGCAGTTCTTCTCTTCTAGTTCTTCGGGCGGGAGTTCAGCGTGCGCGGCGGCATAGCGCTCTTTGAAGTCTTCGCTGATCTTTTCGAAGGCTTCAGCGCGGGCGTGCTTCTCGAGTGCCTGGCCGGTCACGTCGTAGGCGGGCTGGTAGCACTCGTCCTTCACCTGCTGGCGCAGTTCCTCGTCGTTCACCTCGTGGCAGTATTCGCGCTTCACGTCGGTGCCGAGTTCCTTACTGAGTTCTTTCTGCAGGCGGCACATGGGCTTGATGGCCTCGTGTGCGGCTTTGAGGGCTTCGAGGAGTGCGCTCTCGGGCACTTCGTCCATCTCGCCCTCAACCATCATGATGTTTTCCTCGGTGGCGCCGACCATGAGGTCCATGTCGGCCTGCTTGAGTTGCTCTGTGGTGGGGTTGATGACGAACTCGCCGTTGATGCGTGCCACGCGGCACTCGCTGATGGGCGTCTCGAAGGGGATGTCGGTGCAGGCCAGTGCTGCGCTGGCAGCGAAGCCGGCCAGTGCGTCGGGGATGTCTACGCCGTCGGCGCTGAAGAGGGTGACATTGACAAATACCTCTGCGTGGTAGTCGCTGGGGAAGAGGGGTCGCAGGGCGCGGTCCACCAGGCGCGACGTGAGGATTTCGTAGTCGCTGGGACGGCCTTCGCGTTTGGTGAAACCGCCGGGGAATCGTCCGGCGGCGCTATACTTTTCTCGGTAGTCGCACTGTAGTGGCATGAAGTCGGTGCCCGGCGCTGCATCTTTGGCCGCGCACACGGTGGCCAGCAGCATCGTGTTGCCCATGCGCAGCATCACTGCGCCGTCGGCTTGCTTGGCCAGTTTTCCCGTCTCGATGCTGATGGTGCGTCCGTCAGGCAGCGACACGGTCTTGGTAATTACGTTCATCTTGTTGGTAATTAAAAATGTATAACTCTCTAAAAATCGCGCAAAAGTAGCAACTTCTATGCACGCGCAAGCATTCTCTCCTTGTTTTTTTGCCGCCATGGGCTTTGCTGAGGCAGATTGCGGGTGCTTGCTTGCAATCCGCGGGTGGTATATGGGCTGTTCCGTTGCCTGCAAGGTGTTGCTTGATACAAATGTCCCGCCCGCGAAGCAGGCCTGCAGGCTCTGTCTTCGCGGGCGGGATGTTTGCGCCGTGTGTGCTGTTATCTGACTATCTTCTTGCCACCGGAGATATAGATGCCGGGCACAGCAGGATTGTTGACGGGGCGGCCTTGCAGGTCGTACATGGTTTCCGACTCCGTTTGCCCCGCCGCGATGCGGCGGATGGCTGTGGGCAGTATCGCCGATGCGTCGCCCTGCTCAGTGATTTCGTAGATGACGGGGGCCGTCTGCCCGTTCCACGAGAGTCTCAGGGCGTAGGCGTCGGGGAAGTCTGCAACCGCCACGGTCTGTACGCAGTTGGTGAGCGTGCCGACAGAGGTCCACGTCTCGCCATCGGTGGTGATGTCGATGCTTATGCCCGTGGGTGTGGTGCTGCCGCTATATATCGTAACAGCGGTGGCGGGGTAGGGCTGCACGAAGCGATAGGTCAGGGACTTTCCTGCCGGGCTTGCGCTGGTGTTTGCCTTCGCGTCGAGGGCATAGGGCATAGGCAGGCCAGAACCATCGGTGCAGCGCGGGCTCGACAGGCTCTGCTTGTTCACCTCCATCTCGAAGAGGCGCAACCACTTCGCCGTGTTGGCATTCGTAACGCGTAGCCGCACATATTTGGCCTCGGTCTCTGCACCGTCAAAGTCAATGTATTTCATCTCGCTACCACCATCGCGGGCGTAGGAGTCGTTGAGGTTGAAGGTGGTCACGGTGGTTCCCTTCACGCGCAGTGCGGTCCACGATGTGCCGTTGGCCGACACCTCCACGCGTGCGGCGTTCATGTAGTCGCTGTTTTTCGTACCGAAACAGATGCGCACGTCGTGTACAATGGTGCTTTCTTCCATGTTGAGCACATAGGTGTCGCCGTTTGCTTGGTTCTTCTTCACGGCCCACCAAGTGGTGTAGTCGCCATCGGTGAGGTTGCTCTGCGGCTGGTCCTCGGCGTTGTCGCCCTCGGGCACGGTGATACTACTGATGGCAGGCGCGTTTTCGGGAGCGATGGAGAAGTTGCGGGTGTTCAGGCTAATCGTCTTTTCCTCGCTACTGTTGTTTTCGAAGATGACGTATTTCACGTATCCTTCGGGCTTCTCTGTTGCTTCGGCCAGCGTCTCCCAGTTGCGGAAATCCTCGCTGTAGCGCACGGCGAAGTTTTCGGCCAGGCTCTCGTCGAGTGTCCAGGTGCCCACACGGATGGCCAGCGGCAGGCTGATGCCCACGAATTTTCCGGCAGGCACAGGCAGCGAAGTGGCTGTGATGTAGTATGCCTTCGTGGTGCTGTTGAGCAGCGCGCGTAGTTTCGTTCCGGGGTTGTCGGGCAGGTTGTGCACGGCGGCTTGGCGCGCTGTCGCCGCACTGAAGAGCGCGGGTGCGGCGTTTGTGCGTATCCAGGACGTGAAGGGGAAGAAGTACTTGTGCGAGGGCTGCGACTGTCGGCTCGATACGCTGGTGCCGTTGCCCATGCCCTCTAGGGCGTAAGCGGTATAGTCGGTGTTGGTGGCCAGGTCGTCGATGCCTTCAATGGCTGCGACGTAGATAGGCCAGCATTCCTCGTGGCTGTCGGTGTTTTGCATCGCGTCCATCACACCGAGCGAGGCCTTCACCATGGCTTGCAGTTTGAGCAGCCAGGGGGCTATGTCGTGATAGAGCAGGCGGTTGCTCTCGATCGGACTATCTTTGTAGGCCGCGAATTTGGCACAGATGGTTTGCAGTTGCTCCAAGCGTGTGCGCAGGTTACGCACAGAGGAGTTGTTGCCGTTGGCCAGGTTGGAGCGGGCGTTGGTGAGCAAGGTGCCGAAGTCGGCGGGGTCGTTCCAGCGTAGGTAGTCGGAGAGCAGGGCGAAGTCGTCTGCGTCCTCTTCGCCCACCACGGCACGCACGGCGGCCTGGTAACTGGTAGCGTTGTTGAAGCCGGCGGTGTGCCAACTGTAGTCGGCCACACTGAATAGGGCCACTTTTGACATCTCGCCCTCTTGCATCGGGTTGCTGACGATGCCGATGCCGCCGGTGAGCGTGGCAGGCACGGTGCCGTTGCTGTTCACGGCGGGCATCTCGAAGAAGTTGGCGTACATATCCTTGGTGTAGATCTGGCCGTCGGAGTTGTCGTTGCAGGGGTAGTTCCACCACCAGGCCACGTCGCGTCCCAGGTATTGGCGCACCACGTTGATGTCGCTGCTGTTGGGGATGCTCCACACCCCCCAGCCCGTGGTATATACCACCACGTTCTTCGGCGTGGAGGCCAGCGCGGTGTAAAATCCCTCGCGCTCCGTTGCTCCCACCCAACTGGTGGCATAGATTTGCGGCACGAAGTGTACGGGGCGCACAGTGTCCTCAGGGGCGGCTCCCGCCACGTTGTATGCGGCCTCCAAGCCCCGCTGCACGGCGGTGAGGCGGTCGGCATTGAGTTGGTACTGGCTGCTGCTGGGCAGGCCCACGTCGTCCACAAAGATGGCGAACTGGCGCACGCCGAGCCGGTACATCTTGTCGAACTTGCCCAGTATGTCGCTCACCACGGTGCTGCTGTTGATGAAACTATTGCCCGGGTGGATGGCCCAGATGAAGTTCACCTTCGTGGCGGCAGACTGTTCGGTGATTTCGCGCACCATCTGTTGCGTCAGCCAGCCCTTCTCCTCCTGCTCGGCGGTGATGCTGGTGGGATAGGCTGAGGTCCAGTGCTGCGAGTGATAGGGGTCGCTCTTCGCGCCGTAGAGGTAGGTGTTCATCTTGTAGCGCATCATGAAGCGCATCAGGTCTTTCTTCACGCTGATGCTGTACGGGTAGCCGTAGTATCCCTCCACGAGTCCTCGGCTTTGCAGGTCGGCCCAGTCGCCGATGGTCACGGCGGGCATGGCTTCGGGCGCGTACTGTTCCATCATCTGTTCCAGCGAGGCCAGTCCGAAGAACACGGCGTCGGTGTTCTCGCCGAGGATGAGCAGGCGGGCGTAGTCGCCGGCTTTCCACAAGCGGATGACGTGGCGGTCGTACTTACCGCTTTTGTTGAGCGCGCTGCGGTCCAGCCCGATTGATGTGGCCAAGTTGTCCACCGTGCCGCCGCTGCCTGCCACGCCGAGCAGGATGTTTGCGCCGCCAGTCCGCACCGAACTTGTGTAGGAAGCCGTGAGGCCATGGGTGGCCAGGATGCCGTCAAGGCGATTGCGTGTGGCCTGATCGATGTCAGCCTCGCACACCACGTTCACGTCGGTGGTGAAGGCCGCCACACCATCGCCCGCGGCAATCGTTTGTGGCACGGGGTAGATGCTGTAGGTCTGTGCGCCGCCAGCGGTGGCAAGGCAGAACGCCAGGAGAGTGAGCAGTTTTTTCATCGTTCTGAAAGTTTATGTTGTTAGTATTGTTGCGCTTGAGTGGTGTTATTGTTTGGGCTTGATTTCGTGGTCGAGTATGGCCTGCATTGCGGCTACAACGGTGGGATTGGCTTCCGCCTGGTTATATTGTTCCCACGGCGAGGTCATGTCGTAGAGTTGCGGCGCGGGCAGGTTGCCGGTCTCAATCTTCGGCCCCCATTGTATCATTGCGCTGCCGCCATTGGCGGGGATGTATTTCCAGCGTTTGGTCTTGAGTGTGAGCAGGTGGTTTGCGGCATATTCCACCACGTAGTCGCGCCCCGTGAGGCTCTGTCCCAGCAGGGCCGGCAGTTCGTTGCGGCTGTCGCAGGCCGCACCTTGTGGAAGGCTTGTGCCCGTGAGGGTGGCGAGCGAGCGCATCAGGTCCACCTGCGACACCAGCGCGTCGCTTTGCATCCCTGCCGGTACGTGGCCAGGCCAACTCACGATGAACGGCACGGCAGTGCCGCCCTCGAAGGCGCTGTATTTCATGCCTCGGAAGGGGCCGGCGGGGCGGTGGTTGCCGAGGAGTTCTTCGGCGCGGTCTTCATAGCCATCGTCCACTACGGGGCCGTTGTCGCTGGTGAAGACTATGAGCGTGTTGCGAAGCAGTCCCAGGCTGTCGAGGGCGTGCATCACGTGGCCCACCGTCCAGTCGAGTTGCGCAATGGCGTCGCCCCGCAGCCCCATGGTGCTCTTGCCTCGGAAACGTGGGTGGGGGAAGCGCGGCACATGGATGTCGTTCGTGGCGAGGTAGAGGAAGAAGGGCTTGCCAGCACTGGCGGCGTCGCCGATGAAGCGCAGGGCGTGGGCGGCGATGCTGTCGGCGATGTCTTCATCGCGCCACAACGCGCTACCTCCGCCTTTCATGTATCCTATGCGGCTGATGCCGTTCACGATGCTCATGTCGTGGCCGTGCGAGGGGCGTAGATTGGTCAGCAGTTCGGGATTATCGCGCCCGGTGGGCTCTCCCGCGAAGTTCTGGCGGTAACTCACGCTGATGGGTGCGCTGGCGTCGTACCCAGCCACACGTCCCTGCTCCAGGAATACGCAGGGCACACGGTCGGCTGTGGCGGCCATGATGTAATGGTAGTCGAAGCCCAGGCTGTCGAGCGAGGGGCTCACCACGCCGTTCCAGTCCTGCGTCCCCGTCTCGGCGCCGAGGCCCAGGTGCCACTTGCCGATGGCACCGGTGCAGTATCCGGCGGCACGAAAGGCGTCGGCCATTGTGTACTGGTCGGGACTGATGATCATCCCAGCGTTGCCAGCGGCCACATCGGTGCCGGGCTTGCGATAGGCGTACTCGCCGGTGAGCATGGCGTAGCGCGAGGGGGTGCTGGTGGAGGCCATGGCATGCGCGTCGGTGAAACGCACGCCGCTGCGGGCCAGACTGTCCAGGCAAGGGGTGTGGACGCCCTGTGCGCCGTAGCAGCCGATGTCGCCGTAGCCCAGGTCGTCGGCGAGGATGAAGAGCACGTTGGGGCGTTCTTGGGCGTGGGCGGCCAGCAGGGGCAGTCCGGCAGCGAGGAGAGACAAGTGAGAGGTTCTCATATACTTTCTGTTTCGGTGAGTTTTTGCCAGAGGGGGAGGGCGGGGTAGCCGGCGACGATGTTGAGGCGCTCATGGCTGACGGGGTGCTCAAAACTGACGCTGCGGGCGTGCAGGCAGATACTGCCATCGGGGTTGGAGCGCGGCGCGCCGTACTTCAGGTCGCCCTTGATGGGGAGCCCTATGGCGGCCAACTGGCAGCGGATCTGATGGTGGCGGCCCGTGAGCAGACGTATCTCGAGCAGGCTGTAGCGCTCGCCGCGTGCTATCTCGCGCCAGTCGAGGACGGCGTGCTTGCTGTCCTGACGCTCCTCGCGGCTGGCGTAACTCTTATTCTGCTTCGCGTTGCGCACCAGGTAGTGTTCGAGCCGGTGCCAGGCGGAAGCGTCGGGGCCGGCCATGCTCTCCGTGAGTCGGGGCACGATGGCGTGATACGTCTTCTCAACCTTGCCGTCGCGAAAGAGGGCGGTCATCCGCGTCAGGGCCTTGCTGGTGCGGCACAGCACCACCGCGCCGCTTGTGGGGCGGTCGAGCCTGTGAGGGATGCCGATGAACACCGCACCGGGCTTTTCGTACTTTATCTTGATATAGTCTTTGGCCATATCGCCCAGCGTGGTGTCGCCAGTCTTGTCGCCCTGCACGATCTCGCCAGGCATCTTGCTGACGATGAGTAGGTGGTTGTCTTCGTGGAGTACAATCATTGCCAGATGACTTTGTGGGGCTGAGCGCTGATTTCGAAATGCAGTTTCACGATGCCCAGGTCTATGCGGGCGTAGAAGCCGAGGCGGGCACGGGCTGTGACCGAGCCGTCGGGGTTGAGCCTGAAGTGGAACTGCTGTTGGTTCACTGCCGTGGGTGCAAGCAGGGCAGCGTCCACACCACGCACGAACCAGTCGGGGGCTTCCTCGCGTGCGGGGCGGGCCACGCGGTCGTAGGTCTTGATGCGGTGGCCGTGGCCCTGTGTGGTGCCGTAGCCCACCGAGATGACGCAACGTAGGCGTTCGCCTGGGCTGAGGTGGATGCGGTCGTCGTGACGGGTGTAGGTCAGGACCACCCAGCAGGTGTTGAGCCCCAGCCGTTGGGCCTCGAGCACGATGCGCTCGCCGTAGTAGCCCACGCGTTCGTCGAGGTCGTCGGCCTTTTGGCCCGAGAGGGTGATGTAGTCGCGCACGCCGCGGAATTTGCCGTAGTGGGCCAGGAATCCTGTGAATGCCGACGGATCGTCTTCGACCAACTGTATGTTGAGCCCGCCCTCGTCAGCCGCCTCGCTGATGTGGCGCAGCAGGCTGTTGCGCACGGCGGGGTCAAGGGGGCGATCCTCATAGGTGCGCACGCTGTGGCGCGCAGCGATGGCTTCAAGGAGCGTCATGGGTGGGGCTGGACGTTAGGGCAGTTTGGGATATTTGGAGAAGTCGGGCTTGCGCTTCTCGAGGAAGGCGCGTCCGCCCTCGTGTGCCTCGTCGAGCATGTAGTAGAGCATTGTGGCATCGCCCGCCAGTTGCTGGATGCCCGCCTGCCCGTCGAGTTCGGCATTGAGACCAGCCTTGATCATACGCAGTGCGAGGGGCGAGAGTTGCATCATCTCCTCGGCCCAACGCACCGTCTCGTCTTCTAACTCACTGAGCGGCACCACCTTGTTCACCATGCCCATTCTCTCGGCCTCCTCGGCGCTATACTGTCGGCACAGCAACCATATCTCGCGCGCCTTCTTCTGTCCCACGATGCGGGCCAGGTAACTGGCGCCGAAGCCAGCGTCGAACGAGCCCACACGCGGACCGGTCTGGCCGAAGCGGGCGTTGTCGCTGGCGATGGTGAGGTCGCACACCAGGTGCAGCACGTGGCCCCCGCCGATGGCGTAGCCGTTCACCATGGCGATGACAGGCTTAGGCAGGGTGCGTATCTGTTTCTGAACGTCGAGCACGTTGAGCCTCGGCACACCGTCTGTGCCGACGTATCCGCCACGCCCCTTGACGTGCATGTCGCCGCCCGAGCAAAAGGCCTTGTCGCCAGCACCGGTGAGCACCACCACACACACCTCGCTGTCCTCACGGCAATGGCGCAGCGCGTCGCCCATCTCCGCCACGGTGAGCGGGGTGAAGGCGTTGCGATAGCGCGGCCGGTTGATGGTGATGCGGGCGATGCCGCCGTAGCGGTCGAAAAGGATTTCCTTATAGGGCTTGATGGGGGTCCATGTGCGATTGCTCATGATGGTGGCAGGGATTACGTGAGACCATGCCCCGCAAAAATACGATTTTATCCCAAACCCTGGATGCGCGATATGCGGAATATTCACTATTTTTGCCCATCCGAGCGGACGAACTGCATCTCTCGGACGCGCGGTGCCGATTTCGAGATATGCGCCCGCACTACTGATCACAACACTTACATCACACGCAATGGACACGAAGCAGAAAATTGTGGAGAACTGGCTGGTGCGCTACACGGGCCAGCCTCTTGACGAATTTGGCAAACTGGTGCTGCTGACCAACTTCAACAAGTATGTGGACATCTTCTGTGCGCTCGAAGGCGTGGAGCCCGTGGCCTCCGAGAGTGGCATGCGCTGTGCCACGTCGGACGGCCTGACGATCATCAACTTCGGCATCGGCTCGCCCAACGCCGCTCTGATCATGGACCTGCTCAGCGCAGTGAGCCCTGCGGCCTGCCTCTTCCTGGGCAAGTGCGGCGGCATCAGCGGCAAGACGCGCCTGGGCGACTACATCCTCCCGCTGGCTGGCATCAGGGGCGAGGGTACCAGTAGCGACTACTTCCCCGCCGAGGTCCCTGCCTTGCCTGCATTCATGTTGCAGCGCGCAGTGAGCACCGTGTTGCGCGACGCCTCGCAGGACTACTGGACTGGCACCGTTTATACCACCAACCGCCGCGTGTGGGAGCACGACGAGCGCTTCAAGGACTATCTGCGATCTGTCAGAGCCATGGCCGTGGACATGGAGACCGCAACGCTCTTCACCTGTGGCTTCTACAACCACATCCCCACGGGCGCACTGCTCCTGGTGAGCGACAACCCCATGAGTCCCGAGGGCGTGAAGACCGAGGCCAGCGACAAGGCCGTGACGCAGAACTTTGCCGAGCAGCACGTGCGCCTCGGCGTGAAGGCCATGCGCCTCATCGGGGTGCGGGGAAAGACCGTACGCCACCTCAAATACGACTGGTAACACCACGCGACGCACACTCGCCGCAATTTGTCCTTGTCCCACCTGCCCACGCTTGTTTACCTTTGCCGCGTCAGGCATAGAGAGCCGACAAGCCCGTAGGTGCTGCCCGCGAGCAACCATTGGCACAAAACTATCTCGGACTTCGTTTAAACGATTGGCTTTGTCGTTTAAACGAAGTCCGAGATTGTTTTGCCGGCAACCGACCTGCGTCGGTGCGGGTGCGGCGTGCCTCTTGCGGGGTGGGATGTGGGGACGCGGGGAAGCGTCGGGGCGACACTTTGTCCCCATATCCGCGGGCCGTAACTCAGCAGTGGGGATGCCGGCGGAGCATGAGGCTCACTTCACGGCCTCGAGCAACTGCTCGCCGTGCGTCTTGGTCTTGATCTGCTTCGGGCCGAAGACGTGGGTGACCACACCCGTCTCGTCGATGAGGAACGTGGTGCGCACCGTGCCCATGAATTTGCGTCCGTAGAGCGACTTCTCCTGCCACACGCCGAAGGCCTCCACGAGTTCGTGGCTGGTATCGGCGATGAGGGGGAAGTTCAGGGCGTGCTTGTCGATGAACTTGCGGTGGGAGGCCTCGTCCTGCACGCTCGCGCCGACCACTTCGTAGCCGGCCTCGCGCAGCCCGTCGCGGTGGTCGCGCAGGCTGCAGGCCTCGGCGGTGCAGCCGCTGGTGTTGTCCTTGGGGTAGAAATACAGTGCCACTTTGCGACCTTTGAAGTCGCTGAGGCGAATCTCGTGGCCGTTCTCGTCGCGCCCCAGCAGGTCGGGGGCTTTGTCGCCGATGGTGAGCATAAGTCTGAAAGGGTTTAGGGTGGGTGGAAAGGTTGAAGATCGTGCGGGCCTCATCCGAACTGGGCGAACACGGCGTCCATCTTCTGGCGTATCTGGTCGTTGCAGAGGTTGCCGATGCTGCCGGCGTGGGTGTGGCTGACGCGCTTGTCGGGGCGATATTCGCCGCGCTGCACCTGAAGGCCCACCTCGCGATAGGCCTCGCGGAAGGGCTGGCCACGCAGCACGCGGCGGTTCACGTCTTCCACGGTGAAGAGATAGTCGTAGCGCGCATCGTCGAGAATGGCGGTGTTCACACGTAGACGGGGCAGGATGAAGGCCAGGGCGGAGAGCACCTCCTCCATCTCCTCGAGGGCAGGGAAGGTGACGTCCTTGAGCAACTGCAGGTCGCGCTGGTAGCCCAGCGGCAGGTTGGTGGTCATCAGCGACACCTCGTTGACGACGCTTTGCAGGCGGTTGCACTTTGAGCGCGCCACCTCGAACACGTCGGGGTTCTTCTTGTGCGGCATGATGCTGCTGCCGGTGGTGAACTCGTCGGGCAGGGAGACGAAGGCGAAGTTCTGGCTCATGAACAGGCACACGTCCATCGACAAGCGCCCCAGGGTGGAGGCCACGGCGTTGAGGGCGTAGGCCAGGGCACGCTCGGTCTTGCCGCGGCCCATCTGCGCGGCGCAGACGTTGTAGTGGAGCGTGTCGAAATGGAGCAGGCGCGTGGTCATCTCGCGGTCCAGGGGGAACGAACTGCCGTAGCCCGCTGCCGAGCCAAGGGGGTTCTGATTGGCCGTGTCGAAGGCTGCAGCCACGGTGCGCAGGTCGTCGATGAGTGTCTCGGCATACGCGCCAAACCAGAGGCCGAAACTGCTGGGCATGGCCACCTGCATGTGGGTGTAGCCGGGCATCAGCACGTCCTTGTGGCGCTCGGAGAGGGTGAGCAGGATATCGAACACGGTGTGCACGCCCTTAGCGATATCCTTGAGCCGCTGGCGGTAGAAGAGTTTGAGGTCCACAAGCACCTGGTCGTTGCGCGACCGGCCGGCGTGGATCTTCTTCCCCACGCTGCCCAGGCGCTCGGTGAGCAGTTTCTCCACCTCGGAGTGCACGTCTTCAATGCCTTCCTCGATCTCGAAACGCCCCTCGGCGATGTCGGTCTGTATCTGTTGCAGGCCGCCGAGCAATGTGGTGAGTTCGTCGGCGGTGAGCAGGCCGATGTGCTCCAGCATACGGATGTGGGCCATCGAGCCCTCCACGTCGTAGGGTGCAAGGGCCATGTCCAACTCGCGGTCGCGGCCCACGGTGAAGCGTTCCACCATCTGGTCTGGCTCGAAGCCTTTGTCCCAAAGTTTCATAGCGTGTATGGTTGTGATAGGTGATGATTACTTAAAGCCTGATTCTCTGTATCAGCGCGGTATAGCCCGCTATGCCGGCAGCGATCTCGCTGAGCAGCACGTACTCGTCGGCGGTGTGGGAGCGTGCGCTCTGCCCTGGGCCCATCTTCAGCGAGGGGGCGGGGATGAGCGACATGTCGCTCATCGTGGGCGATACGAAGGTGGTGGCTCCGGTGGCACGCGCTGCCGCCACGAGGGGGTGCGTGTCGCTGATGGCCGAGGCACGAAGGCGCGTGCTGCGAGGGGTGAGCGTGGAGTGGCGCACGACGGACTGCAGCAGGCCTACGGTCTCCTCGTTGGTGTAGGCATCGGTGGTGCGCACGTCAACCATGTAGCGACACACGTCGGGCACCACGTTGTGCTGTGTGCCGCACTCGATGCCGGTGACGCTGACGCCGATGTCGCCGAGCAGCGACGAGGTACGGGGGAAGCGGTAGGTGCGCAGGGAGTTGATGTCGTCGATGGCGCGATAGAGGGCGTTGATGCCCTCGCCCCGTGCGGCGTGGCCGCTCTTGCCGTGTGCCTCGCCGTCGAGCACCACCAGCCCGCGCTCGCCCACGGCGGCCTGCATGCCCGTGGGTTCGCCCACCAGGGCCATGTCGATGGGGCCCAACTCGGGGAGCAACGCGCTCACGCCATGGGCACCGCCAATCTCCTCCTCGCCCACCAGGGCCAGTATCATATTGACGGCAAGGGGCGTGTGTTGCAGGGCGCAGAAGGCTTCGACGAGGCACACCACGGAGGCGCCGGCATCGTTGCTGCCCAGCCCATAGAGGCGGTCGCCCTCCACGGCGGGACTGTATGGGTCGCGGGTGTAGGAGGCGGCGGGGCGCACCGTGTCGTGGTGCGAGCAGAGCAGCAGGGTAGGGGCGTCGGCATCCCAGCGGGCAGAGCGTATATATATATTATTGTGTAGCCGCTCCACGGCGGTGAGGCCTCGCTGCGTGAGGGCGGCGTGCAGCAGGTCGGCTGTGGCGTGCTCCTCGCGTGAGGGCGAGGGGCAGGCGATGAGGCTTTGCAGCAGATGGAAGGCAGAGGCGGTCTGAAAGTTCATGGATCAGGAGATGGTTGTGCCGGAGTGAGGCACAAGCAGGTCGTTGGCGTGTTTGATGATGACGCGCTCCACGCCTTGGTCCACCGCGTCGAGCGCACCGGAGATCTTCGGAATCATGCCAGCGGCGATGATACCCTCGGCCTTGAGGCGTTCGAAGGCGGCGCGGTCGATGGTGGGGATGACGCTCGAGGCATCGTCGGTGTCGCGCAGCACGCCGAGTTTCTCAAAGCAGAACACCAGCGTGGTGGGCACGAGGGCTGCCACGGCCTTGGCTACGGCGGAGGCCACGCTGTCGGCATTGGTGTTGAGCAACTGCCCCGCGCCGTCGTGGGTGATGGCGCAGAGCACGGGCGTCACACCGCTGCTGGTGAGCGCCTGCAGGAAGTGGGCATCCACATCGCCTGCTCCGATGTCGCCCACGAAGCCGTAGTCCACCGGCTCGGGGCTTCGCCTCACGGAGCGTATCACACCCGCGTCGGCGCCGCACAGCCCCACGGCGCGCTGCCCCAGAGCAGCGAGCGCAGCCACGATGCGCTTGTTGGTCAATCCGGCATAGACCATCACGGCAATGTCGAGCATCGCCCCGTCGGTGACGCGCCGACCGTCAATCATCCTGGTCTCCAGGCCCAGGCTTGCCGCCATGCGCGTGGCGAGTTTCCCACCGCCGTGCACCAGGGCCTTGGGCTCGGGCAGGCGAGCGAAGTCGGCGAGAAACGTGCGGAGCGCGGCGGGGTCGTCAATGACGTTGCCCCCTATCTTAACTATTGTGAACATACTTGTGAGGCCCAATGAGCGATTAGCAACATTAAAGTTATACTCTGCTGGCCTTAAAGGTATACTTTAGTGGCATCAAAGCTATACTTTACTGCCCTCAGAGTTATACTCAGGATTCCAAAGCCGCCAGCGGTCGTGCCGTTAACCGCGTGCAAAGGTAATGCGAAAAACTGTGATACCGCGCCGCCCGCCGCACAAAAGAGCCGCCAGCGGCATAGCGCGGCGGCTCTTGTTGTCGCAGTAGCGAACGATGACGGCTTGCCCACGCTGCGGGGCGCCTTAATGGTTCATGTATATAGTAATAATCCACTTTCCATGGTTGTCCTTGCCTTCACGCTTTAGGGCACCATTCTTTTGTAATGCAGAAAGGTCACGTTCGATGGTGCGTTGGCTCACCGACAAAGTCTCCGACATTTGTTTGCCGGTGATTGTCGGAGACTCTTTGATGAGATTGAGTATTCTCTGCTGGCGCTCAGTGAGTTTCGTCTCCGACATGTCTCCGACATCTGGCGTGTTGGCCGTGGCATAGATGATGGTCTGAAACTGGGTAGGACTGGATTTGAATGCAGGCTTCAGTTCCTCCTTATACCCCTTCAGCGCTTTTGTTTCGTTGCAGATGCGAGTGAGCCCGCTACCTCGTTTCTCCATGTAGTCAAGCTGAGCCATTACGTTTGCGAGTACGGGGTTGCGCCTTTCTGAAGACACATCCTTGATGTCCAAGTCCTGTATAAGCAAACCATTATACATTCCACCAGGGGACGTAATGGCGAGTCGGTCATCGTAAATGTCAAGATGGACTTCACTGCCCATTACTGTATAGTCACGATGAATGAAATGGTTTACCATAGCTTCAAGAACAGCACGTTCAGCATACTCAGGCTTGTTCTTACGGCCATTTGGTAATTTCTCCCAACCTCTCTTGGTGTTAGACTTCACAAAATTCATTGCTTCACGAAACAACAGGAGAACATTGCCTGTAAACTCTGCATCGTTGATGGCGTCGCCCTTTTCCTTACCATCCCATCGTGTGCAATATAGGCGGGACTGCCACAGTGGGCAATCATCGGCAAACAATGCACCAGCATTTGTTAGTTTTCCATCACTTGTGATAAGTCCAAACGACAAGAGATATTTCTTGTCCCAATCTTGTTTGGTGCGATCTTTGAAAGTGTTCGCAAGAATGGTGAAGGAATAGTTTTCTGCCTTAAAATCTGTATGAAGAGAATCAAACGTTTTGTTTGAACCTTTCAGCACCAAGCGTACCATTTGTTCTGCCGTGGCTGGGAGGCTTTCATCCCCGATGCGAACATAGGCAATGCGCTGTCCGTTGCCAACGTAGTAATACGGGGTGTAATGCCCTGCATAGACTTTGAGTTGCAAGATGTGTCGTCTGCCGATGTCATGAGGTATCATTTCCATCTCTGGCAGTGGGTCCATATAATCTCGAACTTTGCTGCTGATCGTTTCGCAAGCATGCTGCACGTCATCAAGCCCTTTGACAGAGCCATCATTGTCAATGCCAAAAAAGAGTGAGCCACCCAAGCCATTGGCAAAAGCGCTAACGCTCTTCAACCAACTCTTAGGCTTCTTTTCTTCAAGCATCATCTTGAAATCGTATGCAGTACATTCTGCAATCAGCGCTTTCATTTCCATTGATTACGATTAGCAAAAGAATTCAGTCACGTTTTTCGCCATGCAAAGGTAATGCGAAAAACTGTGATACCGCGCCGCCCGCCGCACAAAAGAGCCGCCAGCGGCATAGCGCGGCGGCTCAGGCGCCGAGGGCAATGGACCGACAGCGGCGGTCCGGGGATTTACTTCATCACCACCTTCCTACTTCTTCCATCACTCTCGCGCACAATGACGATTTGTCCGTGCTGCGGCTCGGCAATGCGCTGGCCTTGCAGGTTGTAGTAGCCTACGATGGTTTCAGAAGAACTTATCGTTGGAGTCTGTATGCTTGTTAGATCTGTCTCCACTATATTGCTGAAATATCTCCATGGTGCTAAAGCTTTGTAAGCACTTGCACTACCAGCAGGAACATAGAGGGTAACAGAAGAATAGGGTACATTATAAAAAGCAATAGTACTACAATTATATTCAGAGGGTTCCATTTTGCAGGCTGTGATGCTCGTTAAGCCAGTGCAGTAAGCGAACGCATATTCTCCAATGCTCGTGACGGACGAGGGGATGGTGAGGCTCGTTAAGCCTTTGCAGCCATAGAACGCCCTTTCTCCTATGCTCGTGACGGACGAGGGGATGGTGATGCTCGTTAAGCCAGTGCAGTTATTGAACGCATATTTTCCAATGCTCGTGACGGACTCTGGGATGGTGATGCTCGTTAAGCCTTTGCAGCCAGAGAACGCATCGTTTCCAATGCTCGTGACGGACGAGGGGATGGTGGTTGTTTTGCAGCCTGCAACGAGGGTATTGCTTGCTGTTGCTATTATAGCATTGCAGTTGTCGCGGGAGTCGTATTTCGTGTTGCCTGCTTCTACCTTGATGCTCGTTAAGCCAGTGCAGTAAGCGAACGCATAGTTTCCAATGCTCGTGACGGACGAAGGGATGGTGATGCTCGTTAAGCCAGTGCAGCCATCGAACGCAAGGTCTCCAATGCTCGTGACGGACGAGGGAATGGTGATGCTCGTTAAACCAGTGCAGCCTTCGAACGCCCTCTCTCCAATGCCCGTGACGGACGAGGGGATGGTGATACTCGTTAAGCCAGTGCAGTTCCAGAACGCCCCATATCCAATGCT
>JAFSWM010000025.1 GCA_017444485.1 Bacteroidaceae bacterium | reverse complement strand
GGCGCGCTGCCCCCCACGGTGCGCGAAGCGTGGCAGGCCGAATACGGCTTGAGCGCTGCCGAGGTGATAGAGCGCGTGTATCGCGAAGCGCAGCCCAACCGCTTCCTCGCCTCCTTCGCACCATTCATCCTGCAACACACCACAGACGAACAGGTGCACCAGTTGGTCGCCGGGGAGTTTCGCCGCTTCTTCCGCCGCAACATCGTCCCCTACGGGCGCAAGGATCTGCCGGTGAACTTCGTGGGCAGCGTGGCCACGCACTTCCTGCCACTGCTCCGCGAGGCCGCCGAGGCCGAGGGCTTCGAGATAGGGGGCGTGCTACAAACCCCGATGGACGCGCTGGTACGCTACCACGCCACACACTAATCACGGGCAGGGCAGGAACGCAGCGTCTTTTGCAAGACACGCCAGGCAAATTATAAGCGCACAGCGGTAGCGGCGGCACGCCTGCACATATTATTTCAAACCTCCCACCCACAGCGGGCGGGATTTTTCGTACTTTCGCGGCCAAACAAAATTCGGCAGCAACGTCTGCCAGAAACAAACCTTTTCCACACAATGATTACAGTCAGCAACCTTGCCATACAGTTCGGCAAGCGCGTACTCTACAAGGACGTGAACATGAAGTTCACCAACGGCAACATCTACGGTGTCATCGGCGCAAACGGCGCGGGCAAGTCAACCCTGCTGAAAGCCATCAGCGGCGAGTTGGAGCCCACAAAAGGCTCCATCGAGATGGGGCCCGGCGAGCGGCTAAGCGTTCTCTCGCAGGACCACTTCAAGTTTGACGACATCACCGTACTCGACACCGTACTGATGGGCCACACCGTGCTCTGGAACCTGAAGAACCGCCTCGACGCGCTCTATGCGAAGCCCGACTTCAGCGACGAGGATGGCATGCTCGTGGCTGAACTCACCGAGAAGTTCACCGACCTGGGCGGCTACGAGGCCGAGAGCGATGCCGCAGAACTGCTCTCAGGGCTGGGCATCAAGGAGCACCTGCACCAGAAGTTGATGGGCGAACTGAGCGGTAAGGAAAAGGTGCGCGTGATGCTGGCGCAAGCCCTGTTTGGCAACCCCGACAACCTGTTGCTCGACGAGCCGACCAACGACCTTGACCTCGAAACGGTGGAATGGCTCGAGGACTACCTCGGCAACTTCGAACACACCGTGCTGGTGGTGAGCCACGACCGCCACTTCCTCGACCAGGTGTGCACCCACACCGTGGATATCGACTTCGGCAAGGTGACGCTCTTCGCCGGCAACTACTCCTTCTGGTACGAAAGTTCACAGCTCGCCCTGCGTCAGGCACAGAACCAGAAGATGAAGGCCGAGGAGAAGAAGAAGCAACTCGAAGAATTCATACGTCGCTTCTCGGCTAACGTGGCCAAGAGCCGCCAGACCACCAGCCGCAAGAAGATGCTCGAGAAACTCAACATCGCCGAAATCAAACCCAGCACGCGCCGCTACCCGGGCATCATCTTCGGCATGGAGCGCGAGCCTGGCAACCAGATACTCGAGGTGGAGGGCCTCAGCGCCACCGCCGACGACGGCACCGTGCTCTTCAAGAACCTCACGTTCAACGTGGAGAAAGGCGAGAAGGTGGTGTTCCTCAGCCGCGACCCGCGTGCCATGACCACGCTCTTCGAAATCATCAACGGCAACCGCGAGGCGCAGGAAGGCACCTACAAGTGGGGCGTCACCATCACCACCGCCTACTTGCCGCTCGACAACACCAAGTTCTTTGAGAGCGACATGAACATGCTCGACTGGCTCTCACAGTTCGGCACTGGCAACGAAGTATATTTCAAAGCCTTCCTCGGGCGCATGCTCTTCAAGGACGAGGACGTGCTCAAAAAGGTAAACATACTCAGCGGCGGCGAGAAGATGCGCTGCATGATTGCCCGCATGCAACTACGAAATGCCAACTGCCTCATCCTCGACACCCCCACCAACCACCTCGACATGGAGAGCATACAGGCCTTCAACAACAACCTCAAGCTCTTCAAGGGCAACATCCTCTTCGCCTCGCACGACCACGAGTTCATCAACACCGTGGCCAACCGCATCATAGAACTCACCCCCAACGGCCACATCGACAAACTGATGAACTACGAGGACTACATCCGCGACGCACACATCAAGGAACTCAAGGAACGGCTCTACGGCGAGTAAAGCCGCTGGCACACCTTTTGCAAAACCATCAGGCAGAACAAAAACACCTACTATGAAGAACAAGAAAGACATACCCGTAGAGGCCGCCGAAACCGAAGTGCCCGATACCGACGCAACGGTCGTCGTGGCCGACGACGACGTAGTGGCAGCAGCAGAAGACGTAGTGGCAGCCGAAGCCGAAGCCGACAGCACCTCGCCCGAAGCCCTCCTCGCCCACGCCGAGGCCGAAATTGCTGAACTCAAGGACAAGAACCTGCGCCTCATGGCCGAGTTCGACAACTTCCGCAAGCGCACCATCAAGGAGAAGGCCGAACTCATCCTCGGCGGCGGCGAGAAAGTGCTCACCGCATTGCTCCCCGTGCTCGACGACCTCGAGCGCGCCATGCAGAACATCGAGAAGAGCGACGACGTCAGCACACTGCGCGAAGGTGTGGAACTCATCGTCGCCAAACTCAGCAAGACGCTCCAGGCACAAGGCCTCTCGCGCATCGACACCGAGGGCAAAGACTTCGACACCGACTACCACGAAGCCGTAGCCCTCGTACCCGTGGAGAGCCCCGAACAGAAAGGGCGCGTCATCGACTGCGTGCAGACCGGATACCGCCTCGGCGACAAAGTGCTGCGCCACGCCAAGGTCGCCGTAGGACAATAAACGCTAATAAGGTTATAAGGTT
>JAFSWM010000002.1 GCA_017444485.1 Bacteroidaceae bacterium | reverse complement strand
TGAGGGAACGATATAAGTCTTTTTCATATCTGAAAGTTTTGGGTCTGAAACTTAGAACAGCACCTTCTTGCCGTTCACGATGTAAACGCCCTTCAATGCGCCATTCACGCGGCGGCCCTGCAGGTCGTAAACTGCGGCGCCATTCTGAGCGGCAGCGTTCACGCTGTTGATGCCCGTCACGTCGCCCTCGTCGAAGAAGAGGAACTGAGGAGCGTCGCCAGCGGTGTCGAGCACATAGTAGGCCTTGAAGGCTGCAAGGTCGCGCTCGGTATCGTTGAGCAGGGCGAAGCCTACCTTGTCACCTTGCTTGGCCAATACGTAAGCCTTGGCAGAGGTGGGAACAGCCGTGCCGCCGAGGGCCGTGGGGGTGAGCGTGCTGCCCAGGGTGGTGCCGCTGGCAGCGACCTCTACTGTATAGGTGCCGGGGGTGGCCACAAGGACAACAGCCTCATCGGCGGCTATTGCAGCGGCTTCGGTGTCTTCCATAGTGAGCAGGCCATCGTGTGCTTGAGTGGCGTAGCGTACAGTCACGCTGGCGGGTACCGTCCAGGCTACCGGCAGGTTGAAGGTGGCCTGACCAGCCTCGGTGATGGTGACAGGTACCTCGGTGACGCTCTCCAGGGTGAAGTTGTTGTGCTCGGTGGCGGTGCTTTCGATGTTGTCGAGCATGGTGTCGCCAGCATACCAATAGTCCTGGCCTTCGGGCTTGATGCGGAACAGGCCGGTATTGCCTGAAGCAGAGAAGGTGATGGCTGTGCCGTGGCTGCCTACTGCTGCGGCCTCGATGTTGTTGGCATAGAAACCGGTGGCGTAACTTACGAGGCCGGTGCCGTCGTAGTACCAGATGGTGCTCACGTCGGTGGCGGGCATGTTGGTGGTGAAGCGGTTCTCATAGTCCTCCATGCCGATTTCGCCTTGGATGTCGGGGTCGGGGGTGGAACTGATGTAGGCGTTGGTCACTACCGACTTGATGCGCAGGAACTGCCCGCTCTGCGGCAGGTTGAGTTCGAGGGCTGCGGCCAGGGCCTCTGCCTCGTCGAGGTTGGCGGGGGTATAGCCAGCGGCAATCAGGGTGTTAATATCCTCCACGGTATAGGCTGCGTATGCGCCGCCGAAACTATATTCTCCGAGTGCGGTGCCGATGTTGAACCCTTGCAGGGTGGCCACGGCCTCATCCCAAGCATCGCTGGTGCGGAAGGTAGAGCCAGCGCCAGTGCGAGCACTTGCGTTGATCCAGTATGCCAACCTACCCTCGTTGCGGTGGTCGTTGAGCCAGTAATTCTCGCCCTCCATGTTGAGCAGCACGAAGCCATCGCCGTTCTCGTAGATGTACCACTTAGCTGCGGTGAAGCCCTCGTCGGTGGGCTGCTCGGCGGTCATGACGGGCATGGTGCCGCGATGCAGGTAATAGCCGTCGCCCCAGGCCTTGTTCATCATATAGATGCCCGTGTAGGGATTGCCGAAGAAGGCCCACTTATACACGTCGGTCTTCTCGTTGCTGGAGTTGGTGAGGTAGCAACCAGCGTCTTCTTGACCACTGGGTTGCTTATACGACTCGTCAGCACGCACGTACTTATAGTTCAGCGTGACGTACTGCCAGCGTGCGGTGCTGTAGTCGGCAGACAGGGCGAAGGGGAAATTGAAGGTAGCGGTGGAGGTGTAGGTGTTGTCGCCCAATGCCACCGTGACGGGTGTGCCCTCGGTGATGGTGGTGTAAGCGGCGATGTAGTCAGCGGGCGTGGTGCTGATGACCGTACCCGTCTGAGCGGGCTGCGGTTCGGAGGTGAACAGCACGTTACCATTCTCGTCCTGGATGACATAGGTCACGCTGCTGGCGTAGAATGCGGCGAGCGCGGCCAGGGCATCGGTGGGGTCGAAAGCGCCGGCCTCGCGGATGGCGTACATATTGCCTTCGTCGGCAGTGGTCTGATCGTTGACGATGACGCCATAGGGATAGCCACTGGCGATGTTGATGCAGTTGTCACCCAACTTGGCAAGGAACGGGGCGTTGCCCTCAAAGGTGATGGCGGTGGTGGGCATGTCGCTCAACTGGCCGGTGCCTACCACAAACTTGCCAGCCTCTACGCTCCAGAGGTAGTAACTGCCGTTGTAATTGATGATGGCGAAGTTGCCTGCCGCAGCGGCGGGGTTCGTCACGCTGCCGCCGGTCATCGTGGAGGCGATCTGGTCGCCGTTGATGCCCAGGCTGCCGCGGGCAGTGGTGAGCGTATAGGCCTTGTCGTTGCTCAGCGAGGAGAGGTCCGTCAGGCCCACGGGTATCACGTTCAGCAAGCCATCGGGCTCGGCCACCTTATAGTAGGACGACCAAAGAGAAATGGTGGTGTAGCCACCCACGGGCTTGCCGAGGAACATCTGCCGTCCGGCATTCATCTCGGATTCGTGCCAGAGGCGGAAGCCAGCCTCGTTCTCGTTGAGATAGATATAGAACAAAGAGCCCTCGGACGACATGCTGGTGCTGGCGCTCCAACCGTTGCCGCTGGTGCTACTGTTGATGGTGGCGTCAAGGTATTGGCCACCTGCGTTCTTCAGTTTGAAACCATCGACGGGGTTACCCACGAAGGCGTAGCGATACGTGAGGTCGCGGGCAGCATAACTGTTTGACGGATTGTTGGCGTTGGCATAGCGGTTGCTGCCTAATTTGAGGATGTACCACGTCTCATTGCCCTCGGTGGAAGGAACAAAAGGCAGGTCCCAGCCGGTGAACGTGGCGTTGATGACATTGGGCCCCTCTTCGGTCACCGTGATCGGTGTAATGGCAGAATAGCCACTGCCAGCCTGCTTCACAGAGAAAGGCAGTTCGCTGATGACGGTGCCTACCTCATAGTCGATGTTATAGACCGATACGCTGCCGTTCTGCTCCGTGATGTTGTAGGTAACGGTGGCGGTGGTGGCCGGCGTGGGCACCTCGTCCTCAGGAATAATCGTCACGGTGAACGATGTCCAACGGATGGGGTTGTTGGAACCTGTCACAGAGAAGGTGGCCGTCTGCGTGTAAACCTCTTCAACCGTAGCGGTGTTAGCCACGCCTTGTGAGAACACAACAGCCGTGCGGCCCTCGGGGGTGAAGGTTAAGTTAGCATTAGGAGAGGTACCCGTCACCACATAACTTGAAACCACATAGCCCTCGGGGGCGCTGATGGTGTACGAGGCTCCCGAGCTGCCAGCCGTCATACCATTTTGAGAACTGTCGAAACTGCGACCTGTGGTGCACTCAATCTGCAATTCGGGCTGTGAAGTGTAGGTCGTGGATTTCCACGTATCGGCCCAGATACTGCCTGCCGCACTGCTGGTAGATCCTGCACTCGGCGGAGTGTTACATACTGCGCCGCGACGATAGAACGTTCCGGTTTGGTAGCCCACCTCATAGGTGTAGGTGGCTGCCTGCATCCCTATGGCAAAAAAGGCCATTAGGCATGCGAAAAGTGTAGAGAACTTTTTCATGAACATTAAACAATTAGTTAGTTAAGGTTTCTATTGCGTTCTGGAATTACTTGTCTATAAATCCTTCTGTGTTCACCGGGCTTTGAGTCATAAAGGATGGGCAAAGATACATACGTTTATCTTTTTTGCCAAGAATTCATCCGTTTTTTGCATATAATTGTTGCATGCAGATATCAAAACGACAATTAAAGGGCTTTGGTCTGCCGCCCCTTCTTCTACTATCGAAGGAGCAGAACCTGCGGTATCAGGACACCCGTCAGGCACAAAACCAGCGGTATCACCACATGATACTAGCAGTATCACCGCATGATACCAGCAGTATCACCGCATGATACTCGCTGTTTCACCTGGTGACACTCGCTGTTTCACCCCCATGGAACAAACCAGGGAATGCGCCGAGGCTGCTGCCCTGGGAGCGCGGGCGTCTCGCCCGCGACAGCGCTGAAAGCAAAACCATGAGCGTTTCCGCGGGCGAGACGCCC
>JAFSWM010000024.1 GCA_017444485.1 Bacteroidaceae bacterium | reverse complement strand
TTATAAGGTTGTAAGGGGCTGCGCGACGCCCTCAAAACCTCAAAACCTAAAAACCTAATAAGGTTATAAGGTTGTAAGGGGCTGCGCGACGCCCTCAAAACCTCAAAACCTAAAAACCTAATAAGGTTATAAGGTTGTAAGGGGCTGCGCGACGCCCTCAAAACCTCAAAACCTCAAAACCTCAAAACCTCAAAAGTAATGAAGGATTTTTCTGCTCCGCTTTTGATGCCCGACTTGTTGGATTCGGGCCAGTTGATGGGCTTGATGAATATGTTTCGCTCGGCCCATAGTGTGGTGGTGACGGCTCACCATGGGCCTGACGGCGATGCGTTGGGTTCTACGTTGGCTCTCGCGACTTATTTGCGCTCCTTGGGTAAGCGTGTGAGCGTATGTCTGCCTTCTATGTTCCCCGACTTTTTGCGTTGGATGCCCGGTTGTCGCGACGTGCTGATATATCGTGACTCTCCTTCCAAGGTTCGGTCTTTGCTTGCCCAAGCTGATTTGGTGTGTTGCCTTGACTTTTGCGAGTTGTCGCGCCTCAATGCAATGCAGGAGGCTGTGGAGCGTTGCCGTGCCCCACGTTTGATGATCGATCACCATGAGGGCCCCGACGAGGGTGCTTTTGCGTTTCAGATTTCTCGGCCTTCGATGAGCAGCACTTGTGAGTTGGTTTTTCGCTTGTTGTACCAGTTGGGGGCTTATGAGGGGATGTCGCGCTCTACGGCGGCACTTCTCATGACGGGTATCATGACCGACACAGGCAACTTTGCTTACAGTTGTGACGATCCAGTGTTGTATCTTTGTGCGAGCCTGCTGATGCGTAAGGGTGTGGACAAGGAGAGTATTTACAAGAAGGTATACCGCAGTTGGTCGCAGGGGAAATTTACGCTCTGGGCCGACGTGCTGTCACAGTCGCTGACGTTTCATGCTGGCGGGCATGCCTCTGTCTTCACCTTGACCAGAGAGATGATGAAGTCGCACAAGTTTGTGCGTGGCGACGCTGAAGGCTTGGTGAGCGAGCCATTGAAGATTCGCGGGATGCGTCTGTGCGTTTCGCTCAGGGAGGACACCGAGGAGGACGTGGTTCGCGTGTCGCTCAGGAGCACTGACGGTTTTCACTGTCGCGAGATGGCCGAGCGTTTCTTTGATGGCGGTGGGCACGACGACGCAGCAGGCGGTCAGTTGCCGTTCCCGATTGAGTCGGCGCGCGAGGTCGTCCTGCGTGCTATTGAGGCCTACGCGTTGGAACTCGGTGGGGAGTGACCTCTTTTCCATTGAACATTGACCGTTGACCGTTGACCACTTCTTTTCATTGACCATTGAACGTTGACCATTGAACATTAGCAAAACCCTTTCTTGCCGGTATTGGCAATGTTCAATGTTCAATGTTCAATGTTCAATGTTCAATGATAGATGCGGGCGGGGACGCCCGCGTTCCGGGCGTTTGCTGGTAGGCGGACTGAAGACCTAAAAACAGGTTTTTAGCCACAAAGTTCGGCAGATATCAAAAAATGGCGTACTTTTGCGGCGTAAAAAATGCGCGCAGCCGCCTACGGGCGGGGCGGGCGGGTTTTTACAGGCAATCGTCCCCATGACGGATTGGGAGAGTTCCAGGCAGTGTCTTGCAGGCACTGATACGGCATTCTCTTTTCCGCATGGAAACGGGCCGAAGACATACAAATGAAGACGTTAACCGTACGTCTGTCTTCTCACTATCAAAATCTCGCAAGTTTTGACCTACCCGAGGGGACGACGCAACGTAACGTCTGCGCCTTGGTTGTATATAATGGCGGAACGGACCTTTATCTATTTTTTTATAGTCCGTACTCCGTATTATATATGCAGGCGTGGGCTGCGCGTTGCTTATCCTTGGGTAAAGGCAATGCGAGAGCCTGATAGTGGGGATAGGCAAAGGTACAGTATCCTACGCCTTTTTTGTTCGCCTTTTGTCCAAAGACCTTTGACCACCGGAACATTGACCGTTTACCACCCACCATTGACTGTCAGAAATGGCTGAAGAACGTTCGGAAATGGGTAGACCTCCTCTTTGGTTGTCAATCTATAGCGGTGCGGTAGCGTCGGCTGGCGCTGCGATGGCTGCGTTCAATTTTGTGTGTCCTGCTTCGTCGCGCCACGCTGCCTCAAGCAAGCGACGCAAGTGGCTCTTTGGTCACAGGCATCTGCTCGGGTACATCGAAGAAGGGATGCGCGGTGAGCACCGTCCCGTCATCTGGTTTCATGCGGCCTCACTGGGCGAATACGCCGTGGTGCGTCCCGTGATGAAAGCGGTGCGCGGCAAGGGCTATGCTGTGGTGCTGACGTTCTTCTCGCCGTCGGGCTATGAGGCAGTGGAGGGTACGCGTCCGGAATTTGTCGCCGCTGACCACGTGTACTATCTGCCACTTGATACGCGCCGCTCCGCCCGTCGGTTCATTGCTGCCGTGCGTCCGCAGGCCGCCGTCTTCGCTGTTTCAGAGTATTGGCCTTGTTTCCTCTACGAACTCCGCTGCGCCAACGTGCCGGTACATATCGTCTCGGCCATGTTGGGCGAGGGGCATTACCTCTTCCGTCGATGGGCCTCCCCGTTGCGCAAACTCCTGGGCTATGTGCGCACCATCATCGTGCACGATGAGGACTCTGCAGCGCATCTTCGAAGGATAGGGATGCGCAAGGTGGTGTTGACGGGCGACCCACTCTTTGACAATGCCGCGCAGACTGCCTCTGTGCCTTATCATGATGCGGTGATTGAGCGTTTTGCTGGGGCTGGCGGCAATGTATTGGTAGCGGGCAGCGTGCACGACAAGGCGGACATGGGCATCGTGGCTGCTGTCGCCAACCGAAATCCTGCTCTGCGCGTCATCTACGTTCCCCATGAGATCAGCGCGGAACGCCTTAACGACATCAAGGCTTCTTTGCAGGGCCGTTCCTTGCTCTATTCAGAATGCAATGAGACCACCGACTTCAACGGCGTGCAGACCTTGGTCATTGATTTCATAGGCGCGCTGGCTCGCATCTACCGCTTTGGGGATTTCGCCTACGTGGGTGGTGGCTTTACGCCCTATCTGCATAGTGTGGTCGAACCAGTGGTCTATGGCCTGCCGGTGGCTTTCGGGCCGTGCGTGCATCGCAAGGCTACGGCGGCTAAGATGCTCCATGCGGGGCTGGCTGATGTGGTGCGGACGGGCGAAGAACTGAACGGCTGGTTGCAACGTTGGCTGTCGGGCGGAGAATCGGCACTGAACGAAGCCAAGAAGAATGCGTTGCTTTTTGTGGAACAGAACATCGGGGCGACAGAAACCATCCTACGCAACATTCTCGACAATGAATAAATTTGAAAAGATACGCTTCTGCGTGCTAAAGGCTCTGCTGACCGCCTTTGCCTGCCTCCCCACTCCCGTACTGCTGGCGGTGAGCCGCGTGTTGTGCCTGGTGGTGGGCGGTGTGGTGCGCTACCGCCGCAGGGTGGTGCTGGGCAATTTGCGGCGCTCCTTTCCCGACAAGTCGCAGGACGAGATACGTCGTATAGCGCGCGGCTTCTACCAACACCTCTGCGACTTGATTGTGGAGAGCGTGAAACTGCTTCATATCAGCGACGCTGAATTGGCTCAGCGCATCGAGGTGCTCGGCGGGGAAGGCATTGAGGAAATGTCGAAAGACGGCAGACCGGTCATTGCTTTCCTTGGACATTACGGCAACTGGGAATGGGTGCAGCAGGTGACGCGCCATTATCGCCGCCCAGCCGTCACTGCCGAAGTATATAGGCCGATCAAGAATTCTGTGGTGGACGCTCTCATGATGCGTCTGCGTGGTCGTTTTGATACCACGCTTATTCCGCAGAAGCAGGCCGTGCGTCATTTGCTGCAGATGGACCGCGACGGCGTGCAGTTCCTCGTGGGTTTCGTGGCCGACCAGCGTCCCAACAGCAAGCACCTATACCACTGGACAGACTTCCTCTCTCAAGACACGCCCTACGCGGTGGGCGGCGAGGAGATCGGTCGTCGGATGAACGCTCACTTTGTTTATATCGACGTGGAGAAACCTGCTCGTGGCTACTACCGCATGACTTTTCGCCCTATCCGCCCCGAGAATACCGATGTGGAATATCCCTGCACCTTGGAGTACATGCGCCTGCTGGAACAACGAATACGGCATGCACCAGAGTATTGGCTCTGGTCGCACAACCGCTGGAAGTACGATCGGCAAGGGAGAATCATTCACCGTTGACCGTTGACCATTGACCATCATCCGCCCGCCTATTGCAAACGCTGGGAGCGCGGGCGTCCCCGCCCGCATCAGCGCTGAGGAGTAACTACTCTCCGCCCGCCGAAGCGCTGAAAGCAAAACCCGCGGGCGAGACGCCCGCGCTCCCAGGTAGGCAAAACCTCTTCCTGCTGGTATTGGCTGGTGTTCTGGTGTTCTGGTGAAATGACGTGGTCAATGATATACGCTTATCTATCAACTTTCTAAATACTTACAATGAAGATTATCTGTGTGATTCCCGCTCGTGCTGAGAGCACGCGCTTTCCGGGTAAACCATTGGCCATGATACTCGGCAAACCTATGGTGCGCCGCGTGTGGGAGAACTGCAAGGCTGTTTCGATGTTTGCAGAAGTTTATGTGGCTACCGACAGTGACGCGATAAGGAGGGCCTGCGAGGACTTTGGCGCGAAGGTGGTGATGACGCGCAGCGACCACGACACAGCTACAGGGCGTCTTTGCGAGGTGGCATCGCGCATCGAGGCCGACCTCTATGTGATGGTGAACGGCGATGAGCCTCTGCTCACGGAGGAGGCCATTGTGCAGTGTGTGCCTGCCGAGATACCTGCGGGCACGCTCTATGTGTCGAACCTGATGACGGACTTTGAGAATCCTGTGGAGGTAGTGGACGCTACAAACTTGAAGATCGTCACCGATGCGAACGACCGCTGTTTGTTCATATCGCGTAGTCCGATTCCGTATCCCAAAGGGAATATGGACTATGTGTATCATAAATTTGTCGGTGTGGGTGCTTTCAACCGCGCTGCCCTTGATTTTTATGCACAGACGCCTCGTGGCCCTATTGAGAAGATTGAGGAGAACGACTCTTTCCGTTTCATTGAGCACGGTGTGCCGATTTATTATTACAACTGCCACTGCAAGTCGCTCTCGGTGGATAATCGCAAGGACATTGAGGGTGTTGAGGCCTATCTGAAGCATCACAGTTGAAACGATTATGGAATTGTATTACGGCCTGAGCCGCACGCTCTATCTGATCACGAGTTTCATTGATTACTTCCTCGTGCCACGGGCCTGGCATCGTCACCGCCTGAAGCGCTTGCTGCGTTCTCTCTCGCCCGAGGAGCGGCGGCAGGCTGACGAACGTGTGGCTTACTACTGCAAACTGAGCCACTCCACACCTGTACCTCAGACTGCGCCGATTCAAGGCGGGGTGCTGGGCGGCACCGTGCGGGTAGGGGAGTACCGATTTCCTTTTGACAAGAAGCGGCGCTTCACTTACTATTTCTTTGACTTGTACAAGGTGGTGCGACATTTTGATCCGTCTTTCCGCATGTTCTATATCCACGGCGATGTGAACGAGATACCTGCCGCACCGGCGCTTGTGAAGAGCCGGCCCATCCTTCCCGATAATGCCAATGCGGTGATTCTGAAACTGAATAGGCACCGGCATTATGCCATGATGGTGAAGCACGATATTCCCTTTGCGCAGAAGAAGGATATGCTGGTGAGTCGCTCAACGTGGGCGAACCACTCGGCGCAGCGCCGCGCCTTGTGCGAGAAGTTCTGGGACCACCCGCTCTGCGATGTGGGCAAGACACGATTTGAGCCCAACGAGGATTTGCCGCAGGCCGTGAAGCCTTTTCTCACGGTGCGTGAGCAATTGCAGTACAAGTTCATCGCGAGCGTGGAAGGGGAGAATATGGCTTCTAACTTGAAATGGGTGATGTCTTCAAACTCTGTGGCCGTTTCTCCACCGCTGAAATTCGAAACGTGGTTCATGGAAGGGCGGTTGATTGGCGGCTATCATTACATCGAGGTGAAGCCTGATTTCAGCGACCTCGAGGAGAAACTGCGCTACTACATGGCTCATCCCGAGGAGGCCGAGGCTATTATCGCTCATGCCCACGAACACGTGGGGCAGTTTGGTAATCGGAGGTTGGAACGTGTTGTTGGGCTCTCCGTAGCCGATGCATACTTTAAACGAACTCAGGAATAATTGAAAGCAAATTGTAGTTTCGTCTAAGCAATACAGAATCTAATGACAACGAAATCATATATCTCGTCGGCCTGCAGGCACATAGCGTTTCTTCACAAGCGTTTTCCGTATAGCGGTGCTGAGGTTGTGACGGACAATGTGGCTACTTGGCTCGCCGCTCATGGCTGGCGCGTGACGATCCTGACGCAGGTGCATCGCGCGCAGGCGGAAGACAACGAGGTGACAAAGGCCTATGAGGTTCACCGGTTGCCCGCTGGCAACTTGAAGACGTCGGGCCGTGTGGCGAGAGCCGTGAGAGAGTATATAGCAGCGGAGGGAGTGCAGGTGTTGGTCACTTGTCAAATCCTGTTCTACGCCAACATGCTTCGCCGCCGCACTGGCGTCAAGATCGTTTACATGCTTCACAACACTTTCGGCTATGAATATGCAGGTACCTTTGATAAAAAAGAAGGAAGCCTAGCCATGCGCTTCTTTCTCGGCGCTGTACGTGAGCGTTTGCTCGTTGGCTTTTATCACGCGAAGCACCGTTACATTTATTGCCACGCTGATGCTTACGGCGTGCTGGCTGATGCTTACCGCGAGCAGGTGGTGCGGGCATTGCGACTGCCCAGGCAAGAAAACCGATTGTGGGTGTTGCCTAACGCTGTGGTTTTGCCGGAGCAAGCGGCGGGGAGTAAGCGGCGCGTGGTGCTGTTTGCGGGGCGGTTGTCGCACAGGGACAAGCGTGTGGACCGCCTGTTGCGTATTTGGCATCTGGCTCAGGGGCGCATGCAGGGATGGTCGTTGAAGATCGTAGGCACTGGGCCCGAAGAGCCTGCGCTACGCGAACTCGCTGCGGAACTGCAGTTGGAGCGGTGCTCATTTGAGGGGCACACGGACTGCATGGCGGCGTACTACGATGAGGCCTCGATGCTTTGCCTGACCTCTTCGTTTGAGGGATGGCCGATGGTGGTGGCCGAAGCACAGGCTTTTGGTGTGGTGCCAGTGCTTTTCAATAGTTTCGCAGCAGCCAGCGAGATGGTGGCTTCTGATGACGAAGGCCGGCTCGTGCCTGCGTTTGACGAAGAAGCCTTTGCCGATGCGCTGGTAGGGCTTGCGAGCGATACCGTGCGGCTACGGCGTATGAGCCAGTGCGTCCGGCGCAAGGCGGCGACGTATACGATGGAGCGCAGCGGCGAAGCGTGGCTGACAATGCTTGGACGGCTACTGTCGCAGTAGCGGCTTTATAGATATAACTTAAGTTTCTGAAGTTATGATGTGGAGTTAAAGAAAGGAGTTATGAAGGGGAGTTAAAGATAGGAGTTATGATGGGGAGTTAAAAACAAGCCAATACTTCTTTGCCTCCTATTTTTACCCCTACGCAGCAAGGTAAC
>JAFSWM010000023.1 GCA_017444485.1 Bacteroidaceae bacterium | reverse complement strand
CCCCCCACGGACCTAGTTTTCTCCCGCTCAGAAAAGGGGAAAGCGAGGAGGGAGGTTCGTGCGTAAGAATGCACAAAATTTCGTTTGCCAAGCCATGCTGATTCGATTGGATCGGCATGGCTTGCATGGTGTGCGTATGGAGTGTGGCTTGCGGGCGTTGTGCCTCATTGGGCCTGCTTGCTGAGCCCCTCTCGTTTCACGACCTCGCAGAGCGGGAGCGTCAACGCCAGGCAGCCAGCCGATCCGGCGAGTATCACCAGGGAAGAGGACACCATCACATCGCCCAGTCCGATGAGCGGGCTGGCGAGCGAACCAGCGGCGAAGCCCGCAGCGCCGAAGATGGCGCTTGCGGCACCGGCATTGTGGCGCTCCGCATCAAGGGCTATGGCCGTGGCCACGGGCTGCATCAACCCGAAACTGGTCAGCATGTAGATGTAGCAAGGCATCAGCACAGCCAGCGGTAGGCGGAAGAAGGAGCAGAGCGCGATGAGCATCGCCGAGATCATCATGTCGATGGCGCCCCATTTCAAGGCTGTGTTGGGGTGACGAAAGCGCGTAGAGAGGGCCGAGCCCACGCCGATCATCAGCGAGGAAAAGCCGAAGCACAGGCTGAACTCAAACGGCGAAAGGCCGTAAACCGTTTGGAAAATAAATGGCGAGCCGCTGATGAAGGCGAAAAATGCGAAGAACGACCACATCATGGCCGTGGTGGAGAGCGTGAACCGCTTGTTGCGAAACACCTTGAACAGGTTGCTGTAGGTTTCGAGTATGTTCTTGTTCGCCCGTTCTGCAGGCGGCAGCGTCTCCTTTAAGCGCATAGAGCAGACCATCAGCACCACGCCCAGGGCCAGCAGCAGGCAGAACACGCCGCGCCACGAGGTGAAGTTGGTCAAGGTGCCGCCCACGATGGGGGCGATGACTGGCGTCACGCCGTTGATGGCTGCCAGCACACCCATGAAACGCGCGAGTTCGCGGCCCGTGAACATGTCGGTGGAGATACTCTTGGCGAGCACCACGCCGCCGGCACCTCCCAGACCTTGCAACACTCGCATCACGTTGAAGACCACGATGTCGGGGGCGAGCATACATCCCAAACTGGCGGCACCAAAGAGGGCCATGGAGCCCACGAGTAGCCCTTTGCGCCCGTACTTGTCACTCAAAGGGCCGATCAGTACTTGCCCAGCGGACAATCCAGCCATGCCAGCGGTGAGACTCATCGCTACCGCAGCAGGCGACGTGGCAAAATAGGCCTGCATCTCGGGTACAAGAGGCAGGTAGAAGTCGGTGATGAAGGGGCCGAAAGCGGTGAGCAGGCCCAACACGAGGGGAACGAAGACTCCCGTCTTTATTATTCTTTCACTCATTTACGGAATGGGGGATGGCGAGCCGCCCCTTTGATGTGTATGGCGGCAGACCAATACGGGGGCGGTGTGTGCGCGAGGTTGTGGCGCAAAAGTACGGAAAAAAATCAATTTTTTCGCATCGCGCCCGCCAAACTGAACTCACAGCCGCAATAGCGTTGGTTGTAGAAACCATATTCTCGGAGCAGGGCGTTGCGGCGTTCCTGCAAGCCACCTTTGCGCCAGTTCTGCGCCCAGAAGCGTGCGCCGGGTACGGCTTCTTCGGCCATGCGCCCCGCCTGTTCTATCTGCGGCAGGCTCTTCCAACGCGAAGAGGCCAGCGTGGTGGCGAACCATCCTATCCCTAAACGCACCGCCTCATGTGCCGCAGCCGTCAGGCGCAACGTGAAGCAACGTGCACAGCGACGCCCGCGTTCAGGCTCTGACTCCAGACCTCTGACCGCCGATAGCCATTCATCGTGGTTGTAGTCACCATCGGTCCAGCAGAGCCCGAGGCTCTCGGCGTGTCGCTTGCTCTCGTTCTTGCGAATATCGTATTCCTCAAGAGGATAGATGTTCGGGTTGTAATAGAAAACGTGAGGGCGCACACCATTCGCCACGAGCCATTCCACGATGGCCGAGGAGCAGGGGGCACAGCAGGCGTGCAGCAAAACATCGGTCAGAACCGTAGGGATTTGTAGCGGAGAGGCTTTTTGTGGCATAAGAATGGCTTTTTCGTGTGCAAAAATACGTCCCAGACATGCGCAAAACCAAAAAAAACAGGGCAATGTTTGCAAGTTGTGCCCTTTTTCTTACTTTTGCACGCCGATTATTATCAATGCGTCCTCACAGGGCGCGATCCGGAGTGTGAATAGCCGCAGTCTTTGGCCGGACGGGTGGTTCGAGAATCGCCGGGAGAGATAACAAACAGAAAGAATACATTTCTAACCCAAGAGAAAGTGGACACACTTAGTTACAAGACCATTTCCGCCAACAAAGAGACCGCCTGCAAAGAGTGGGTCGTTGTTGATGCGAAAGACCAGGTGCTGGGACGTCTCGGCACCCGCGTGGCAAAACTGCTTCGCGGCAAGTACAAGCCCAACTTCACGCCTCACGTGGACTGCGGCGACAACGTGATTGTGATCAACGCCGACAAGGTGGTGCTGACCGGTAAGAAAATGACCGATCGCATCTATTACAGTTACACCGGCTACCCCGGCGGTCAGCGCGAGAACACCCCCGCCACCATCCTCGCCAAGAAGGACGGCGCCGAGAAACTGCTCCGCCGCGTGGTGAAGGGCATGCTTCCCAAGAATCGCCTCGGTGCACAACTGCTTCGCAACCTCTACATCTACGAGGGCGAGACGCACAACCACGAAGCCCAAAGCCCCAAAGCAATAGACATTAACCTCCTCAAATAACACCCACAGCATGGAACAGATTAATGCACTGGGCCGCCGCAAGGCCGCCGTGGCCCGCGTCTTCGTCAAGGAGGGCACCGGCAAGATCATCATCAACAAGCGCGATATCACCGAGTATTTCTCCTCTTCAATTCTGCAGTTCGTAGTGAAGCAGCCCCTGGCGCTCCTCGACGTGGTGGAGAAATACGACATCAAGGCCAACCTCACAGGGGGCGGTTTCACCGGACAGTCGCAGGCACTGCGCCTCGCTATTGCCCGCGCCCTCGTGAAAATCAACGCTGAGGACAAGAAAGCCCTCCGTGCCGAAGGCTTCATGACACGCGACAGCCGCGTGGTGGAGCGCAAGAAGCCCGGACAGCCCAAAGCACGCCGCCGCTTCCAGTTCAGCAAGCGCTAATACAAGCGCAGGCTGCATGACAAGCAGCAGTTTAGCATCCAAACCGCTGGGATTCCCACAGGCAATAAACATCCCGAGAGACTACCCAGCGGCTGGTTGAGCACAAACTCGTGCGGCGCGTACAACGAAAAAACGCCGTCCGTGCGGGATCAACAACAAGGAACGTAAACAAGAACAACAACATCATTTCTATGTCAAGAACAAACTTTGACCAATTGCTTCAGGCCGGCTGTCACTTTGGCCACCTCAAGCGCAAATGG
>JAFSWM010000022.1 GCA_017444485.1 Bacteroidaceae bacterium | reverse complement strand
CACTCGGTGTGACTTTAAAGTCACACTGACCTAGTTTAAACGGAGTCGCTGAGAGGTCCGCGCGGATACATAAAAAGGCATTCCGACAGCGGGGATGCCAGTCTGCCGGAATGCTTCTTGTTTGCGTCAGCGCCGAAGCGCTTTGTGCTTTTACTGAGCGAGCTTGTTGTCGCTGCCGAGCACGTCGGTGATCTTGTGCTTGTAGAGTTCGGTCATCAGGTCGCGTGCGGGGCCGCAGTACTTGCGCGGGTCGAATTCTCCGGGCTTGTCGTTGAACACCTTGCACACGGCTGCGGTGAATGCCAGGCGGCTGTCGCTGTCGATATTGATCTTGCAAACAGCGCTGGCAGCGGCCTTGCGGAGTTGCTCCTCGGGGATACCCACTGCGTCGGGCAGTTTGCCACCGTTGGCGTTGATGATGTCCACATACTCCTGGGGCACGCTGCTGCTGCCGTGGAGCACGATGGGGAAGCCAGGGAGTTTCTGCATGATGGCGTCGAGCACGTCAAAGGCGAGGGGCGGGGGCACGAGGCGTCCAGTCTTCGGGTCGCGGGTGCACTGCTCGGGCTTGAACTTGTAGGCGCCGTGGCTGGTGCCGATGCTGATGGCCAGGCTGTCCACACCCGTGCGGCTCACGAAGTCAATCACCTCCTCGGGCTGGGTGTAGTGGCTCTCTTCGGCCACCACGTCGTCCTCCACACCGGCGAGCACGCCGAGTTCGCCCTCAACGGTCACGTCGAACTGATGGGCATAGTCCACCACCTTCTTGGTCAGGGCGATGTTCTCCTCGTAGGGCAGTGCGCTGCCGTCGATCATCACGCTGGAAAAGCCGAAGTCCACGCAGCTCTTGCACACCTCGAAACTGTCGCCGTGGTCCAGGTGCAGGCAGATCTCAGGCTTTTCGCAGCCGAGTTCCTTGGCGTATTCCACAGCGCCCTGAGCCATGTAGCGCAGCAGCGTCTGGTTGGCATAGTTGCGAGCGCCCTTCGACACCTGAAGGATTACCGGGCTCCTGAGCTCGCTGCTGGCCTTGATGATGGCCTGCAACTGCTCCATGTTGTTGAAGTTGAAGGCGGGGATGGCATATCCACCGTCGATGGCACGCTTGAACATCTCACGAGTGTTCACGAGGCCGAGTTCTTTGTAACTTACCATAATTGTTGTGTGTTGTGTTTGTTTGGTCTGTTTCGGTCGCAAAAGTAGCAAAATCCACAAAGATATGCCTGCCGTGCGCTGAAAAAAGCCTAACTTTGTCGCCATAACCGAAGAAAACGAACCTACAGCCTGCAATGACACCCCTACGATTATACCTGCACCTGCTGCTCATAGCCGCTTTCATGCCGTTGCTTACAGCCTGCGGCATGTTCGGGCACGAGAGTGTGGCCGTGGAGAACGTGGCTGACTCTGCCTCCTACGCCGAGGCGGGCAAGCCCGCTGTGTCGGCGATGCTCGATGTGGACTACCCCACGGGCGGTGACCCGCTGATGGTGCGCGGCGTGAAGCAGTGGATGGGTGCCCTCCTGGGGCTCACCGACACCACGGCGATGGCTGGGGCTGAACAGTTTGCCACGGCATTCTTCACCCAAAACGAGCCGGGCAAGGAGATGCTGAAGAACCACCCTGCTGGCTACCGCTACCACCTCACCGTGAGGAAGACTGACGAGACGGCGGCCTATGTCACCTTCGTAGTGACCACGGAGGCCACCGATGGACCAACAGTGACCTCAACCTGCACCGGCGCCACATTTCTGAAGCCCACGGCAAAGGTTTTCGGCTACGAGATGTTTGTTGAAGACAAGCCACGTAGCATCGCCGTGATGGTAGCCGATGGGCTGAGGAAGACGCTCGGGGCGGAGGACCTTGAAGACTTGAAGCGCCTTGTGGCTCCCGGGAAAATCTCCTCCTCCGACTACGGTGTGAATGCCCTGCCGCAGGCGGCTCCGTGGATTGAAGACGGGGAGGTGGTGTTCCAGTACGCACAGGGCGAACTGCGCGACGGCTCGTTCGGCCCAACACAGGCACGTGTGCCGCTGAGCAAGGCGGAGAAATTCTTCTCGGCCACGTTCCGACGGGCGCTGGAAGAGGCGGCGAAGTAGCAAATCGCCAGCCCACGTCCACGATTTTTGGTTGTAACAGCGAGAGAAACGCAATCTTTGCGTAATTTTGCTTCAGATATTGGTGGCCAGCACGCCGCACAAGGAATTAGGAAAAAGGAACACCGCAGCGCCCGCCCACCCCACAACCCTATCAATGCCTGTGGCACGCGCTCTCTGACTATGAAAATCATACATACCGCCGATTGGCATCTCGGCAACACGTTTCACGGCCACGACCGCGAGACCGAGCAACGCCACTTCCTGGGCTGGCTCGTCGATGCCATACGCCTCCATGCCCCCGACGCCCTGATCGTTTCGGGCGACGTGTTCGACACCTCCAACCCCACTGCTGGCGCCGAAGCCCTCTACTACGAGTTTCTCAGCACCGCCGCAGAGACGCTGCCCGGCCTGCAGATCATAGTGACTGCGGGCAACCACGACTCCCCGCGCCGCATAGAGGCCCCGGCACCGCTCCTGGGGTTACACCACATCAGCGTCATCGGCACCGTGCCGCGCCACCACGATGGCACACCCGATGTGGATGCCCTGGCTGTGGTGCTGCACCACCGCGACAGCGGCGAACCGGGCTGCGTGTGCTGGACCATGCCTTTCCTCAGGGCGATGGACTGCCCCGAAGGTACCACACAGCACGAGGCCTTGGGCTGGTACTACGAGCAGTTCCTGCGCGCCATGCGCCGCAACGACCTGCGCCGCCTGCCCTGCATTGCCACCGGCCACTTCTACACTGCCAACGCCGAGGTGTGTGCCAACGAACACAGCGAACGCCTCGTGGTGGGCGGGCAAGACCGCGTGAACGTGAACGTGCTCAGCGACGCCTTCAGTTACATCGCCCTCGGGCATATCCACAAGGCACAATGCGTCTCCAACCGCCCTGCGGCCTACTACGCTGGGAGCGCGTTGCCCATGTCGTTCAGCGAGAAGCACTACAAGCACGGCGTGAATCTCGTGGAGATTGACGCTGAGGGGGCAACACGCGTCACACGCTTAGACTACGAGCCCCAACGCACGCTCCTTTCCATCCCCCAGAATGGTGCAGCATCGCCCGACGCTGTGCGCTACGAGGTGCAGAAACTACCCAAGCGAAAGAGCGATGACGACGGAGCACGCTGGCCATACCTGGAAATCCGCGTCGTACAAGAACAGCCCGAGCCGGAACTCCTTGCCGACATCAGCAGCCTGCTACAAGACAAAGCTGTGCACTTCTGCCGCATGACCGCGCAGCAACATGGCACAGAGGACCGCGAGCCCGAACTCACCGTGGAACGTCTCAAAGACCTCTCCCCGCTCGACATGGCACAGCGCGTCTATAAGGAACAATACGGCGACTACCTGCCCCAAGAGATGGAGGATCGCTTCCGCACCGCCCTGGAGGAACTACAAAACGAGGGATAAGCATGGCGCCCTGCACTCGCCATACACTCAATAAATATATATAGCCGTGAAAATAGAGAAAATCACCATACGCAACCTCGCCTCGCTTGAGGGGGAACACACCATTGACTTCACCGAAGAGCCCCTGCGCTCGGCAGGGCTGTTCGCCATCACCGGCGACACGGGGTCGGGCAAGAGCACCATCCTCGATGCCATCTGCGTGGCTCTCTATGGCCGCGCACCACGCTTTGAGGGCATCGAAGGCATCAAGAGTGACCGGCTCGCCGCGGGACCCGACGGCGACAAGTCCATACAGGCCAAGGACCCACGCGGACTGCTGCGTAGGGGGCAGAAAGAGGGCGGCAGCAAGGTCGTATTCTCGCTGCCTGACGGCACGCGCTACGAAGCCAGTTGGAGCGTGCGCCTGAAACGCACAGGGTCGTACGACCGCGCTGTGCAGACTCTCCGACAGACCGCGCCGCGCAGCAAGGAGTTCGACCCCGATGAGGCACGCACAAGGATAAAAGACCTCGTAGGGCTGGACTACGACCAGTTCACACGCACCGTGATGCTGGCGCAAAACAGTTTCGCAGGCTTCCTGCGGGCGCGCCACGATGAGAAGTCGGCACTGCTCGAAAAACTGACAGGCACCGAAATCTACGGGCGCCTCTCAGTCAGGATATTCGAAAAGGCTCGCGAGGCAGAGGCTGTTGTGAAGTCCTACTCCACGCAGGCCGACACGCTGATGCTCTCACACCTTTCAGCCGAACAAAAGGCGGAGGCCGAAGCGGAGCAGCGGCAGTTGGAGTCCAAACTTGAGGGGACGGCTACCGAGCGCGAAGCCGTGGCTCGGCAGATAGAATGGCTTGACAACTACCAGCGCAGGCAACGCGAGGTGGAGCGTGCCGAGCGAGAGCGCGACGAGGCCGACCGCGCACGGATGGCACGCAGCGAAGACGAGCGCATACTGAAACTCTACGACTGCGTGCAGCCCGTTGCCCCTGTATGGCAACGCATCCAGACGCTTCGCGCAGCAGCCAAGCGTTGGCGGGAGCAGGAGGAGCAACTGGGACGCGAACTCATCACCGCCACGCAGCGGCAGGCCGATGCCACCACGAGGCTCTCACGCGCCACCGAAGCGCGCGAAGAGGCTGAGCGTGTGTTGGCTGGCAGGCAGGCCGACATTGAGCGCGGCTTCAGGCTCACTGGCGAGATCGACGCTGAACGACAGGCTGAAGAGCAGGAGGCACAGGCCGCCGAAGAGGCAGCACGCGAGCTGACTGGGAAGCACGACAGCGTGGAGGCCCACAAGCAGCGGCTGGCAGAGACAGAAGTTGCTGTCAGCAAGGAGAAATTCCACAAGCAGACGCTCGCCGTGCATGCCAACATGTTCGAGAACTTCGGCATCGTCAAGGACAGGCTCACCGAATTTAAGGGCGAGGCCGAAAACAACGAAGAATGCCACCGCCTGCTGACCGAGAAACAGCGCAAACTGACCGAACTGACACAGGCCATGGAGCGCCTCGAACAGCGTGGGCGCGAGAGCCAGACGCGGATGCTCGCCCTGCAAAACACCCTCGACATTCACCGGCAGGGCGTGAGCGGGATTGACGGCCCCGAACTGCAACAGAAGGCCGCAGAGACGGCGGCACGCCTGCAGGGACTCATTCGCGCCGAGAAACTGTGGCGCCGCATCGCCGACGGATATGAGCAGGTGGGCGAGCGGCAGAACAAGTGCTCGCGCGATGAGGTGGACATCGAGCAACTGAGGCGCAAGGCCGAGATTGCCCGAGCCGAGGAAATCAAACTCATCGAGGAGAACGACCGACACTATAAGTCCTACACCCTCTCGCAGAGCCAAGACATACAATCGCTGCGCGACAGCCTCGTGGAGGGACGCCCATGCCCCCTGTGCGGCGCCACCCACCACCCCTATCACACCGAGACCGACCGCGCACTGGGAGAACTCGTATCGAACCTGCGCTACGAATGGCAAGACAGCAACGCGCGACTGGCACGCCACCGTGAGCAACTGCGGGCTCTCGAACTGGAACAGCAGCGGCGCGAGACACAGCATCTGGCCGACATGGACTACCTGGACGAACGCCGCCGCATGTTGCACGACGACATAGAGGAATGGAAGTCCTACGCCGCGCTGGATGGCTCGTTCGCCGACAGCAGCGCCACGGTGAACCACCACGCCCGCATCACCCACATCTCCCTGCTCATCGACCGCACCAAGCGCGAGGGCGACGACCTGGCACGGGCGCTGAGGGAATACACCCACCACCAGAACCACATCAACCGCATCAGCGATGAAATCACGGAACTGAGCGGCCACATGGCCGAAGACAAGGAACGCGCCGAGACAGCCGCACGCGATGCCGCACGCATGGAGGGACTCATCGACAACCTTCGTGAGCGCGTGGAACGCAGCGACAAACGCTATCGCGCACTCTATCAAGACCTCGACTCGTTCATCAGCCTCACCTCCTGGCTCGATGAGTGGAAGAAGGGGGCCGACGACTTCCGCACCCGCCTCGGTGGGCTGGAGGCCGACTGGAAGCGCGTATGCGGCTCCATAGAGAACGGAGAGAACCGGCTCGCAGCCATGCGCACCGAACTCGGGCAACTGCAGCATGCCGAGGCCGAGGCCAAACGCTTGGCTGTGGAGGCCGCCGACCTGTTGCGCAGCCGTCGCAGCGGGCTGAAAGCCAAGGAAGCCGAGTTCGCTCGCATCTTCGGCGACAGCGACCCTGCCACCCTGCAACTGCAACTACAAAACGCCATCGCCACCGCACGCCAGGCCGAACAACAGGCGGACCAGGCGCTTCAGGGCGCTTCAAGCATCGTCACTGAACTGGGCGGGCGGCGGCAGAAACTGCAGGAGCAGCGCGATGCCGACAGCGAGGAGTATCAAGAACGCACCTCAGAACTGGACCGCTGGATTCTGACCTATAACCGAGAGCACACACCCATACAGACCACCGAACTGGACAACCTGCTCGGCTCGGGACGCGACTACCTGTTGTTGCGCCGGCAGTTGCGCGACCTGCGCGATGCCCAGAAGGCAGCCCACCAAAGGCTGCAGGCCGCAGGCGACGCCCTGAACGCCATGCACGACCTGCCTACCAAGCCGCGTGTGGACGGCGAGGCCGGACGCGAGATGCTCATGGCCGAGGCCGACAGGCTGGCCCTGCAAAACGCCACGCTGAAGCAGCAGCACCTCGAAGTGTCGTCGCGACTCATCGCCCACGAGGAGGCAGTGCGCCGGCTCGGCGAGATAGCCGCCGAGATGGAGGGCGCACGCGCTGACTATGCGTGGTGGAGCCGGCTGTCCAAGGTGTTCGGCTCTGCCGACGGGAAACGCTTCCGCGAGCTGGCGCAGCAATACACCTTCGCCAGCCTGGTGGCACGCGCCAACACCCAATTGGCACACTTCTCGCCACGCTACCGGCTCGCCATGCTTCCTGGTACGCTCACCCTCGAAGTGATAGACCGCGACATGTTCGACCGCCGGCGCTATGCCAACAGCCTCTCAGGGGGCGAAACCTTCGTAGTGAGCCTGGCACTCGCACTCGCGCTGTCCGGACTCAGCGGAGCAGGGCTGCCGCTGGGGAGCCTCTTCATCGACGAAGGTTTCGGAAACCTCGACCGTCAGTCGCTCGACCTCGTCATGTCGGCACTGGCCAACCTCGAGCAGACCGGCGGGCGGAAAGTGGGCATCATCAGCCACACCGAACAGATACGTAACGGCATCACGCCGCAGATACACCTCGTTAGCCGCCGCACCGTAGCAGGCGGCAGCCGCATAAGGATAGAATAAATTAAGGTTATAAGGTTTTGAGGTTATAAGGTTATAAGGTTATAAGGTTTTGAGGTTATAAGGTTTTGAGGTTTTAAGGTTTTGAGGTTATAAGGTTATAAGGTTTTAAGGTTTTGAGGTTATAAGGTCGTCAGCCCGCCTATTGCAACCGCTGGGAGCGCGGGCGTCCCCGCCCGCAGGTATAGCAGGTTTTGCTAATGTTCAACGGTCAATGGTCAATGGTCAATGGTTAACGTCAGGAAATGTAACAGCATTGTAACCGCAAACGTTCCGCACCTCTTGCCGAAACTGCGCACCTTTGCAGCGTGTTTCAACAATCTGTTTAACTATCCAAAAAACAAACAAAGCGATGAAAAAACATCTCTTACTGTTGCTCGGCCTTGTGCTGGCCTTGCAAATGCCCCTGCTCACCGCATGCAGCGACGACGATGACGACGACGTAGCGACCTCCGACGTGCCACAGGCCGTACTGACCGCCTTCGCCGCCAAGTATCCCGAAGCCACCAATGTGAAGTGGGAAAAAGAACTTGAAACCTACAAGGCCGAGTACTACAACGCTGACCATAACGAGGTGGACGTATGGTTCAGCCCCGACGGCACCTGGCTCCGCACCGCGACCGACCTGCTCCCCACTGCGCTGCCCGAAGCCGTGCAGCAATATGTAGCCACCAACTACCCCGACCGCTCCATCGACGACTGCGACCTCATCGAAATTCCAGGCGCATCCTACTACCTCCTCGAACTCGAGAAGGGCGGTGCCGCCGACCTCTACCTCAAACTCACCGCCGACGGCGAACTGATCCCGTAACCTCCCTCCCCCACTCCATCGTATAAGCCCGCAGGCATGCCCCAAGCATGTCTGCGGACTTTGCGTCTCATCACGGGATTAGATACGATTTCGGCAGACGTGCCTTCAGGAAGCGCAATTTTTATTTTCATTAGTTTGGCCGTTCGCCACAATTACCTATTTTTGCCCTTGAAACGCGCAGTCCGCAAGCGGGCGGGCGGGTTTCAGACATACTGAAAGGACGTTACACGACGTTTTATCTTATTTCGACAAACTTCGCAACTTTGTCAGCAGGGAAGAGAACGCAACGGAACGTCCGCGCCTAATCCATATAATACATATAGGTGTCTTGTCGTCTGCCACTATAGCGCAGGCCGCTCACACCGTATTATATATAGGCGTGGGCTGCGCGTTGCTTATCCTCTGCAAAGGCAATGCGAAGGCCTGACGATGGGATGAGCGGCAAGTTCAGACTCCCACGTCTTTTTTGTATGCGCATATCTCTAAACACATCACCCGCGCAGCACCTCAAAACAGGAAGTACCACTTCCTAGGCGAGGAAGTACTACTTCCTGGGCGAGGAAGTCCCACTTCCTATTTCAAGGTGACGCGATGCCCTTTCAAACAAATTCAGGCTCCAACCCTTAAACCCCAAAAAAGCAAAGCATAGATGTAGAAATTCTAAAGTATAACTCTATTGGCATTAAAGTATAGCTTTGATGGCATTAAAGTATAGCTTTAGAATTTCCACACCTGCAAGCCACCTTTCAAACTCCCAACCCAAAACCCTCAAAGACATGAAACAGCGACTACTCCTCACCCTCCTGCGCGCCCTGCCCACGCAGGCAGCCTGGCCAAACCGTCATCGTGCGCGACAGCGACGGCAGGAGTCGTAAGGTCATGATAAAGTGAGCGCAAAGCCAAGCTCGATTGGTTTTGCCGAACGTGAATGAGCTCGATCATAGGTCAAGGTGAACGCTGCAAGTAAGCGCACATCCAATCTTTTGCCCACAATATAAATACGCATCCCCCGCGCCGCATGACCCGACGCGGGGGATTTCTCTTTTGTCGCAACCCTGATGGCGCGCAGCGGCTGGATTTTCGCATCTTTGCTGTCACAAACGCGCACTTCCCTGTGTCTTAAGGGAAAGATGATGACCGCCACCGAATTCGAACATATCGTGCTGCCGCTCTGCCCCGAGTTGCTGGCTTTGGCCAAATCTGTCCTGGGCGATGCCGACGACGCAGCGGACGTTCTCCAGGACACACTCGTCGCAGCGTGGCGCAACAAAGGGAGCGTGGGCGACTGGCGGTCATACTTGAGGCGGAGCGTGAGAAACCGCAGTCTGAACACCCTGCGCGACAGGCACGACGAGCGATATGCCGCGATGCCTGCAGACCGCGAGCCAGTGGCGACAGAAACGCCTGAGACGCTGCTCGAGCGGCGCGACACGGCAACCGAGCTTGCCGCCATGATTGCCACCCTGCAACCCAAGGCCGCCCGCATCATGGTGCTCTCCGTCTACGAACAGATGAGCGTGGAGGAAATAGCGGAGGCCACGGGTGAGAGCCAGGCCAACGTGCGCCAGATCCTCTCCCGAAGCCGCAGGGCATTGACAATGAACGTAGCGAACCATAAACCTTAGCCACGAACGATGACCACAAACGAACTATACGCCAAGTATCTCGCCGCTGAGACCACGCCTGACGAGGAGCGCCAGTTGGCAGAGATACTGACCACCGACTGCCCCACCGACCTCCTCGCCGCGCGCTCGCTGTTGCTGACTATGCTCCCCAAGCCTACCCCGCAGCTCCCCAAAGGTTTCACCCTGGCACTTGAGGCGCGAATGAGGCGCAACCGCCGCCCGCGCCTCTTGCCTTGGGCTGCGAGTGTCGCTGCCGCTGCGGTATTGGCAGGGGTATTCTTCCTGCTCCAGCCCGTAGAGGATTCAACGATTCCGATGCCCCCAATGGCAAGCCATACGGCAACGACGCCCACAAAGGACGTGGCGAAGGATGTGGCACAGACCACGGTTCGCCCTGTCGCCCAGTCCGTCAAGTCAGTAGAGCCCACGCGCATATCCACAAAGCACTTGGCTGTTTCCCATACAGCAGGGCGCACCACACCATCCGAACATGCCGCGAGCCATGTCGCTTCCCCCGACAGTCTCGAAGCCGAAGCCCGCCGCCTCGTGGCCCGTACCGAGGCAGAGGCCGAGGCACGCATCGAAGTGAGCCTCAGTGAGAGGATCATCGCCGAAGTGGAGGCACGCACCGATGCTTTCATCAAGGACGTGGAAGCGGTGCAGGCACAAATTGTGGAAAGCACGGAGCGAAACGCCATACTCGCCCTATACTAAATAAGACCATAACAATGAATACCCGTAAATCTCTGCAAGCCCTTATCCTCTTGTTCCTCCCCTTCGCTGCCATGGCGCAGCAGCATGTGGACCAAGCGTTCGCCACCCTCATCGGCAGGAACGACATCCGCTGGACTGACGTAACCACGCAGAACTCTAACCCGCAGGCCGCCACGTCCGACTACTTCGTCCGCACCTACCGCGACGGACGACTCAAGACAAAGGCTGCGCGCGAGTTGATTGACAACATCACCAGTGCAGCCGGGCGCGACGCCGACCGTCTGGCAGCGCTGACGGTCATCGACGCGCGCTCCTCGCTCAATGGTAGCGTGTTTGCTCGAGCCGTCACACCCGCCGGCGAGCGCGTCCTCGGTGGCATGAGCGAGAACGTCCTCTGCATTGAGTACCGCGAACACCATCCGGACACGACGCTCAGTGTGACCAATGCGTTGCAATGGCGCGAGCTGCCCGAGGGCGACTGCCTGATGAGCGTTGTACTTTCCGCCGTGGCGAAGCCCTCTGCCACCCGCGACTATTACCCCCAGGGTAAGACTATGCCACCCCACGACCTCTATGCCGAGATGCGCAAGGCCATGGACGACCCCGCCGTGGGCGGCGCGCCCTACATCAGGATGCAGCGCGACGCGCAGGGGCGGCTCACGCGGTGGGAGACAGCCTATACCTTCTCTTGCAGCAACGACAGCAGGACTCTCCTCGATAAACTCATCGCGGCGTTCACGATCCATAAGGACAAGCCCAACTACATGCAGCGAGACTACGCCCACACCGTGAGGTTCTTCGTGGAACTCAGCGACGGCCTCAGCGTGACGGACGACACCAGAGAGGGCGGACGCTATGCGGAGGTGAGTCTACCCGCCGACGAACAGGGCTACGTCTATGACTACTACTTCTTCTACGTCCGCAGTGGCGATAAACTCAAGGGCCACGCCGTCGCCCGTCTGCGCCAGTCGGAGGGTATTGTGCCAAAGCCTCGACGCGACGCGGAGATGGACACGTTGCTCGCCGTGCTGTCCGACAAGGAGAGCGGCATCGACTTCAGCACAGCCCTCCTGCAGCGCGGCGTGAGTCTTGAAGGCCTGCGGCTGCAGGCGGAGGCCGACTGCGAAGGCGTACAGATCATGCGCCAAGCGCAAGCCGAGGAGTTGCAGGTGGCGGCGGACGTCTATCGCTCCGCGCTCTCCGAGGCTAAGGCCGCGATGGAAACCATGATGACTCAGGTGCGCGATAACTATGAGCGCACGAAGCAGACCGCCACAGCCAGTGTAAGGGCGGGGAAGATGCACCACGGCGAGTACGAAGGCGTCATGCGTGATGCTGCCACTGCCTACGCTCAGTCGTTGGACAACCTCACGCGGCAATACAAGGAAACTGTCGATAAAGCCACCAAATCCTACGACGAGGCCCAGCGACGCATCGCAGCGACCTACGCTTCGCGCACCACTCTTTTTCCAGAAGGCAAGCCCTGCGCCTCTATTGATAACACCTTCCGCCAGCTATGCGCTGCCTATCGTAGTGACGGCTCAAACGAGGACGCCTGCATCGCCGCAAAACTTAAACGCCTCATCCAGTTCGCCAAGCCCAAGCTGAACGCCGCGATCCGCGAGCAGTGGCGCACGACCTTACCTGCCAATTTAGCCAACCTGCTCAAATAACAAGTGCACATAGGGAGGGAGGCTTTGCCCCATGCTTAGTCCCTGCCCTCTTTCTTTTTATCTCAATTCCCGCCGACCGCCATGCGCGGCCTGCCAGCAACCCCTATACCCAAACCATAAGGCTCTGCAACTGATGAAACGCCTTCTCTATACCCTCGTCGTCCTATTGGTCGCTATCTTATCGCGGCCCACCAGCCTCAACGCCCAGACACCCTCCGACACCGTCAGCGGACTGACCCTCGATTCCGCCACCGTTAGCGCCACGCGCCTGCTCTTCGTCACGAAGAAGGACACCGTGGTCTATAACCTTGACGCCGCCGTGCAGCAGGTTGGCGAGATGCTGCAGGACGTACTCAACCGCCTGCCCGGGCTGGAACTGCGCGATGGCGCACTCTACTTCCGGGGCAAGAAGGTGGAGCGCGTGCTCGTCAACGGTTCCGACTTCATCCAGGGCGACACGAAAACGCTCCTGCAGAATCTGCCCGCATATATGGTGAAACACGTTCGCGCCTATGAGCGCAAGAGCGACTTCACCCTGCGCACGGGCATCGACGACGGCACGCGCGAGCAGACCATCGATGTGGAACTGAAGCGTAAGTACCTCGGCGCGTGGAACATCAATGCGCTGGTAGCAGGCGGCACAGACAACCACTGGCGGTTGCGCGGCTTCGCCATGAACTTCACCGAGCGCGCCTCGCTCACGGCCTGGGGTGCGGGCAACAACGTGGCCGACGCTGAAAACGGCGCGGACAATGGAAACTACAACACCCAGCAGGCGGGACTGAACTCTGGACGGCACACGGCCTTCAGGAAAGCGGGCGTGCACGGCATGTGGGGCAATGCTATTCAGCCAGGCCACAAAGGACACTTCAAGGCGTGGGCACAAGTGGGGCTTGACAACCACCATCCTGCCGGGCTAAGCCTAGGCGCCGAGGAGACGTTCTACACTTCGGGGGCGCTCTGGAAAATCACACGCCTGCACACCTGTTCTTCTACAAACACCATCAGTGGCTGGAGCAAAGTGGAGTACAACATCCTTGACAACACTTGGCTTGAGTTCCAACCTTCGTTCACCCGCAGCATAGGCTACCGCCGCAGTCGCGATGAGGCGGCTACGTGGACGCAGAATCCCTATGGCGCGTCAGCCGACGCATCCCTGACAGGTATGCACGCCGTTTGGCCCTTGGACACCATATTATATTATACCACACGAGGAACGACACCTGTCGGCGCGAGCCCACAATGGCTCAGCACCGCGGGCAGCGACGATGACAGATCATCGTGGTTCTACACCCACACATTCCACTTCAGCCACCGCTTCAGCCCCGCCATAGAGTTCGATCTCTACAACACCCTCCGCCACAGCACCAGCCACAACGACTACCGCTGCACCAGTATGTCATACTACTACGACGACACACTGCTGCCAGACGTGCTTACCCCCGTAGGCACGTCCGTAGGAGGGATGCGCACGGGCATGATGGACTACACCCGCCCCGCCGACAGCCGCGAGTTATCGCACGAAACGAGCCTCAACATCTACTGGCAGGTGGCGCGGCTCATCAACCTCAGAGCGCTCTACGCCATAGGCGGTAATAACCACCGCAGCGACGCCGAAGCCTACCGCTACGACCGCGATGCTGCAGACCCTGACAACACGGAGCACCTCAGCCACAGCAGCTTGCCGCAGAAAGCAGAGATAGGCGGCCACTACAACGACGGCAAGCACCTATTTGCCAGTTTCTCGGCCAGCGGCACGTTCACCCGTGAACGCTATGACTACGCACGCGGCGCAGGATATGAGCCCTGGCACCAGAGACGCCACACGAAGGAATACGCCGCCCGCATCTTCGCCCGCATCATCACCGACAGCATCGGACAATTTGTGCTGACCTACCGCTACACCACCTCCGCGCCCGACATATCAAAACTCGTCACTCTGCCCGACCGCACCTCGCCCTACTACCTCCGCCTCGGCAACCCCAATCTGCGAAACGGCGATGAGCATTGGGTCAAGCTCGAATACGGCAAGAAAACCAAGGGCATGGTGTGGTACAACCTCGGCGTGAACTACAAGGCTCTCGGGCGCAGCGTCATCACCGCATCCTCCTACGACCCCGCCACGGGCATCACCACCACGCAGCCAATGAACGCGGATGGTGTGTGGCAAGGAATAGCCGTGGCGATGCTCGGCCTGCCTCTCGACCGCGCCAAAAGGTTCAACGCTATGTTCTACGTCTCCTATGAAGTGGCGCACGACGTGGGTAGGCAAGACAGCAGGTACACCGTCACCACACGCTCGCCCTTTTTCAGTTTTCGCATGAGCTACAGGCGCGGCAAGACCGACGTGCAGATGGATAGCAAATTGCGCTTCAGCATGCGCAGCAGCGACAACGCCGCCGTCGATGGCCTCAACAACCGCTCCTGGACGAGCACGATCAAGTTCCGTACCACCTTGCCCCTCGGCATCGAGGTTTCCACTGACTTCTGCATTGACTGGCAGCACATCAACAAAGGGCTGGACTATGAGCCAACCCACTGCCTCTGGAACGCATCGCTCCAGCGTTCATTCCTCCGCGACAAAAACCTCACCCTGAGCCTCTCCGCCACCGACATCCTCGGCCAACTACACCAGGGAGGCCCCTACGCCACCGCCACCTCGCGCGGCTATCACTACACCGAGACCGTGCGCCGCTACTTGATGTTCTCCCTCCTCTTCCGCTTCAACACGAAGAAATAGGTTTGATTAATAATGTAATGTGAGACCGCGCCGCCCGTGAGGGTAGCGCGGTTTTGTAGGTTCATGCAGGCGGTAAACGAAAACGTTCGCTTCAGGCAGACGTTTGCTCGCCAAGGAAAAGTTGAAGCAAGTTTCGCTCCAATAATTGCGATTGGAGCGAAAAAGCACGTATTTTCACGTTTGGCGGCGGCAGGCATTGCTGCAGCCTATTGTTTTCTGCACAGATTGTAAAGGGTTTTTCGTAATTTCGCGGCGCAAACCCACTATTCTCCTTTTATGATTACCTTCTTCACCGCACAGAGCGGCACGGTGCTGGCCGTGGGGTCGGCCCGCACACTGAGCGACAGTGAACGCCAAACACTCACATGGCTCTTCAGCGGAGCCACACCCGTGGAGGACGAGAGCATCAGCGGATGGTATGCCGGACCAAGGCGCGAAATGGTCACTCCTTGGAGCACCAACGCCGTGGAAATCACGCAAAACATGAATATACAGGGCATCAGCCGCATTGAGGAATACTTCCCAATCAGCGGGCCCGATGCCGAAATCGACCCGATGCTACTGCGACGCTACGAATGCCTCGACCAGCGCCTCTTCACCTCCGATGCCAAGCCCTCGCCCATACAATTCATCACCGACCTTGAGGCCTATAACGAGGCTGAAGGCCTGGCCCTCTCGCCCGAGGAGGTAGACTATCTGCACCGCGTAGAGGACCAGTTGGGCCGCCACCTGACCGACAGCGAGGTGTTCGGCTTCGCACAGATCAACTCTGAGCACTGCCGCCACAAGATATTCGGCGGCGACTTCGTGATTGACGGGAAGACGATGCCGTCGTCGCTCTTCTCCATGATCAAGCGCACCACGCGCGAACACCCCGGGCGTATCATCTCGGCCTATAAAGACAATGTGGCCTTCGCCGCAGGCCCCATGGTGGAGCAGTTTGCACCGGCGCGCCACGACACCAGCGACTATTTCGTCATCAAGGACATCGAGAGCGTCATTTCGCTCAAGGCCGAGACGCACAACGTCCCCACCACCGTTGAGCCCTTCAATGGTGCGAGCACCGGCACTGGCGGCGAAATCCGCGACCGCATGGGCGGCGGCACCGGCTCATGGCCCATCGCTGGCACGGCAGTATATATGACCGCATATCCTCGGCTTGGCACAGAGCCCGAACCGTGGGAGCGGCTCACCGACGTGCGCCAGTGGCTCTACCAGACGCCCGCCGAAATCCTCATCAAGGCCAGCAACGGCGCGAGCGACTTCGGCAACAAGTTCGGCCAGCCGCTCATCGCCGGCAGTGTGCTTACCTTTGAGCACCAGGAGAATGGCGAGACCTATGGCTACGACAAAGTCATCATGCTCGCCGGCGGCATAGGATATGGCAAACGGCGCGACGCGCTGAAAGGCAAGCCGCGCAAGGGCAACAAGGTCGTCGTGGTGGGCGGCGACAACTACCGCATCGGCCTCGGCGGTGGCAGCGTCTCCTCTGTGGAGACCGGACGCTATGCCACGGGTATAGAACTCAACGCCGTGCAGCGCGCCAATCCCGAAATGCAGAAACGCGCCTACAACCTGGTGCGCGCCCTGTGTGAAGAAGAGAGCAACCCCATCGTCTCCATCCACGACCACGGCTCGGCAGGCCACGTCAATTGCCTCTCCGAACTGGTGGAAGACTGCGGAGGCAAGATAGAAACCACCAAACTCCCCGTGGGCGACCCCACCCTCTCTGCCAAAGAACTCATCGCCAACGAGAGCCAGGAACGTATGGGCCTGCTCATCGATGAGCATCACATCGACCGCGTACGTCAAATCGCCGAACGCGAGCGCGCACCGCTCTATGTGGTTGGCGAGACCACGGGTGATGCACACTTCGCCTTCGAACAGCCCGACGGCACGCGTCCCTTCGACCTCGACGTGGCACAGATGTTCGGCCATTCGCCCAAGACTGTGATGCGCGACGAGCGCAAGACTCGCCACTACCAGGCCGCCACGCTCCCCGCCGACACCACCCTTGAAGAACTCCTCGCCCGCGTGCTGCGCCTTGAGAGCGTGGCCTGCAAGGACTGGCTCACCAACAAAGTGGACCGCAGCGTCACGGGAAAGATAGCCCAGCAGCAGTGCGTGGGTGAGTTGCAACTGCCGCTGGCCGATGTGGGCGTGGCGGCGCTCGACTACCGCGGACGTGCTGGCATCGCCACCAGCCTCGGACACGCCCCCATCGCCGCACTCGCCGACCCTGCCGCCGGCAGCCGCCTCGCAGTGGCCGAAGCGCTCACCAACATCGTTTTTGCAAATCTTGACGGCGTGCTCAGCAGCGTCAGCCTCTCTGCCAACTGGATGTGGCCGTGCCGCGCACAGCAGGGCGAGGATGCCCGCCTCTACGACGCTGTCAGCGCACTATCAGACTATTGCGTAGCCCTGGGCATCAACGTCCCCACCGGCAAGGACTCGCTCTCCATGGTGCAGAAGTACCCCGACGGCAAGCGTGTCATCTCGCCCGGCACCGTCATCGTCAGTGCGGGCGGGCCTGTGGCCGACGTGAGACGCACCGTCACCCCCGTTCTGCCCGCCGACAAGACCGCACACCTCTACTACATCCCCTTTGGCCACGGATACGGCCTCGGCGGTTCCGCACTGGCTCAGACCTTGGGACACGTGGGCGACGATGTGCCCAGGGCCGCTGATGCCGAAACCTTCTGCAAGAACTTCGCCATCGTGCAGAGCCTCGTGGCCGACAGACTGGTTGCAGCGGGGCACGACGTCAGTGCTGGCGGCCTCATCACCACACTGCTCGAAATGACCTTCGCCAACACACGTGGCGGCCTCGACCTCAATCTGCCTGCCACTGGCAGCGATGCCCTGCAGATGCTCTTCAGTGAAACGCCTGCCGTGGTTCTCGCCGTCACCGACGACCACCTCGAAGCCTTCCGCGCAGCGGTGGGAGACATAGCAGGCGCCGTATGCATCGGCACTACAACCGAAAAGCGCACCCTCAGCATCAGCGGTTTCGACATAGAGTCCGATATTGATGCCCTCCGCGCTGTATGGTACGAAGCCAGCCACCTGCTCGACCGCAAGCAAAGCATGGGCGGCACCGCCGACAAGCGTGCCGAAAACCTCGGGCAGCAACCGTTGCGCTATGCCATCAGCGATACCTTCCAGGGCTCATTCTCTGCGCTCGGCGCCTCCCCCCAACGACGCACCCCCTCTGGCATACGCGCCGCAATCATCCGCGAAAAGGGCACAAACGGCGAGCGCGAAATGGCCTACATGCTCTATCTTGCTGGGTTCGACGTGAAAGACGTCACCATGACCGACCTCGTCTCTGGCAGGGAGACGCTCGACGAGGTGAACTTCATCGTATTCTGCGGCGGCTTCAGCAACAGCGATGTGCTGGGCAGCGCCAAGGGATGGGCCGGGGCCTTCCTCTATAACCCCAAGGCCAAGGCCACGCTCGACCGCTTCTATGCTCGTCCCGACACCCTCTCGCTCGGTGTGTGCAACGGTTGCCAACTGATGATGGAACTCGGACTGGTGAAGGGAGCGGACGACAAACCCATGCTCCACAACGACAGCCACAAGTTCGAGAGCGCTTTCCTCGGAGTGGAAGTCCCCGAAAATAACAGTGTGCTCTTCCATTCGCTCGTGGGTTCACGGCTCGGGATCTGGGTGGCACACGGCGAGGGCAAGTTCTCCCTTCCGGCAGACGCCAATCAAAGCAACATCTGCCTGCGCTACGCTTACGACACTTATCCTGCCAACCCCAACGGCAGCGACCATGCCTGTGCCGCCGTTTGCAGCGACGACGGCAGGCACCTTGCCATGATGCCACACCTCGAGCGTGCCTTCTTGCCCTGGCAATGCCCCTACTACCCCGCCGCACGTCGCGATGACGAATGCACACCTTGGCTCGAAGCCTTCGCCAACGCACATCGCTGGATTTCTTCTCATTGATCGCCAGCCGTTGACCATTGACCGTTGACCATTGACCATTGCCAATACCAGCAGCAAAGGGTTTTGCTAATGGTCAATGTTCAACGTTCAATGGTCAATGTTCAATGGCTGGCGGTCAATAAAAAAAAGATTTTCATAACTTTGCCCGCAAAAGAAACAAACTAAAACAACGGAAAAATGAAAAAACTGCTGCTTAGCCTTGTGCTGGCCCTCACGGTATCGGGCATCCAGGCCGCACCGACCTCCCCGCGTTTCTGCGCTTCGGCAGACGAAGCGATTTGGTACTACGTCACGTTCAGCGTAGGTGGCAACTGCCTCAGCGACCGCGGCAACAACCTGGCCATCCGCGCCGTGGCGCTCAACACGTCGTCCGACGCATGGAAATGGGCCTTCATCGGCACCGCCGACGACTTCACCCTGATGAGCAAGAACGGGCGATACATCGTGTACAGCGTGCCAAAGGACCAGTACGTCTGCTCCAAGGACTCCGCCACACACTTCTATCTCGCAGTGAGCGAAGACGATGACGACTGCTGGGAAATCCGCGTAAAAGGGACGGAACAGGCGCTGACCAAAGCCACCACCGCCGCATCCTCGCTGATCAATGCCGAAGCCGCCGGCAGCGCGCTGGCAGCCGTGACGTTCGAATCGGTAGAGAAACTGCCCCCTGCCTTCAGCACTGACGAGGGTAGCACCTGGTATCAGATACGCTTCATGGCTGGCGCCATGACCACCATTGCCGACAAGGGTAGCGGCAACGCTGTGAAGCAAGCGCAGGCAGCACGCAGCGACGACCAGTTGTGGAGGCTCGTCGGCGATGAGAGCGGATTCCGCATACAGAACAAGAAAAACCTGACCTACCTCTATGTCAGCGGCACGAGCGTGATGAGCACCAGCAACGTCTCGCAGGCCGGAACTTTCACCCTGGCTCAATCTACCAATACCACCTACTCCTCCGAATACATGATACAGAGCGGCTCGGCGGGCTACTTCAACGCCTGGGGAGGGATTACGGTAGGCAACAACGTGGGCATTTGGAGCAGCACGAGCGACCAGAACAACGTGATAGCCTTCATTGAGGAATCCGACATCGAACTCTCGGAATATGCCACCACGGGTATCGCCTCCTACACGCCTGAACACCAAAGCACCCTGTGGTACAACAAGCCCGTGGAACTATCCTCCGGACTCAGCGGCGACAAGTGGAAAGACTATGCCCTGCCCCTCGGCAACGGACAGTTGGGCTCCACCTTCCTCGGTAACATCTACAAAGAAGACCTGCAATTCAACGAGAAAACGCTGTGGACCGGCACCTCGAACGACCGCGCCACCTACGGCTCGTATGTGGGCGGTAGCGGCTACGGCGGCTACCAAAACTTCGGCAATGTGATAGTGAAGCAGACCGACACCAACGCTTTCGATTTTGCCGACGGCAAAGGTGTGACCAACTACCTGCGCCAACTTGACCTCTCCACCGCCACCGGCCTCGTCACCTTCACGAGCGAGGCCACTGGCGTGAACTACGAGCGGCGCTATATCGTCTCCAACCCCGACAACGTGTGCGCCTACCTCTTCACCGCCGACCAACCCGGCAGCCAGTCCCTGCAAATCACCCTGACCAGTGGCAAACCGGGCGTGGACGCCGCCACCTCCTATGCTGACGGCGAGGCATTCTTCAGCGGCAAACTGCAGACCGTGAGTTATGCCGCACGCGTCAAAGTGGTGAACCGAGGCGGCACGCTGAAGACGAAAGGCAACAGCATCGTGGTGACCGGCGCGGACTCCGTATTGATATATATCGCAGCAGGCACTGACTACGACCCCACCTCTTCAACCTACACCAGCACTACCCTCCGCAACGCATTGGGCACAACCATGCAAGAGCGCGTGCAGGCTGCAGCAGGACGCAACTGGAACGCGCTGTATGCCGACCACGTGGCCGACCACAAGCAGTACTTCGACCGCGTGGAGTTTGTGCTCGATGCTGCACGCAACAACCAGCCCACCGAGACGCTGGTGAACAACTACAGCAGCCAGAAAGGCACCACAGCCCCTGGCGCACTGATGCTGGAGAAACTCTACTTCGACTACGGTCGCTACCTCACCATTGCCGGGTCGCGCGGCATCGCCCTGCCCACCAACCTGCAAGGCATCTGGAACAACAGCAGCAGCGCACCCTGGGGAGCAGACATCCACGCCAACATCAACGTGCAGATGAACTACTGGCCCGCCGAGCCCACCAACCTCAGCGAACTCCACCTGCCGCTGCTTGACTATATCATCAATATGGCCGAGAGCGCACAATGGAAGCAGTATGCCCGCAACATGGCTGGGCAAACTGTGGGATGGACCTGCATCACCGAGAACAACATCTTCGGCGGACGCGGCAGTTTCCAAACCAACTACGTGATTGCCAACGCCTGGTACGTCACCCACCTCTGGCAGCACTATCGCTACACGCTCGACCGCGACTTCCTGAAGCGTGCCTTCCCCGCCATGTGGGGCGCCACACAATTCTGGATGGAGCGCCTCATCCTGGCCAGCGACGGCACCTACGAATGCCCCAAAGAATACTCTCCCGAGCACGGCCCCGGTAGTGAGAACGGTGTGGCACACGCACAGCAACTCGTGGCCGAACTCTTCAGCAACACCCTCGAAGCCATCGACGTGCTCGGCAGCGACGCCGGCATCAGCGACTCCGACATCGCCACCCTGCGCGACCGATACGACAAACTCGACAAGGGACTGGCCATCGAGCAATACACCGGAGAGTGGGGCAACACCGTGAACGGCATCAGCAGCGGCACAAACATCCTGCGCGAATGGAAATACAGCGCATACACAGCCGGAGCCAACGGACACCGCCACAGTTCCCATCTCATGTGTCTGTATCCCTTCAGTCAAGTGGAAGAAGGTAGCGACCTCTTCAAGGCCGCCGTCAATTCGCTCCAACTGCGCGGCGACGCCAGCACCGGATGGTCCATGGCATGGAAGGTGAACCTCTGGGCACGCGCCAAGAACGGAGCACACGCCCACCAGATCTTCGACTACGCCCTCATCGCCGGACGTGGCAGCGGTGGTGTGTTCTACAACCTCTTCGACGTACACGCCCCCTACTACTTCCAGATCGACGGCAACTTCGGCGCCTGCGCAGGTATGGCCGAGATGCTCATGCAGAGCCACACGGGAACCATCGAAATCCTCCCCGCCCTGCCCACCTCCCTCTGGCGCAACGGACACATCAACGGACTCAAGGCCGTGGGCGACTTCACCGTGGACATCGCCTGGAAAAACGCCAAGGCCGACCAGGTGGTCATCCGCAACAACCAAGGGCAGCCGCTGAAGGTGAAGTGCACTGGCATCGGCAAGAGCACCGTGAAGTTCCTCATTAGCGGACAGGAAATCACACCCATCGTAGTCGATGACAACAACGTGACCATCCCCTCCGAGGCGGGCGACGAGGTGTACATCTTCTTCAATGGTGTGCCGACAGCCCTGAGCCAGGTCGAGAGCGAGCCCCTCAGCCTGTCTTTTAGCGGACGCCGCGTGAGCGTGGGCGGCGAAGTGTCCTCACTCACGCTCACCGACCTGCAGGGACGCCGCATCCGCACCACGAAAGGCTCCTCCGTAGAAGCCCCCACCGCGGCAGGCGACCTGTTCATACTCACCGTGGCACGCCCCAACGGCACCACCGTGTCACAAAAGATAGGATTTTAACCATTGAACATTGAACATTGAACATTGACCATTGAACATTGACCATTAGCAATCGTCAGCCCGCCTATTGCAATCGTTGGGAGCGCGGGCGTCCCCGCCCGCATCTATTGCAGGTATAACAGGTTTTGCAAATGGTCAAGGTTCAATCGTCAATGTTCAATGTTCAATAAAAAAAGGCCCTTACCATGAAAGTTATCGACCTCGGGGCAGGCAACTCCGTGCTGAACACCTATATGGCCGAACTGCGCGACAAGAACTACCAGCAAAGTCGCGCCCTCTTCCGCCGCAACCTCACACGCATCGGTCAAGTCATGGCCTACGAACTGAGCCGCACGCTCACCTACTCGGAGAAGTCGGTAGAAACACCGCTTGCCACGAAGCGCGTCAGCACCTACGACGACCACATCGTTATCGGCACCGTGCTGCGTGCAGGCCTGGCTTTCCACGAAGGCTTCCTCAGCGTCTTCGACCGCGCCGACAACGGCTTCGTGGCCGCCTATCGCGAGGAGGGCAGCGCGGAAAACATGAAGATACACCTGGACTACATGGCAGCGCCCGACCTAAGCGATAGCACCCTCATTCTCGTAGACCCCATGCTTGCCACAGGCGGCAGCATCGAACTGGCCTACCAAGCCTTCCTGCAGGCCGGCACACCCAGCACCCTACATCTCTGCGTAGCCATCGCTGCCCCCGAAGGCATCGCGCATCTGCAGGCGGCGTTTCCCTCCGACAATGTGACACTCTGGACCGCCGCCATCGACGAACGCCTCAACGAGCAGGCCTACATCGTGCCAGGACTTGGCGACGCTGGCGACCTCAGTTTCGGAGAGAAACTCTGAGCCAACCCCACGGCCTCTCTCTACCCCGCGTCAGACATCGCACTGCGCAACCACTCCCAGCCCACACACACCTCCGACTTCGTTTAAACCACCTCCCCTGTCGTTTAAACTACATAGGACTTTGTTTAAACTACATCCGTG
>JAFSWM010000021.1 GCA_017444485.1 Bacteroidaceae bacterium | reverse complement strand
TTCCTTACCAAGGAAGTGCTCTACCACTGAGCTATAACAGCAATTTTGACGCGTTTTCGTCTCTGAGCGGAAGACGGGGCTCAAACCCGCGACCCCCAGCTTGGAAGGCTAGTGCTCTATCAACTGAGCTACTTCCGCAATCAGCCTAACGGCTGTGGGCAAAGATGGATTCGAACCACCGAAGGCGAAAGCCAGCAGATTTACAGTCTGCCCCATTTGTCCACTCTGGTATTTGCCCATGCTTAATCGCCTGGTGTCGTTGCGGCACGTCCGCACATCGGCGCGTTAGCGGGTGCAAAGTTAGGCATAAATCATAAACGCCAAAACTTTTCCTTGTTTTTTTTGCGTTAAACGGCGATAGAACTGCCTCAATCTGCCGTTTTTCGACCGCCCGATGTAACTTTTTGGGGGATGCGCGGGTTGGAACAAGTCTGTTTGTTTGGGTTGCCCTCGCGCGCGCGTATATTATTATTGTGTGTCTCTGCAAATGAAACGACCGGTGCCCGTTTGGGATACCGGTCGTTTTGGAGAACGTCTCATTTGTTCTTTTCCTTGTAGCGCTCCACCTGTTTGAGCACGGCCTCTATGCATTCGAGTACACCTTCTTCAAACGTGTCGCAGACACGCTCAGCGTGGAGGTCGCCGCCTGGGACGTACAGGTGCAACTGCGTCTCTTTGTTTTTGGCGGTTTCGGGCTTCACTACTTTGAGCGTCACTTCAAGCTGCGTGGCGCGCTCTACTTTCTTTTCTAATCTGGCGGCTTTCTTTTCAATGAAAGCGTTTAACTTCTCGCTGATGTCGAAGTGAATGGCCTTAATTTTTAGTTCCATAATAATGCGTTTAGGTTATCGCCCGCTGGACGGGACGTAAGACAATACAGATGCTACGACGTGGCGAAAATGAGGCATCTTAGTAGGCAACTGTTTTCCCCGCGTCGTTTTCGACAGCGAATATACGACGATTTAGCGATTTTGCAGTCAAAAATCAGCCAAAACACAGTTTTTGGCGGTCGGGCAAACATTTTTAACGCGAAAAATTACCTTTTTCAGAATTGTTAGTATTTTTGCAGGCAGTGTTGGTAGGTGCGCCTTGCAAAATATCACCTCCGACCCGCGAAACCTAGTAATCAAAAACCTTATATCTATACACAGATGAAGAAGAAAAACCTGCTTCTTGCAAGTTGCCTGCTGCTATTAGTGGGAGGCATTATGTTCACCAGCTGTAAAGAGGACATCGACGACAGCGCCTACGCTACGAAGGAAGATCCCACAATCTCTGACATGCTCAACGAGCGTGAGGATCTGTCCCTCATCACGGCCATCTTCAACCGCGTCAAGCTCAGCCGCGCCGAAAATGCGTCCTCGCTGATATCCGTGCTTTCTGCACGCGGCAACTACACCGTGTTTGTCCCCCTGAACTCCGCAGTAGAGGCTTATTGCCAACGCCTGACGGGTAGTACCGACATCACACAACTGACCGACGAACAGGCTGAACTCATTGCCTATAGCTGTGTTATCGACAACGAGAACAGCACGGCCTATGAGACGGCTGAGTTCCCCAACGATGGTAGCACCTTCCCGCGCCCCAACTTGGGCGATCGTCTGCTCAACTGCGAGGAGCGCGAAGGCACCTATGTGATTAACTACACCGCCGAATTGGTCAATGGTGACTATAACCACAAAGCTCTCAACGGCTACATGCACGTGGTGTCCGACGTGATTTCGCCGTCGGTGGAGAGCGTAGCCTCGCTCATCGATGAGGCCGACAACCTGCGCATCTTCAGCCGCCTCATTTCCGTTACGGGCATGGAGAGCCGCATCTCTGATGACCGCGATATGGACTATGAGAACGATGCTACTCGTCCTGACGAGCGTTATTGGAGTTCTGTAGCCTTCGGTAACGGGCGCGGCAACAACTGGGAAATTCCTTCCAAGCGCATCCTTGGCATCACGGCTTTCGTGGAGACCGACGAGGTGTTCCAAAACGAGTGGGGTATCTCTGCTCCTGTGCTTGATGAAAACCGCAACATCACCAACTGGGACGAGATCCAGAGCCAACTGCTCGCGAAGGCGCAGGCCGCCTATCCCGAGTGCACCTCCAGCGACCCCACCAGTATGGACAATGCGCTCAACCGCTTTGTGGCCTACCACTTCCTCAAGGGCCGCATTGCCTATAACCGCTTCGTTCACCACTTCAACGAGCACAACTATAAGTACGGTTCAAACGCTCTGAATCCGCAGAGTGCCAACTACACCGTGGACACGTGGGATTACTTCACCACCATCGCGCTCGGTGTGAATAGTGAGACCGGCGAAGATGTGCGTGGCCTCATCAAGGTGCTCCAGGTGCCCGACGGCGACCACGACATCTACCTGAACCGCATCAGTAAGTACAACAACGCTATTCAGGACGACTACAAGGAAGTCTCCACCATGCCCTACCAGCCTGGTATCAATGTGCGCATCAATGCCCTCAACGGAGAGTTTGAGAACAATGGTGCCAACGGCTTCTACTACCCCATCGACGGTATCTTGGTTTATGACGCCGCTACCCGTGAAGCCCTTGGTTCTGAGCGTATCCGTGTGGACATCACCACCATCTTACCCGAAATTATCTCTAACAACTATCGTGGCATGCGTTACCAAGCCTTCCAGCACGGCTACTTCGATAATATCATCCGTGAAACTGATGCCACCGAGATCTACTACCTGCAATGCGGCTGGGTGGGCGTAGGCTATTGGCACGACTTCCAGGGCGATGAGTTCCTTTTCAGTGGCGTGTTCGACTTCATCCTCCGTCTGCCGCCCGTCCCCAAGACCGGACAGTATGAGATTCGTATGGGCTGCGCCAACAACACGTTGCGTGGTATGGCCCAACTCTATGTGGGCGATTCGCCCGACAACTGCCTGCCTGTAGGTCTGCCTTTCGACCTGCGCCAAAACTCTGGTTATAGCAGCAGCACCCGCACGTCGACAAACCCCGACATCCCCTACATCGACGATGCAGACCTTGACTGGGACGAAGAACAAATCCTTGAGAACGACAAGGACCTGCGCCTGCACGGCTACATGAAGGCCCCCAACTACTTCTGGGATAGCCTCTATCGCGGCCAGTGCCGTAGCCAGGGCGGTGAAGACCTTCCCTGCTTGCGCAAGATTGTTACCACGATGAACCTTGATGCCAACAGGACCTACTACATGCGCTTCAAGTCAGCGTTGAAGAAGACCGATTCACAGTTCTTCGTGGACTACTTCGAGTTCGTGCCCAAGAGCGTTTATGATGGTGTAATTCCTGAGGACGTTTGGTAAACCCTCGCCGAGAGATTTATAATAACCAAGGAGGACATGCGCACACCACTGCGCGTGTCCTCCTTTCTTATGCCCGCTTGCCGCACCCGCGTGCTCCATGTTTGTAGCCCATGTGCGGACGGCGAAACTACATCGGACATCCCTTTTTCGCACGGGGAATATTCGTTCTGCCTCTTTGTCATTGAGGAGGCCTTTCTCTTTGATGGCCTTTTATTTCTTGGAGCACAATTAAATCGGCTGGCAACCATCTGACGTTGTCAAGTTGGTCCATCGACAGCCACATCGCTGCCTCATGTTCGTTCAGATGGAGTGCGTTCATGAGTAGCGAACAGATGTAGCAATGCATGGTCAGATGAAATTTGGGGTAGTCGTACTCCACGGTGCAGAGGAACTCATCCACGCTGATTTCTGCCGAAAGTTCTTCGCGTATCTCCCGCTTCAAGGCTTCCTCTGGTGTCTCTCCCGCCTCCATCTTCCCGCCGGGGAATTCCCACCAGCCTTTCCATTCGCCGTACCCTCGTTGGGTGGCGAAGATCTTATCTCCTTTGCGGATGATTGCTGCTACGACTTCTATCTGTTTCATGCCCCTTTAAGCAATTTCTCTTATTCTTGCAAAATGCATCACGCTGCCGGGAATCGGCTCAATCATATTCCATTGTATCTTCATCTGCATTCGTGTTCCGATGTTCTTATACTCCCAGGAATTTAGTGTGACACGCCCTAAATACACGTATCCCATCGTTCGCGTCTTGTCTTCTGCGAAGTTCTTTTGCTCGCGAACAAACAACAACATCGTCTGCGTTTGATTGATATATGCCTGCCCCTCTTTGGAGGTCGGCTTGACGCGATTCTGCGTGTCCCACTGGAACAGATACGGCGACAGTGCCTTGTCGTCGTAATCGGTCGTTGAGCCTTCTTCCCGATTTTTGATGATGTCCACAAACATTGCCTCCACGTTCAGCGCCTTGTTGCGCTCCACACCCTCGCGCACCGACGATTTGCGAGCCAGTGTTGAGGTTCCGATAGCCACTTGAATTTGTGCCTTCGTATAGACACCGTGCAACTTCAGCGGGAAATCGGGTATCAACGAATTGTCTGGTTTCTCAAACGCCTTCTTCTCTTGCAGCAACAATACCATCACTTCCTTCAACTCTCCGCAGAAACAAGCGTCTGATGCCAATGCATCCACCATCGCCTGAAGGTTTGAGAACTGCCCTGCATTTTCAAACAAGTCGTAATACAGCATGAGCAACCACTTCTGCTCCACACGGCTCAGAGTATCTACCTGAATCCTGAACGACTGTGCGGCCAATTGCTTGATGAAACTCAGATAACTAAACGAATCCGTCGCCAACCATTTGCGGAATACGGCGCGGCTCAATGCTTCGTTAAACTGCGACTCTTCTTGGCTAATCCCTGCTTCAAGCAAAACCTGGTTCCACGTTCTGCCTCGATACAATTTGTCCAGCGGCAATTGGTATATCTTGACGAAGTTCGTGAGCGTGAGCGGTACAGTGTGATGGCGATCGAAGTTCTGTACCAGAGCATTCACTCTCCGTGCAGTGAAACGCAGTATAGCCCCCTTGATGTTGCTCATGATGTATTCCTTCGCCTTGGGTTCCAGCATGATGCGGCACCCCAGGGGCAGGTGCGGGCAGTCGCGTTCCATCTCTTCGGCCACGCTCATCGACGTGCGCCCTAACATCACGCGCATTCGGTCTGCGTAGTTGAATTCCGCTCGGCTATTTCCCACAAAGTCGAGGATGTCCACATGCGTCTTGCCCTCAGCCTTTCGCAGTCCTCGTCCGAATTGTTGGATAAACACCGTGAGGCTCTCCGTAGGGCGCAGGAAGAGGATGGTATCCACCTCGGGAATATCCACGCCCTCGTTGAACATATCTACCACAAAGAGATAGTTGATCTCCTTGCGCCTCAGCCGATTATATAGGATTGTTCGCATCTGTGCATTCTCGCTTGTCAGTACATCGGCCTTCAGTCCGCAAAGCGTGAACTTAGACTGCATATACTTGGCGTGTTGCTGATCTACGCAGAAGCCCAGCGCCCTGACGTCTCTGATGTTGGGCAGATACTGCTGCAACGCTTGCACGACGACTGCCGTTCTGGCATCATTGTACGTGTAGATACGCGACAACTCTGAGGCCACATAATGCCCCCTGTCCCATGTCACCGCTGAATAGTCCACAGAGTCGGTGATGCCATAGTAATAGAATGGCGCCAGCAATCCCTTGTTTAAGGCATCATCCAGCCGGATTTCCGCTGATATGGTTCCATCAAAATCCTTTGTGATGTCCTCGCCATCCATTCGCTCGGGTGTGGCTGTCAGTCCCAGCAAAATCTTTGGCCTGAAGTGGCTGACGATCTTCCGATAGGTTGAGGCCGCGACGTGGTGTACCTCGTCAATGACGATGTAATCGTAATAGTCGGCGGGCAACTGCAAACGGTCCAATCGGTTATTCAGCGTGTCTTTCGATGCAAACACGTGCTCGTAGTTCGCAGGCTCTTTGCCGCCATACCATTCCTCGCCAAAGTTATAATCGTTCATCACCTGCCGGAATGTATGCAGGCTCTGCCTGAGTATCTCTTCGCGATGAGCGATGAACAAGAGCCTTGCTCGCTCGTGGTGTGCAGAAAACGCCTTATAGTCGCTCGCAGCCATCACCGTCTTGCCTGTTCCCGTAGCGGCCACCACCAGGTTTCGCCAATGTCCGCGCACCTCGCGCTCCACCTGCAGACGTTCCAATATCTCTTGCTGATAGTCGAAAGGCCGTATCAGTTTCAGCACACTGAAATCTACCTCATTGTCTGCACCACTACTCAGCGCCGCTTTCAAGCGGGCATCGTCTTCACCATTCACAAACGTTTCGTAGCCTTCTGCCCACCATGATGCCTCAAATGCGCCCATGATGGTTTTCATCATTCGCGGCTGCTCCATTTGCGTCACCTTCACGTTCCATTCCGCGCCCGTATCGAGTGCTTGCTCCGACAGGTTCGACGAACCAATGTAGGCGGTGTTAAATCCTGTGTCGCGCAGGAAGATATAAGCCTTGGCGTGCAGTCTTCTGAGGTTTCGTCGTAGGTGATTTTGATGTCGGTGTGCTTCAGCCGTGCCAATTGTTTGATGGCCTCAAAGTCGGTGGCCTTCATGTACGTTGTGGTGATGACCTTCAACTGCCCGCCCCTGTCGGTGAAAGCCTTCAACTGAGGCAACAGCAACGCCAATCCGCGTTTCTTGATGAACGACACCATCAGCCGTATCTCATCAGCCGAGGCTATCTCCTTTTGCAACTCGGTGTATAACTTGATGCCTTTGCCCGTAAACAATGCGCCATTTACAAGCCCTTTCATCGGCATGATTTCTTCCAAACGCTTTGCCAAATCGGGATAGTCTGACTGCGTCTTGTCAATCACCGCCGTCAGAATCTTCGCTTGCGCCGACAGCAGGTTGCCCGATTCCAGGTGGAACTCGTTCACCAGTTTGCGGATAATCGAATTGGCTACATCAATTCCCCTCCTCACGGAACGATTGTTCGAGTTGTCATCCTCCTCGTCAGCGTCAGCGTCGGTAATATCAGTCAGCACATGCTCGAAGATGCTTGTCAGGTACATCGCCAGCAACTTCGCCACCTCTTGCCGCTTGATGACACGCTCCCCAATGTAGAACCTGTTTTGGTCAATTGAGGCAATCTTCTTTTCAAACAACTGATTGATAATCTGCTCGTATATTCCAATCTTCATGTGGCTACAGGGTTTGTTTTATACAACCAATTCATTGATGAACTTCAGCAATCGCTTGGAAGTCTCGCTCATGGTGATTTTCCCACAGGCCGCCAGAAGGAAGGGTAGGCGTTGGGGTGGAGGAGAAGTGTGAGCGGGAGGAAGCGAGGTCCGTTGTAGTTTATAACAAGGTCCGTGTGACTTTAAAGTCACACCGAGTGACTTT
>JAFSWM010000020.1 GCA_017444485.1 Bacteroidaceae bacterium | reverse complement strand
TTAAAGTCACACGGACCTTGTTTAAACGAAGTCGGATAGTGTCAGAACGGGAACGTTCGCGGCCTGCTACGACGCGCTCGCCTCGCGTAGCAGAGCGGGTGTGGCAGCGAGCAGGATGCAGCCGCGCAGGAAGAGGTAGGCCAGGTAGGCCGTCCAGAGGGCATGGTTGCCGAGTGTGGGAGAGAGCCACCACAAGAGTACAAAGAAGAGCAGGGCGGAGGCCGCCACGCTCAACAGCATGGCGCGGGTGCGTGTGCAGCCGATGAACAGCCCGTCGAGCAGAAAGGCCGTGAAGCATGCCGCCGGCACGCCGACCAGATAGGGGAGGAAGCGGCGTGCCGCCTCGCGCACCTCAGGGCGGTCGGTGAGCAGATCGATAAAGGGTGCTCCGCCGATGGCGAAGCAGAGGGTGAAGCCCGCCGCTGCCACCGCGCAGATCACAAAGAGGCGGCGCAGCAATGTTTTAAGTCCGGCGGCGTCGCGTGCCCCGAAGAGGCTCCCGCCGATGGCTTCGGCAGCATTGGCCAGTCCGTCGAACACGTAACTCGTGATGATGAAGAACTGCATCAGCACCGTGTTGGCCGCCAGCGTCACTTCGCCGAATGCCGTGCCGGTGCGCGTGAACCATGACATCACCGCCACCAAGCAGAGCGTGCGCAGGAAGATGTCGCGACTCACGCTGAAAAACCTGCCGTCGCCCCTGATGCGTAGGCGTAGCAACGGGGCGCGGCGGGCATAGCGTGAGCGGTAGCGCCACACGGCCACCCCGAGCCCAGTCCATTGCGCCAGCAGCGTGCCGGCGGCAACGCCCTCTATCTTCATCCCGAAACCGATGACGAAGAGCAGGCTCAAGGCGATGTTCACCACGTTTTGCACCACCGCCGCGAGCATGGGGCTTCGCGCGTCTTGCATACCGAGGAACCATCCGCACAGGCTGTTGGTGGCCAACACTGCCGGCGCGCCCCATACGAGGATAAGGAAATAGGTGGTGGCGTAGGTGTCCACCTCGCCCTGTGGGGCAAAGAAGAAACGTATCAAGGCGAGCAGGGGCCATTGCAACACCACGATGGCCATCCCTGCCAGCAGCCCGTAACTGCCGGCCTGCCAGCGCACCGCGTCGGCCATCGCCGTGTTGCCGCTGCCGTGGGCTTGCGCCGTGAGGCCGCTGGTGGCCATACGCAGGAAGCCCAGCAGCCAGTACATCATGTTGAACGCCATGCCTCCCACCGCCACGGCGCCGATATAGGCCGCCGCGCCGAGGTGACCGGTGATGGCGGTGTCGGCAAGGCCCAGCAAGGGCACGGTGACGTTGGTGGCGATGGCCGGCAGCGCCACGGAGCGGATGCGGCGGTCAGTGGTGCTCAACATGGTAGAAACTGTCGGCGCTGAAGGCGTCGGGGATATGGGTGATGCGATAGGGCGGGGTAGTGCCCACCACGGTGACGATGTCGAAGCGCACGGGGTTGTCGGCACCGGTGATGAGGAAGTAGTCGCGGGCCGCTTCGAGCAGGTTGGCCTGCTTGTCGTGCGACACGGCCTCGGTAGCCTCGGCATAATGCTCGTCGCGGCGTGTCTTCACCTCCACAAAGACCAGCAGCCCGTGCTGCTCGGCGATGATGTCCACTTCGTTGCGTCCCGCCCGCCAGTTGCGCGCAATGAGGTGGTAGCCCTCCCGCACAAGGTAGCGCACCGCTGCCTCCTCGCCGAGGTCGCCGAATGCCTGTTTCTGCGTCTTCATCGCCTGCGTTTGAAGAAGTCCTTCATCAGGGCTGCACATTCGTCCTCGAGCACGCCATCGAGCACCACGGTCTTGGGATGGAGCGCGTCGGGTGCGTAGCGCTTGAAGCCCCGCTTCTCGTCTGCCGCTCCGAAGACGAGCCTTCCCAACTGTGCCCACCCCAGTGCGCCAGCACACATCACGCAGGGCTCTACGGTGACGTAGAGGGTGCACTGGTCCAGGTATTTGCCGCCCAGCGAACCGGCAGCGGCGGTGACGGCTTGCATCTCGGCGTGTGCCGTCACATCGTGGAGCGTCTCGGTGAGGTTGTGGGTGCGGGCAATGATGCGGTCGCGGCACACCACCACTGCGCCGACGGGCACCTCGCCCTCGGCAGCGGCCTGCTGTGCTTCGTGCAGCGCGCGGCGCATATAGTCTTCGTCTGTCATGGGATGTGTGAGGTTCTAAGGTATGGGAGCGTTGCCAGGACTCGGTTCAGAAGAGCGACAACTGCCCGTCGCCTAAGAGGTTGAACGAGCGGCGGTGGAGCGGCGTGGGACCATAGCGGTGCAGCGCCTCGCGGTGTTCACGCGTGCCGTATCCGGCGTTGCGCTCCCAGCCATAGTGGGGGTGTTGGGCGGCAAGGGCAGCCATGTATTCGTCGCGGTGCGTCTTGGCCAGGATGCTGGCGGCGGCAATGTCCTGGTATTTGCCGTCGCCCTTCACCACGGTGGCGTGGGGCGTGTCGCCATAAGGCACGAATTTGTTGCCGTCCACAGCAATGAATTGCGGACGCACATGGAGCGCGTCGAGCGCGCGATGCATCGCCAGCATGGCGGCGCGCAGGATGTTGATGTGGTCGATTTCTTCCACCGAAGCAGTGCCTACGGCCCATGCCAGTGCGTCGTGCTCTATCTCGCTGCGTAGTCTCTCGCGCTGTGGGCGGGAGAGTTGCTTGCTGTCGTTGAGCAGGGGGTTGTCGTAGCCATCGGGGAGGATTACGGCGGCGGCATATACGTCGCCGGCCAGGCAGCCACGTCCGGCCTCGTCCACGCCGGCCTCCGCCAGCCCCAGGGTGTTATAGACGGGGAGCAGCGACATGTCAGAACATCTTGCGCACGCGCTCTATGCCGTCGGCCAGCGCATTTATTTCCTCCCGTGTGTTGTAGAGCGCGAAACTGGCGCGTGCCATGCCCTCCGTGCCGAAGCGTGCCATGAGGGGCTGTGCGCAGTGGTGGCCCGTGCGGATGGCGATGCCGAGGCGGTCGAGCAGCGTGCCGAGGTCGAAGGGATGCACGCCCTCCACGTTGAAGGACACCACGGCCTCCTTGTCGAGCGCGGTGCCGTAGATGTGCAATCCGCTGATGGCAGACAGCCGCTCTGTGGCGTACCGCGTCAGGTCGCGCTCGTGTGCGGCGATGGCATCCATACCTGCACGTTCCATATAGTCGAGGGCGGTGGCCAGTGCGTGCGAGCCCACATAGTCGGGCGTGCCAGCCTCGAACTTGTAGGGCAGGCGCTCGTAGGTGGTCTTCGCGAACGTGACGCGCGCTATCATCTCTCCGCCTCCCTGATAGGGCGGCATCTTTTCCAGGAGTTCCTCGCGCCCGTAGAGCACGCCGATCCCCGTGGGGCCGTAGGCCTTATGCCCGCTGAAAGCCAGGAAGTCGCAGCCCAGTTCGCGCACGTCGATAGCACGGTGGGGCACGCTCTGTGCACCGTCCACACAGAGCAAGGCGCCGTGGCTGTGCACCATCTCGGCGATGCGGCGTATGGGGTTCACCGTGCCCAGCACGTTGCTCACGTGGCACAGGCTCACCAGGCGGGTGCGCGGGGTGAGCAATCTTTCAAGGGCTTCGAGGTTGAGCAGCCCCTCGTCGGTGACGGGGCATACCTTTATCGTGATGCCGCGCCGCTCGCGAAGGAGTTGCCAGGGCACGATGTTGGAGTGGTGCTCCATCTCGCTCAGCACCACCTCGTCGCCCTCTCTGAGAAAGGCGGCTCCGGCGCTCTCGGCCAGCAGGTTGAGGCTCTCGGTGGTGCCGCGTGTGAAGACGATTTCTGATGTGCGCTCGGCATGGATGAAGCGCCGCACGCACTCACGCGCCGCCTCATGGAGTTCGGTGGCTTGCTGCGAGAGGAAATGCACGCCGCGGTGCACGTTGGCGTTGGTGTTGTAGTATTGCTCGGTGATGGCCTCCACTACGCAGCGGGGCTTTTGTGTGGTGGCCGCGTTGTCCAGATAGACCAGCGGCTTGCCATAGACGGTGCGCGAGAGGATGGGGAAGTCGGCGCGAAGCATAACAAAACAGAAAGGATGATAGGGATGGGCCGCCGCATGGGTGCGGAAGCGAGGCCGCGCGGGTGGTTTGGGGGTGGTGCTATCGCACGCCGATGAGGTCGATGGTGCGCGTTTTCTTGAAGTGCATCAGCCAGATGTTGGTGTTGGCATACCCTCCGGCCTGGCCCGTGCGCTCGAAGCGCAGGTGCGACTGCACACCCTCTGTGCCGCGTGCCTCCTGACCGTGGTACTGGTCGCCGTGGGTGAAGAAGGGCTGCATCGTCTGCAACGCCACGTCGTAGCCCAGTGCGCCGAAGCGCGGGTAGTAGGGCAGGAGGTCGGTGTGATAGCGGTCGCGGTATTTGCGCACAAAGACTTTCACGCGGTCGTCATAGGGGTTGTAGAATGCGGGGCAGAAGAGGTAGGTGTCGCAGGCGTACCACGTCATGCGGTCGTCGTCCTGATACTTCTGCCAGTCGGGATAGGCCAGCAGGCTGGTGCTCAGCAGCGGCATCTCGGCGCGCAGGCGGTCGAGGCGACGTAGCACGGTGCGATAGGCTTCCTCGCCGCTGCCGTCGGGCACGAAGAGGACGCGGTCGTGCAGGGCGAAGACGCTCAGTATCTGCTGGTCGCTGAAGTTGGCAGGCAGCGCGGTGCTGGTGCCTCCGGCAGCGGCGGTCTGCGCTTTGAGTTTGGCCACGAAGGCGGCTTCGTTGGCCTCGGACGTTTGGAGCACCACAAGGTGGGTGCTACCGAACTGACGCGCGATGACCGCTGCCGCCGCTGCGTTGCGGTATTTCTCGGGCGTGTTCACCACATACACCGCTGGGTTTTGCTCCACCTCGGGCACCTTGCTGCTGAAAGGCACCACGAGGCGCACCCCGTTGCGGCGGGCATAGTCGGCCAATACGGGGAAGTGCTTGGGATAGAGCGGGCCATAGATGATGTCCACGGGGTTGGTGCGCAATTTGCTCTGCAGGTCGGCCAGTGTGGTGTCGTCGGGGTCTTCCTCGTAGGCGTAGATGGTGACGGAGCGCCCCTGCTGCTTCAGTTCCTCGGCGGCGATGAGCAGGCCCTGGTAGAACTCGGTGCACCGCGGCACCTCGGCGCGCTGTGCCTTGAGTGGCATCACCAGTGCCACACGCACGCCGCGCTGCATGGTGGCGGCGGGCACCGCGGTGCCACCGGCGGGGATGAGCAGTGTGGCACCCACGGGCAGCACATAGTCTGGCTGGCTCATCTGCGGGTTTGCGGCGCGCAGGGCTTCCACGCTGACGCCGTAGCGGTGGGCGATGCCCCATACCGTCTCACCCTGCTGCACGCTGTGCGTCTGCCGGATGGCAGGAGGCGCTGCCGGTGTGGGCGTTGTGGCCGCCGTGGCCGAGGTGGGAATGCGAATCACCTGCCCGCGCCGCAGGTTCTGGGCCGTGACGCCAGGGTTGGCGGCAAGCAGTTCGTCGATGCTCACGCCAAACTTACGCGCTATGCCATAGAGCGTCTCTTGGGCCTCCACGGTGTGTTGGAAATAGGCCGTCTGCGCGCAGGTGGCGATGGGCAGACCGAAGATGAGGCAGCACGCCACAGAGAGTGTGGTCAATAGTTGGCGAAAACGTTGTGCAGTCATGGCGGGGAGGGATTATAAGAAACTGCCGTCGAAGCCGAAGGGCAGCAGGGCGCTTACGCCCTCGATGACCAGCGTGCCGCTGGTGCCGTAGAGCAGGATGCGCATGGGCTTGCCGCTGCGCGCCTCGGTCTCGGCCATCACCTGGCGGCACATGCCGCAGGGCGGTGTGGGGCGCTCGGTGAAGGCACCCGTGGCGTCGCGGGCAGCGATGGCGATGGCCACCACGCCGGCGTCGGGATAGCGGGCGCAGGCATACGACACGGCGCAGCGCTCGGCGCAGATGCCACTGGGGGTGGCGGCGTTCTCTTGGTTGCTGCCGCAGACCGTCTCGCCGCTCGTGAGCAGGGCGGCGGCACCTACACAGAAGTGAGAATACGGGGCGTAACTCGTCTCGGTGGACTTCTTGGCCGATTCCACCAGACGGCGGTCCGCTGGGGCTAATTCATCCTCCGCCATACGGACGTAGGGGATGTGCAAAGCGAGTCTTTCCATAACGCGCGGGATTTATGAACAAGCAAAGAAACACAAAACCCCCGACAATTCCAAACGTTTCCCCGCTTTTTATCGTTTTGAGGCGTGGCAGCCCCTGGGAGCGCGGGCGTCTCGCCCGCGGAAACGCTCCTGGTATTGCCCTGGTATGCGCCAGCCAAGCCTTGAAGGGGCGACAGAGCATAAACGTGGGAATTGTATGATATGCTCTGCCGCCACCTTAAAATAGGAAGTGGGACTTCCTCGGCGAGGAAGTACTACTTCCGGGGCGAGGAAGTACTACTTCCTATTTCGAGGTGCTGCGCAGAGGCTCTTACGCCAATGTGATGCCCTCAGGGATGAGACGGATGAGGCGGCGGCGGTAGAGCGTGCCAACGGCACGCTTGAACGTCTTCTTGCTCACGCCGAAGCGTGCCGATATCTGCTCGGGGCTGCTGTGGTCGCCATAGGGCAACGTGCCGTCGGGCGCATGGCGCAACGCGTCGAGCAGGTCGTCGGCAAAGTCGCTGAAGCGGCTGGTGCCCAGGCTGCCGGCGGCGATGTCGAGTTTGCCGTCGGGACGCACGCCCAGCACGCTGCCCGTGATGCGGTCGCCGCTGTGGAGCGGGTGGAACACCTGGTTGTCGTAGATCTGGCCCTGGTAGCCGTCGTTCACAATCACCTTGAAGCCCAGCGGCGTCTTGTGCCACACCAGCACCTCCACCTCCTGCCCCCTGCGGAAGTCGGCGGGCGTGGCGGGGAGCAGGTGGCGCTCTATCTTGGCCGTGGCGGCAATGCGTCCGCTCTCCTTGTCGATGTAGGCATACACCACATAACTCTCACCCACCTCCATCGGCTTGCGCTGCTCGCGGAAGGGCACGAAGAGGTCCTTCATCAGTCCCCAGTTGAGGAACGCGCCGTGCTCGTTCACCCACTTGCATTCCAGGCAGGCACAGCCCCCCACGCGGACGAGCGGGCGTTCGAAGGTGGCCACCAGGCGTTCCGACTGGTCGAGATAGACAAAGGCCGTGACCTCGTCGTGCGGGCGCATCTCAGCACGCACATAGGCTTTGGGGAGGAGTATCTCGCCCACGTCGCCGCCGTCGAGGTAGGCACCGTGGTCGGTGAAGCGCGTGATGCGTAGCGTGTTGTAGTCGCCGAGTTTTATCATGGGGGGGAGTTATGCTTTTTGGGTCAGTGCGGCGTAGCGGTCGAAGAGGTGTTCGAGGATGTGTTGCTCGGGCGCGGCGTGCGGCAGGCCGTAGGCTTCGAGCACCGCGCGGTCGTTCGCCTCGTGTGCCTTACGCAGTTCGGCAGGCATGGTGAGCGGGTCGTAGAGGTCGGCCAGCGAGGAGTCGGGGTATAGGGCACGGGCGTCGAGGATGGCCTGCGCGGTGTGGCCAATCTTCTCATGCTGCCCCTCCGCCGGTGCCGGCCAGGGGAAGTTGTTATAGACGATGTCTTTGGAGTAGCGGTAGTCGCTTTTGAGCCGTCCGCACACAGCCCTCATCCACGCCATGTGCACCGATGAGGTCAGCACGCCGAAGTGGTAGAGGGTGGCGGAGGGGATGATTTGCACCGAGTCGCTGGCTATTACGTCAGCGGTCATGAAGCCTATGGGCACATAGGGCCGGCGCTCGGAGGAGACGCGCGGCACGAGGAGGTAGTTGCCGGTGGTGGGCTGTCGGTCTTCGCCAAATAATGTGGGCGTGGCCGCTTTGGCACGGGTGCTTGCACGGGTGCTTGCAGCACGAACTTCGCGCACACCTTCTACGGCTTTATAAATGGGCTTTATGGATTTTATCAAAGCGGGTGAAACATCTTTTAACCACAAGCACCAACGCGAGAGACCGCGAATGTATTCTTGCGCTCCCAGGAACGGGCGCAACAATCCTTCTGCTTCCGGATATTGCGCAATAAGCCGCGCTCTATCCTCGTCGTTGATGCCGCACAAATGGCCTCCGTCATTGGGCATGCTGCCGAACAGCATCTCCGGCACGTCGCACAGCGGCTTGTTTCTGCTCTCCACAAACACATCCGGCGCATCAGTGAGGTAGGCGTTGATATGCCGTGCAGGAATGACCTGCTCCCCCTCGTAAATCGTCGGCCCGCCTGTTGCAAGGGCTGGGAGCGCGGGCGTCCCCGCCCGCATCAGGGCTTCGGTGCGGGCGAGGACGCCCGCGCTCCCAGCGTTTGCAATGGGCGGACTGACGGGGGCTGCCGAAAAGCCGATGATGACGCAGTGGACGTGGGCCTTCAGCGTGGCCTCGCTGTCCCAGTGGAACGTGCGGCGCGCGAAATCGATGTGCAAGCCCTCGGCGAAGAGCGGCTTGAAGAGCAGGGCGGGCTGTTCACCCTGTGTGACGCTGTTGGTGGAGACGAGAGCGGCGCGAGTGTGCGGGTGGCGACGCATCACCTCCCAGGCACGCTTGTACCAGGCGCAGACGTAGTCCATGTTGCCAACGTTTTTCCAACGCGGGCCGAAGGTGTCGGCCATGTCTTGCTTTTGCTCCGTACTCATCACCCTCGCGCCCACAAATGGCGGGTTGCCGATGATATAGTCCGTCTCGGGCCAGGGTGTCTGCAAGGCATTGCCCAGCGTGATGTTGGCATAGGTCTTCAGCGGCAGGAAGTCAATGTCGTGGCCGGTGATACGCTCCGTCTCGGCGAGCATCTGCGCCTCGCTGATCCACAGCGCGGTGGTGGCCACGGTGACGGCGAAGTCGTTCACCTCGATGCCGTGGAACTGCCCGATGCCCACCAGCACGGGGCTCGTGCCGGGGAGGAACGGCATGTCTTTGTAGCGCTCGCGGATCACGTCGTTCTCCAGGCGGCGCAGCGAGAGGTAGGTCTCGGTGAGGAAGTTGCCCGAGCCGCAGGCGGGGTCGAGGAAGGTGAGCGTGGAGAGTTTCTCCTGGAAGCGTTTCAGGTCGCGCTGGCGGCGGCGCTCCGTGGTCTGCGCGAGGATGTGGTGGAACTCGCTGTGCAGCGCGTCGAGGAAGAGGGGGTCGGTGAC
>JAFSWM010000019.1 GCA_017444485.1 Bacteroidaceae bacterium | reverse complement strand
TTTGCGGACCACGGATTTACTGCCGCATTTTGGGCACTTTTTTTGCCTTTTTTCATGCTCATAATATTATAACCGCTGCAATGTTAAGTATTTCAGCCGATTACAACGATTTTAGGAGCATATTTGAGCTTTAGGCCAAAAACCTAATAAGTGCGGGCATTCGTGAATAACAAACCGAAGCCGCACGGCGTGGGCTGTGCGGCTTCGAGGAAGAGTGATGTGTGTGTGTACGGATCAGTATGGGCTGGCGAGATACCAGTTCACTTCGCCTGCCGAGAGCAGGCTGTAGATGCTGCCGTCGCCGGTGTTGGCGGGTTGCTCGTAGGGCTTGAGCGACAGGTTGCGGCGGGCGATGAGCCAGGCCATCCAGCGGGAGCCATAGTCGGGAGCGAGGTAACTGTCGAGGTTCTTGTGGCGCGCCATACGCATCAGGTCGTAGTAGCGGAAGCCTTCGAAACTGAGGGCGAGGGCTGCCTCGTCGGCGATGAGTGTCTCTACGGCGTTTATCTGTGCTGCGAGCATCTCGTCGGTGGGCACGTCGATGGGGAGGTATACGCTGTCCCAAACTGCTTCTGGCGTCTCGTCGTCACCAGTATCGCCACCTGCGGGATCATCGCCAGTGGTGTCATCGCCGTCCATCATGCGACGGGCGTAACTGGCGGCCTGGGCGATGGTGAGGCCGGAGCGCACTGCTTCGTCGGCGATGCGCTGCTCTACGACGTTCTCGTAGGTGAATTCGGTGTTGCCGTGGGTGGCAAGGCCGCAACCCATCTCGTGAATGCCGAGCATGTTGTTCCAATAGGCGTTGTCGCTGAAGTCGAGCCACGACTTGGTGGAGGAGGCTACGAGTTCGTAGGGGCTGATATAGTTGGCGCCCTTGGTACCCTTGGAGAGGTTCACGTTGGAGGAGACGGAGTCGATGACGGTGCGGAAGGTGCGAGTGTGCGTCTCTTCATCCTCGGAAACGAGTTCATACTTGAGGCCTGCCACCTGGCCAGTGGACTGTACGACGCTGTTGTCGGGCATGTAGTTGTAGTTGAGGCCGTCGTGGAGGATAGCGAAGGCGTAGCGGGGGAAGCCGGCGCGGTTGATGGCCTCGGCGAAGTGGAGGTAGAGTTGTACGGTGGTGTAGAGCGGTATGCAGTAGCGGAAGGCGTTGCCACCGGTGGAGAGGCCTTCGCCGCTGATGCGCCCTGGGCAGAACTTCTGTACGAAGCGCAGGCGCCCTTCCTCGGTGCGGAAGAGGGGTGCAGCACCGGCCAAACGAGCGTCACCGATGTCTTCGGGGAACTTCATGACGTCTTCGGTGGAGCGGTCGTCGCTGATGGCGAAGGGCTGTGCCTCGTTGAGGCTGATGTAGCCCTCGGAGGGGGCGAGTTGGCGCTTCTTGTAGTTGGTGCCTTGCACATTGACGGCGCCGACGTCGGCCACATAGTCATTGGCAGCATCGTCTTGCTCGCGGATGCTGGTGCTGGTGCTGGAGGAGAGTTCGAAGCCGTAGATTTCGGGGATGCGCTTGAGCACGAGGCCGAAATTGGTGCTGGCGGCGGAGGGCACGAAGGTGACGGCGTTGGCGGTGGAGGTGTTGGTGTAGCCGCCGGTGTAGAGGGCGTTTACCCAACTGTCGGCACTGACGGTATAGGTGCGACGCCCACCGTAGAGGTTCTCGCTGTAGAAGGCGCGGCTGTTGGTGATGTAGCCGTAGCAGTTCTTCTGGCCGGAGAAGTTGGTGAAATAGCGGTAGTAGTACTCGGCGGCTTTCTCATAGTCGGCACGTGTCTGTGCGCAGAGCAGATAGAGTTCGGCCATGATGATGTCGGCATGGAAGAAGGTGAGTTTGCTCGACACGACGTTCTGTCCGTCGTAATAGTACGACCCGTAGTTGGGCAGCCCCTCTACGCGCTCGTACTCATAGGCGCGCCACAATTCACCGGTGGGGGTGTCGTAGAGGCGATTGAGCAGGTTCTCCTCGCCAGCAGCGAGCGACACCCATCCCTCGGCAGGGTTGGTCTCCCAGCCGGTGCCGGCGCTGGTGACGGGAACGGTGATGAAGGGCACGCGGCCATAGTTCTGCACGAGTTGCATATAGGCCCAGGCGCGGATGAGGATGACCTGTGCCACCTCCTTCTTCATCAGGTAGTTGTAGTTCAGCACTTTGGTGCTGTCCACTGCGGCAAGATAGAAGTTGCAATGGTTGATGACATTGTAGTATGCGGCGCGGTTGAGCAGGAGGTTCTCCCCGTCCACAGGCTGGCGGAAGTTGGCGATGCGGTCGATTGAGTCACTGGTGTAGGAGGTGGTGGTGACAAGGTCGCCACGCGCCTCGCCGAGAATGACGTTCTGCTCTGCCACCTGCTGCATGCTGCGCATGATGCCCAGGTAGTTAAAGACGGTGTCTTCTATTCTCCTGTCCGCGTCAGAGGCGTTGGTCATGTCGGGCGTGAGCATGTCTTCGCAGGATGTGGCACCGAAGCCGAAGGCGAGCAGGAACAGCAGGAAGCCAATTATGGATTTTGCTTTCATGGAAATGTATGGAGTTTGAAGTGCGGTATCGTGAAGCCGCCGAGGTTTGGGGTTGCTATTAGCAAGTGGAACGCGGGGAGGTTTCAAGAAACCGGGACTTGTAACTGATTAAAGATTGATGGTTACGCCGACATTGAAACTGCGGCTGGCGGGGAGAAGTCCGGCGTCGATGCCTTGATAGAGCACGCCCTGTCCTACGGCCACCTCGGGGTCGCTACCGAGATACTTAGTGAGCGTGAAGACATTGTTTGCCTCGCCCCAGAGGGTCACGCCTTGCAGCCAAGAGAGGCTGAGGGGCATCTCCCACGTGAGGCGCACCTTCTTGAGTTTGAGGTAGGAGCCATCTTCGATCCAACGGTCGGAGAAGCGCTCGTTGTTCACCCATTCCTCGTTGGTGTAGAACATGGTGCGGGGCACGTCGGTGACCTGTCCCTCGTAGCGCCAACGGTTCACCACGGCGCGCGTCTGGTTGCCGATGACGTTGGCCTGCGAGGCGCTCTCGAGTTGCATGCGCTGATAGTTGAAGATGTCGCCGCCAACGCTATACTTGAAGTTCACGTCGAGGGTGAGGCGCTTGAAGGAGAGGCGTGTGTAGATGTTGCCGTAGAAGTCGGGGTTGGGGTTTCCGATTTCAACCATATCTGCCTCGCTGATCCATCCGTCGCCGTTCTGATCTACGAAATGTACATCGCCGGCCTTGAAGTTGCGGTAGGGTTGCTCGGCCAGGCCGGTGGGATAGCGCAGGTAGCCATACTTGCCTGCACTGGCAGCCTCGGCATCGGTGCTGAACACTCCGGCGGTCTTGTAGCCGTAGAACACGCCTACAGAATGGCCCACGGCGGAGAGGATGTTGTCATAACGCTGACGCTCCACAACCTGACCATAGACGAAACTGGTATAGCCGTTGATGGTCTTGCCTGTGCCCACCTTCTGTCCGTTAGCGTCGAGGGCATAGGTTGTGATGTAGTTGAGCGGTGAGTCGGGGAGTTTGGTCAGTTCGTTGTGATAGTGTCCGATAGAGAAACCGGCCTGCCACTTCCAGTTGCGCGTGGCGAGCAAGATAGCATCCACATTGAGGTCAAGGCCCATGTTCTTCAACGCACCGTCGTTGCTCAACTGCAGTGCCTGACCTGTGATGTCGCTAACAGATCTATAGGATAGCAGATTGACAGTCTTGGCATAGTACAGGTTCAAAGCGAACATTAGGCGGTTCTTGAGCAGGCCGCCCTGCAAGCCAGCACTGAAACGGTGCGTAGTCTCCCACGCCAGTTTGGGGTTCTCAATGTTGGCAATGGTGAGGGCTGTGGCACGCTGCATATAAACGACGTTGCGCAGGTAGGTGCGGCTGGCGTAGTAGTCCAGGTCGTCGTTGCCGCTCATGTCGTAGCCGAGCATGAGTTTCAAATAGTCCACTCCGGGCACACGGAACCAATTCTCGTTGCTGAGCACCCACCCTGCCTGCACAGAGGGGAAGAGGCCCCAGCGCACACCGGCGAGCTCCAGTCCTCCCTTGGCCTTGTCGCCGAAGCGCGAACTGCTCTCCATCGATGCGGCTACGTTGAGGAAGTAGCGGTTGCGATAGTTATAGTCGGCACTGGCATACCATGCAATGCTGCGCCACTCGTCATCGGCACCGTCCATGTTGCGATACTGGAGCGAATAACTGATGTTGGGCTGCTTGTCGTTGTCGTTGTTATACACCTCGAGGAAACTGCTGGTGTAGGTGTTAGCCATGAAGCGCATACCGGCGAACACGTTGAGGTAGTGGGCACCCATCTGTTTGCGCCAATCCACACGGAAGTCATTGAAGATAAGCGTGGCCTTGGCAAACTGCGAACGGATGGCGTTGTCCACCTGACCTAAGCCTTCCACGTCGATGGTGGGTGTGCCGTTATAGGGCAGGTAGTACTTCTCATTGGTGCGGTTGATCTGATAACTGAAGCGGTCGGAGATGGCGAGGTTCTTGTTCACCTGATAGCGCGGTGCCACATTCAGGTTGAACTGTGTCTGCTCCTGGAAGTTCTTGTTGTTGCCCGAGCCGTTTGCCAAGATCCAGTAGGGGTTAGCCACGCCGGGGAAGCCGAACGAGGAGGCGTAGGCAAGCGGGTTGTCGGAGTCGCTGAACACGCGACCGGCATACACATCAGTGGAGTGTCCGAGGTCGAGCATACCGCGGTCGGTGTCGTAGTACACGAAGTACATGTACGGGCTGATGAACGGCGACTGGATGAGTCCGAGCACGTTGGGCGAGGAGATGTTGCGCTGCGAATAATCCTCTGCCCAGCCGTTATCGCGGAGGTCGTATGCGCCACGAGTATAGCCCAGGTCGATGGCCGCCGTGAAGTTCTCAAAGAGGTTTACGTCGGTGTTGAAGCGGATGTTCAGGCGGTTGAAATCGTTCTTCTTGGCCGTGGCCTGTCCCTGGGTGTAGCCGAGGGAGAGGTTGTACATGGCCACGTCGTCACCACCCTGCACGCTGACTTTATAGTTCTGCGTGAAGGCGGTGCGATAGAGGTCCTTCTGCCAGTCCACATCCTGGTGGTACATGTCGTAGAAGCGGTAGCCCTGGGCGTCTTCGTTGAGGAAGGGCACGAGCATGTTGTCGCTGAGACGCTCGTTATACTCTGTGGTGCCAAGCAATTCAAGGGCATAACTGCGGAACTGGGAGGCGTTCATCATCTTGGTGCGTGTGGGAGCGGTCTCTACGCCTCCATAAACGCGCACGTTGATGCGGGTGGCCATGCTGTGGCCGCGCTTGGTATTGATGACGAGCACGCCATTGGCTCCCTTGGCGCCATAAAGGGCAGTACCGTTCTTGACCACCTCTACGCTCTCCACGTCTTCGGGGTCGAGCAACGAGAGGACGTTGTTCACGAAGCCGTCGTGGATTGTGGCGCGGTCGTACTGCATGTCCCAAATCACGCCGTCAACCACTACCAGTGGCTGGGCGTTGGCGTTGAGGGAGTTCACGCCGTTGATGAGCATCAAGGCGCCCTGGGCGTTGAGACCGCCACGGCTGATCATACGCATGTTGCCGCCCAGCACGTTCTCGATCTCGTTCTCCACGGTCTGTGCGCTGGTGATACCCAACGTTGCGCTGCGGGAGTTGAAGATGTTGGTACCATCGGTGTACTGCTCACGCACCAGGCCGCTATAGAGGTAGGCGTCCTGATTGGCATCGCCCTTGATGGCCAACTGTGTGGCGTTGTAGCCATCCACATAGATATAGAGTGCTGTCACATAGGAAGGCACTTTTACGGTGTAGGCTCCCTTGCCGTCGGTCATGGCGGTGTAGCGACGCTCTCCGAGGGCCTGGATGCGCACGCCGCCCATGGGCTCCTTGGTGGCAGCGTCGTAAACATGGCCAGAAACCTCGCGCAACTGTGCGGCGGCCCTAACAGGGCTGGACTGTGCGGACGCGGGAGCGTCTTGAGCCCTCACACCGAGGAAGCCAGCAAGGCAGAGTGCCAGCGTGGCGGTGCGGAGAAGCCGCTGCCTGAAGTTCAAACTTTTCTTATTCATTGTTCTTTATATTTTGCAGAAACTTTGACTGTCCCTACGCTTCAAAAGGAAGCGTGCGGGATGAGAGAGTTTAGTTTGGTAGCGGCTCATTGCTCGTCGGCAGGCAGAGGCACAAGGCGAATGCGGGCGATGTTGAGCGCGTTGTTGTTGTACGGGTTGTTGGGAAGACCGCGCTGCTGGGGAACAGTGAGCGTGATGCGTACAAAGGGATAGGAATCACCGGTAGGCGTCGGCAGCGAGTAGTAGCACTTGCTGAACGTCACTTTGTCGAAGATGGTGTACCACTGAATGGTGTCTTGGCGAACGGTGATGGTGGACTGGTTGGCCGTCACCTTGGTAGGATTGCGGGCGGGGTCCTTGGCGTCATAGAACACCTGTGCGCCAAACTGGCAATAGACGTTCCCTGGTACCAGTTCACCGGTCGGCTCACCCGTCTCGGGGTCCAACACTTCCACCATATTGTTTCCGGCATCGGAGAGGCGGGTGTAGTTGGGCGCCATGCAGAAGTCAAGCCTGTAGGAGGTGGAAAGCACCTGCGGCAGACGGATATCTACCGTCATGATACCGGTGGTCACCTCGAAACGCTCGTATTGGTTGTCTTGCAAATAACCTGACACTGCGGGGTTGCGCTCACTCTCTACGAGAAGTACGGAACTGGGCGTACAGTTCTGATAGCGGAGCAAGTTGGCAGCGCCATAGGGTGAGAACTCGATTTTGGGTGCCCAAATCCAAGCAGGATCGAAGTCCATCTCGTCAAGTTGGAACACGTATCCATTGGAGAAGCGGGTGGGTTCCTTGCCCTCAAAGACAGGATTCTCACCACCAACATTGGGATTGCGATAAACGAGACGTCCGGAGGTGTTGATGGTGTCGGCATGGAGCACATAGTCAATGAGCGCGGCGGAGTCAACGCCCTGTTCGGTGTTGAAGCCACAGTTAGATGCGGAGAAATACATCGACTGCATGAGGCGACGCCAAGCACGGTCGTAAGCCAGGGAGTCGGCCTCCTCGGCGGCGATGCTCATTGAGGATTTGAAGTTCAAGTTCTCATCGTCCCAGTCGTAGAAATACGAGGCGTTGTAGTTGAACAAGGGCAGGAGTTTGGTGATGGCATTGTTGAAAGCGGTCTCCGTAGCCGGAACGATACCCACAAAGGTTGAGTCCTCGTTGGCGAGCGAACCGCCGGCATAGTTAGCCATGTCGTTATTGGAAGCCCATACCGTATCCATATAGACCATGTTGCCCTCATTGTCCATGCCGCCTTCTACGCTGCGGTTGGTGTCGATGTAGTTGTCCTGATAGATATAGGTTGTGCCGTCAGAAGCGGTCACATAGATAACGTCGGAAAGCGAGCGGACATCCTTCCAATAGAGCGGATTCTCTGACGAGCGGTAATCCTCGTAGAGGTTCTCACGGAGGTTCTTACGGAACGGAGAGCAACCGTCAAGGATGTGGAGCGTACCGTTGGAGGAGGGGATGGACTCGTAGCCGGCAAGCAGGGGGATGCCATTGAACTCACCTGCGCCGGCATTGTAGTATGCACGCTTGGAGTTCATGAGAAACACCTCCTGCTCTTCGGCAGAACTCTCGTAGTTGAACCGCGCCAGGTGGTTCATCACAAACTGGTAGCCTATTCTGTACTTTGCCACGGCTCTGAGCGAGTCGTCGGCAATGGTCTCGGCTTGATCGAGTCTGTCGAGATACGACTGTGCATCGTAGGAGCCGTTCACCGGTGCCCAGAACGTGAATGTCTGCGGCTGATCTAGCAACGTGGAGTAGAGCACGCGGGAATTCTTGTCGCTAACCGACTTGATGACCGGCACGCGCTGCAAGATGGCAGCCAGGTCGCTCAGTTGAGGTTGCGCCTGTATGTTCTGCCAGATGGTCTGCGATGCGGTGGCCGAGCCGCCGTCGCTGATGTCGAAATGGTCGTCGGTGCAGGCTGCAGCCCCAAAGAGGACGGTGGCTGCAAGCAGGCTCCTGAACAACTTTTGTATGCTAATAGTCTTCATCACGCTAATATAATATATGGTGTGGATGTTGCCTCTCCCCTATCCCACTACGCAACGGGGCTAAGCCCGTGCGAGCGGAACGAGGGGTGTGGCTTAGTTCTTCTTAATCTCACTGTATTTCTCCCATACGGGGTTCTGCACGAGGTAGCCACCGGCGTCCACGCCCTCTACACGCATTTCTGCGTCGGTGATGGGGCAATAGAAGGACCACAGGTTACGCATACGGTTAATCACTACACTGGACATGCTCACGAAGTCGGCGAGGCTCTCCATTACAGAAACGGAACGTTCGCTGTAGTAGTCTCCGGCCTCGGCCTGGCGAACCAGGTCGAACCAGCGTTTACCTTCGCCAACGAACTCGCGCTGGCGCTCATTGTAGACCTTGATGAGGAGGGCATTGCCTGTCTCGGTGTTGGTGGTGTCGTTGGCAGACATCTGCGGGCAGTTGCGTGCGTAGAGGTGGTTCACAAGGTAGTTGGCTTCCTTGGTGTCACCACTCGTCATGCGTGCCAGGGCCTCGGCCTTGATGAGCATCACGTCGCTGAGGCGGTAAACAGGCCAGTTCATGGACTGGGTGATGTGGTAGCCCACAATGGAGAAGCCTTGCGACATGTCGCGCAGATCGTTCACCACAATCATGTTGGCGATGTTCTTGTGGATAGGCACTGCAGACGCAGAGAGCGTCTCCTTGTTGTAGCCCAGCGTTTGGAGCGAGCGGAGGTCTGTCTTGCCCAATCCCTTAGCGGCAGCCGTCACCTTGTTACCTATTGAGGCGAGGAACATGTCGGCAGCCACCATCGTACCGGCGTTGAAACTGCCGCTGGTATAAGAGCCGTACCAAGAATTATAGAGATTGTTGGTCTCGGTAGCGTCAAACTGAATCTCAAAGACGCTCTCCTGGGAGTTTTTGTTTGCCCACAGGCGCGAATAAATCTCATCAATGACGTTCTCGCCTTGAGTCTGGGTGTTGTGATAGAGCGGATAGATGCCGTTGCCATTGTAGGTGTCATAATTGAACGACTCGTCAATCTCGAAGACATCTCGGTTGAACACGCTGCTACGGTCGTAGAGTGTCTTGAAACGCTTCATCTGAATCTTGATCACCTCGTTGGCATGGTCCACAGCAGCCTGGAAGCAGGCCTCGCTCTGTGCATTAGCATAGGTCTCATCGAGGGCTGTGCCATCGGCAGTGGTGAGGACGGAGTCGCCAGTCTCAGCATTCACGGTCACGATGTCCGTGAGGTTGAGCGTACGCTTGCGTCCTGCTGCGTCGGTCTTTTTCTCATAGTTCTTCAGCAAGCAGCCGCGCCACAGGTACATATCAGCCAACAAGGCGTGAATGGCTGTCTGTGTGAAATACCCTTTCTTCTCGCGGTCGGAGAGGAACGACTGTTCGGTGAAGGCGCTACCAACAGTTTCCTCAAGTTGACGGCACATCTCGCCGAGGATAGCCTCACCGCTGGAAACTGGGATATAAAGCGCACGGGCCTCCTCATCGGTCTGCACGTTGCCCTCTACATACGGTACATCGCGGAAGGCACGCACGAGATAGAAATAGAAGAGTGCACGAAGCGCCTTGATCTCAGCGGAGTACTGATTGAACTCGTTGCGAGAGAAAGAGGGGTCAACGGGACTGTCGCCCGCGGTCATCTGATCGCCTTTAGCGAGGATGAGGTTGCAATAGGAGATACCGGTATAGGCTCCGGCCCAGTCAAAGTTGGTATTGGTGGGGCGGAGGATGGCCTGCTGCAGATAGAGCAGCGTGGTGTTGTCCATCGACTGGAGTTTCACGTTGTCGGAACGCAGTTCACCCCAATAGATGATGTTGCCGCCGATAGACGCCAGTTGCTTGTATGCGCCGGCTCTGACGTTGAGCAGGTCTTCCTTCGTCTCCCAGAACTGGTCTTCGGTGATGTCGCTCTCGGGGAGAACGGTCAGGAAGTCGTCGCAACTTACAGCGAAGCCGCACGCGGCGAGCAAGGCCGCCGGCACGAATGATTTGTAAATGCTATATAGTTTCATAATCTGCGATGGGAATTAGAAGCCGAAAGCAAGGCTGAAGGTGAATGAGCGGGCGCGCGGTGTCTGGGAGGAGTCGATACAAGGAGCGTAGCCGCTCTGGCTGTGCTCGGGATCGACACCAGAGTACTTCGTCCAGAAGATCAGGTTGTTACCCGAAGCGGAGATGCGCAGGTTGCTCAAGCCGTACTTCTTGAGTTTGGCGGCAGGCACACTGTAGGACAGTTGGAAAAAGTTGAAGCGGAGGAAGTCGCCCTTCTCCACATAGCGGTCGCTAACAAGGCTGTTGTAGGACACGCCCACCGTTCCGTTCATGGCACGGGGAATGTCGCGCACGTCGCCGTTACGACGCCAGCGCCAGTTCACAGAGGCCATCTGGTTCTTGTTGGTACGCATGTTTTCAGCATACATCTTGGCCATGTTCAGGATCTTGTTGCCAATACGGAAGTTGAACGTGGTCTTGAGCGTCCACTGGCCGTAGGTAAGGTCGATACCGAAACCACCATTGATCTTGGGGTTGGAGCCACCGAGATAAACGATGTCGAGGTCGTCAATCTGACCGTCGTGGTTGATGTCTTCGTAGATGACGTCACCGCCCTGGAACTGGTAGTTCACACCGCCGTAGTTGAAGTACATCGGCAGGGGGTTGCCCTTCTGGTCGAAGATGATGTTGCCGTTAGCGTCGTAAGCGATAGGCGCGGTCTTGCCGGTGAATGCGGCAGTGTTGCCGTTCCAGTTGCCTTCTTTGTCAGGATAACGGTTCTTCTCGGGATTTACGAAATAGCCGTTGTGGTCGTAGTCGTAAGCGTAAACACCCTTATAGCGGAAGCCATAGATTCCACCGAGAGCATTGCCGATCTGCACACGCTGCAGGTAGGACTCATTGTTGTAGTCGAAAGCCTTGTTCGCGTTGGAGAGCACGGCAGCATCCATCGAGGTGATGGTGTTGATGTTCTGTGCGAAGTTCAGGCGGAAGTTGGCGTGGAACTTACCCATCTTGAACAGCGGGCCGGTGTTGATGTAAAGTTCCCAACCTTCGTTCTCCATGGAGCCCACGTTGGAGGAAGACAGCGAAGAGAAGCCGCTGGTAGAGGGTACACGTACGCCGTTGTTTATGAGGTCGGTGATCTTGCGGTTGTAGATATTGAGGTCAAACTGCAAGAGGTCGTTGAACAGGTTGAGGTTGAAACCGAGGTTCCACGAGCGGGTCTCCTCCCAGCGAATGGTAGTGAGTTTCAGGTTCGTGGGCACCACAACAGTAGTTCCGTTGTAGGAACCCTTGTGCGAACTGGTGTAGGTGTTGTACTGGGAGTACTGGCCTATAGCGCCGTGGTTACCGGTGATACCCCAGCCGCCGCGTACGGCAAGCATATTGACCACTGAACGAAGTGGCTCAAAGAATTTCTCGTCGCTGATGTTCCAGCGGGCGGAGATACCGGGGAAATAGCCCCATTTCTTACCCTTACCGAACTTAGACACACCGTCGGCACGGAGGGTGAAGTCGAAGGAGTACTTGGAGCCGTAGGAATAGTGCATCGAACCGAGGGCACTGGCGCTGTGCGTCTTGCTGGTGCTGGTGTTCGTGCTGGTGAGATAGCCTTGAGCCACCGAAGAGGAGATGCCGCCACCGATACCGGAGGAGGACAGGTTCTGAGTGGTGGCGGAGTAGGTATAGATCTCACCTTGTACCATCATCTGGAACGAGTGGTTCTCGTTGGAGAAGTGGGGCTTGAACACCAACTGGTGACGGGTGGTGAAAGAGGTGCTCTTGAACTCGCCATTGCTGGTGAGGTTCACGCCGTCGGACCACTGCAGGTAGGAAAGTTCGTGGGGGTAGTAGGAGTCCTCACTTTGGGTGTAGGCATTGATCTGCACAGAACCCTGATAGTTGAGTTGTGTCTCGGAGGCTTCCTTACCGAGGAACTTATAGTCGATAGAGAACTGCGGGGTGATGGTGTAGGTGCTCTGACGGCGCCATGCGAGGTTGGCCTCGGCGATGGGGTTACCATTCACCACCATGTCGTTGAGGTACCATGAGGAGCGTCCGCTACTGTTGTCAAGCAGACCAACGGAAGTGGCGCGTGGAGGCATGATGAAATAGTCGCCGGTGAGAAAGTAGTTTGCGCTGGGCGAGCCATCGGGATTACGCTCATTCTCGTAGCGGTAGATGCTCATGTTGGGCATGGCTTGGTAGGCCTTGGAGAGCAGCGAACTGGAATAGTTCTTGTCGTTCTTCGTGTAGGCGAGGGAGAAGTTCGTAGAGAACTTGATGCGGTCAGACACGTAGTAGTCGAGTGCGAGACGTGTGGTGAATCGGTTAAGCACCTGCTTGATGATAGAACCTGTCTCGTGGTCGTAGTTGGCCGACACGCGGAAGGTTGCCTTTTCACCACCGCCGTTCACGTTCACACCATAACTGTGCGACTGTCCGAACTGCGTCACTGCGTCAATCCAGTCGGTATTGTGACTGAAGTTACCGTAGTATGCCGGCTTGTTGAGGTCGTACATCAGTTCGACGATGCCCGAAGCCACGTCGCTCTGCATGGGATTGAAGTAGGCTTCCTTCAGCATCATGGTGTAATCGTCACCACTGAGCATGCGCATACCTTGCGGCTGCCAGGAGCCGTTGAACTTATAGGTGAAGTTCACACGTGTCTTACCACGCGAGCCACGACGGGTGGTGATGGAGATTACACCATTGGTACCACGTGCACCCCAAATGGCGGTGGCGGCAGCATCCTTGAGCACATCGATGCTCTTGATGTCGTCCACGTTGATCTGGAGGAGGTTGGCAAACTGCTCGGTGTCGTCCATGTTCTCGAAGTCAAGTTCGGTGTTCTGATCTTCGAGGGGATAGCCGTCCACCACGATGAGAGGCTCGGAGGATCCATTGATTGACGACACACCACGCAGGCGCATAGAAGTTCCGGCACCGAGGTTACCGGAGTTCATCACGACGTCAAGACCAGCAATCTGACCTTGCAGGGCTTCACCCGCGGTCTCAAACGAGAGGCCTTCCATGTTGTCCATGTCGAGCGTCTGGCGTGCTGTAGAGATTTCGCGCTGGGGGATGTCAAGTCCGTTCGAACTTACACGGCGCGTCACGGTCACGACTGCCGCGTCAATGGTGGTGTTGTCCTTGAGTTCCACCCTGAACTCAGTCTGGTCGCCGATGCTCATCGTCTCGGTCTTGTAGCCGATGTATGAGATACGGAGTTTGTTCTTCTCCGGGTTCTTCACGTTGAGCGAGAAGTTACCGCTGGCATCGGTCTGAGTAGCCGAAAGCACACGATTTGAACCGTCGATTTCGGCCACGTTAGCCATCACCACCGGCCCGTCATTCTCGTTGAAGACGTGACCGCTGATGCGGGTCTGCGCCGTCGCGAACAAGCTGACGAAGCCCAAGGCTGCGATAAGGAATAATCTGATATTCTTCATGGCTTGTTGTTATTTACGTATTCTGTACTTTTTGACGAAACGGCGCGCTGCATCCGTAGTGGCCCACTGCGTGTCGTAACGGCCCGAGGAGCTGCTGAGGAAGTTCAGGTAGGCGTCGCCTGCAAGCCGGTGCATCACCACATAGGAGTTGACCTTGACCATACCATAAACGCTGTTGGTGTTACGGTTGTTCTGCACGTTGTACTGCATGTCGTTGGCCAACACGTTGTACTCGGCCGGGTCGGAGGTGTCCACGCTCACGGTGGAACCGCTATTGTCGGTCACGGCAATGCGACCAGGCTGACGGCTCACATTGAGCGTGATGTAGTTATTGGTCTCGCTGTCGATGCAGGATGTCTGGTAGGCCTCTTCATCGGTGACGTTATCTACAAAGAGACTCTTGTCTTGGAAGTGGTACTTGAGGAAGTTGAGCAGACAGGTCACCATAGCCTGTGCTTTCTGCATCTTCTCCCAGCGCTGATCAACGAGGTCGGCACGTGTGGGATCGTCACTGTCTTTCGCGTCGATGGTCTCGGTGAGCAGTTTGATTTCGTCGGTCAGCACCTTGATGTCGTCCCAGGTGGGCAGACCCTTAGCCACTGCCTCGGCGATGGCGCTGTTCGTGGGCAGGTAGATGGTGTAGTTATAGTTGTTGAAGAAGCGCACAAGTTGCTCGCCATTGGGCGTATAGTATGCCACGTTGGAGGCCGTCTCTGTGGGACGGAAGATGAGGTACTTGCGACGCTCACGTTCCCACTCCGCGTTGGCCATGGTTGAGTCGGGCTTGAGATACTTGAAACCGCTGTTGTCGAGGATATCCGTCAGTTCGGAGTTGGTGCAAAGGGAGAAGAACGTGCTGTAGTTCTCGCGATCCTTCAGCATGTGGTACACGCTGTGTATCGTGGGCTGCATCGGGCGGTCAATCATATAGGACATTCCGTTACCATAGCCTGCGCTGCCATCGCTCTGCACGCCAGTCTGGTCGAAGCCCTTGGTCACGGTGCAAATCTCGTCGTTATCTGCTGAGGCGTCGCTGTTGAGCCAGATCTGCAGGCCGCCGAGCACCTCCATACCTGCGCCGTAGTCGGCAGAAACCTTCTTCTGCACGAATACCGGTGCGCCGTTGCGCGACAGGTACCAGTTGGGTGCGCTGAGCACGCCGTCGGTCTCGTTTGCATTGTGCACGATGATATGCTGGTCCACCATCTCGGAGAGGAGGTTGGCCCTCACAGCGCCAAACTGCGAGTTTGTCATCTGCGTGTTGGTCACCCTGAAGCCGCGCAATGCGGTGGTGTTGCTGATGTCGCGAGCCTGTTCGGGCTTCCACAGGTAGGCAGTGGCCTCCACGGGGATCACCTTACCCGACATATTGGTCTTCTTGTAAGTGAAACTCCAGAAGCGCCAGTTGCTCGCACTGGAGAGGCCGGTGCTGTAGGCGAAGGGATCTACGAGGCCATATTTTTCTAACGCGTCATCGGTGGGGATGAAGAGCGAGAAGTGGCTCTGCATGGCCTTGAGGTAGATGCTGTAGTACTTCTGCAAGGGGGAGTTGGCGAAGCTGCTCGATCCCTCCACACCTGCGCTCTCGTCGGCAGTGAGCAGGGCGTTCATCACCTTGGCATCCTCGCTGAGCAGTGCCGGACCAATTACACTGGCGTAGTCGGCGGGAGCGATTACATGGTTCATCACATAAATCACACCGTTGTTGGCCAACAACACCTTATCAAACTGTTGGTAATAGGTCTCGTCCGTATAGTCTGAAGGCGGGAACATTTGGTCCTGGGCGTCGTTCATGATGGTGCGCCACTTGCTGGGCACGGTCTCTACAAACGAGTTCTTCATCAGGTTGCTGACCAACGACTTGATGATGTTCAGGGGGACCTGCGAGATGTTCTCCACGAAATTGTCGCGCGTCAGGGGCAGGTCGGTGCCGAAACGCTCAATGATGGAGACACCACCGCCTGTGGTGAAGTAGTTCCACAAAGCCTCGTTGTTCGGCACGAACATCGCAGCCATGTCTTGCTCTTTCACAACAGCCGTACTGCTGGGCGAATACTGGTTCCAGCCCGGGTCGAAGAGCAGTTTGGGGAACTGTGCTGAGAGTGTGGCATTGTCAGGTGTCAGGGCCAGTTGTCCGGAGGGGCTGTAACTGCCAAGGGTTCGTCCGTTCTCGGAAGCGTAGAGTTTCACGAAGATGCTGTCTGCCACGAAGTTGCCAGCGCCAGCAGCCTCTGCGCTGATGTCACGCAGAGCACGATAGTTAGCGGTAAGCGTAGCGTCGTAGTAGGGAGCGGAGAAACGGTCGAGCATCGAAGAGAAGTAGGAGAGTTCGGGGTCTTGGCGAATGGTCTCAGCCATGTTGGTAGGCGGCACGAGCACATCGTCAAGCACATGGATATAACCGTTTTTGCACACAATGTCCGACTCAATGATTTCGCGGTTATAGATATAACTGCGCTCCTCGTTCTCCGGCCATGCGTTACGGTCGCCGAGGAGAATAAAACCAGCGTCGGAGTGCGTGATGCTCTTCTCCTTCATGTTTGCTTCGATGAAGTGGGTCATCATGCCGTTGGTGCCGTCCACTGCCATAAAGATTCTGCGCGAGCCGGGTTGGTTGCGCATGCCCCAATAGTCCTTACCCCACCATTCGATGTCGGAGGTGACGGAACTAGAGGATCCGGTTGATTCCGGAACTTTGTTGAGCATCACGGGAAGGTCGGTGGGTTCCCAAAGAGGTATGGTGTCCACAGCCGAGTAGGAGGTCACCTGCCTGAGACATTGGTTCTTGGTCAGCGTGTTGTTGAGCGTCACGTTGGCAAGCATCTCCAGCACATAGGCATTGTCGAGCATAGCGTTCTTGAAGAGCAGGCTCTTCTGTCCGGTCGAGAGTTGGTCGTAACTCCTGATGGGATTGCCGTTGCCGTCAGTCCAGTTGGTGGTGGCAAAGAAGCGGGCCCATGCCTCATCGTCGGCAGCGAAGATCGTCTTACTACCGGTCTTCGACAACACGTCGGCATAGTTGTTGTCATCAATGAGGCGGACCATGGTGGTAAAGCCGCGCTCCTTGAGTTGGTCGTAAATGCCCCCACTGGCCATGTCCGAGGGCAACGTCTCGTCAAGATCGTAGTCGTCGGAACAGGAGTAGGAAACACCGCAAATGGAAAGGAAGCACATGGCATAGAGCCACGTCCTTGCTCTCTTGCTGAAACGGTTTTTCATACGCATTAATTAGGTTTGATATTTTTGTTTTGTTTATTCTCTTACGCTTTCTGCAAACTACATGCAGAGGCACGCACACCGTAAGACCTTGCAAATCACGGCAACACCGTTATTTGTAAGCCCTATATGGCAATAATAGGTAGCAAAATTAAGTATTTTTTGTATTCTGCAACACTTGTTGGGTATTCCGAGGGATTTGTTTAAGATTTTTTAAGATTTCGTTTCAAACGGCGCGGATTTAGCGGGGAGGGCGGGAGAGATGGGAGTCAGGAGGGAGGAAACGAGGGCGACGAAGGCGAGTGATCGCGTAGAAGAAACGGACGCGCCAAGCATCGTTGGCAGGACTGATAACATAATCGGCATGCTATATATATTATATTGAGTAATTGAAAATTTCTATGGCCCTTTTCGCACCTCGTCATTGGTCTGCAGCATGGCTATGGGCTCTGCGAGCGGCTTCATTATGCAGAATTGCAGTAAATTCGTGGTTCTTAAGTCCCCATCCTGGGCGGGCGAGCATTCCTGGAGGCGACTGGTTCAGAAAGCGGTCGATGGCCACGCTCGGGGGTATGAACGCAAGATAATCTAAAACCAAGGCAGCATACTCCTGGGGCGTGAACGTGGGGAACATCTTGGGGTTTGATTGATAGAGTCGCTCCATCGGTGTGCGGCGCAGCACCTGCAGTTGATGGAGTTTCAAGGTCTCAATGGGCAGCGCGGCTATGGTTTGTGCCTGCTGGAGGATGTCGTTGCGTGTCTCGCCTGGCAAGCCAAGTATCATGTGTATGCCTACATGCAGGTCGTATTTTGCCGCACGCCGTATGGCGTCAGCGGCACAGGCATAGTCATGCCCTCGGCCGATCAGCCTCAGGGTGCGATCGTGCACCGTTTCCACGCCCACCTCTATCTGTACGAAAGCACGCTGTGACAGGTCGGCGAGCAGATCCAGCACGTCGTCAGGCAGGCAGTCGGGCCGCGTGGCCACTACGAGGCCCACTACCCCGTCGGCGCTGAGGGCCTCCTCATAGCGACGATGCAGGTCGGGCAACGGAGCATAGGTGTTGGTGTGCGCTTGGAAATAGGCCAAAAAGCGCATGGCCGGATATTTTCTACGAAAGAAGTCCACGCCTTTACGCAACTGCTCACTGATACTGTCCGAGGGGTCGCAATACGGGGGTACAAAACTTCTGTTGTCGCAAAAGGCGCAGCCGCGCGTACCGAGCGTGCCGTCGCGGTTCGGACAAGTGAAACCAGCGTCCACAGCAATCTTCTGCACCTTCCCGGAAATGTGGCGAGCCAAAAAGTCTGCGTATGTGAGGTAGGAAAAGGGCATTGTCGGGCAGTAATTGAGGCTATCTCGATGGGATTGGGCGGAGGAGATTGGTTTTGCAGGCGCAAAACTATCAAAAAAGGAGCGTTTCGGCGGTGATGGCAGCCCCTCTGAACGGCGGCGGTGGCGCATTATTGTGAAAAGTAGGCTTTTTTTGTTAAAAAACTTGCACATATAGAAGGGGCGGTTTACTTTTGCCACGAATTAACCATCACCCACCTAAACGACTTTGCCTATAGGAACACATTACTTCAAACCACAACATTGTAAGTAATGGAATTATTGAAGACGCTCACCGACGACCAGTTGGTTGAGATGTACGTACAAGGTTCCGGCGAGGCATTCGACGAGTTGCTCGCCCGCTACCAGGAAAAGTTGTTCACCTACATTCTTTATAACGTCCACAGCGAAGACGAGGCCAACGACATCTTCCAGGAGACGTTCGTACGCGCCATTGTGACGTTGCAGCAGGGCCGTTACACCGCCTCTGGCAAGTTCTATGCATGGCTGGTGCGCATCGCCCGCAACCAGATCATCGACCAATATCGCCAGATACGCGGCGAGAACACCATCTCCAACGACGAGGCTTCCTACGACCTGCTCAACAATGCAGCAGTGGCCGACCTGCCGGTGGAGAGCCAGATGGTCACCGAGCAGACGCTTCGCGACGTGCGCCGCCTGATGGACCACCTGCCCGACACGCAGCGCGAAGTGGTGTTTCTGCGTTTCTTCCAAGACATGAGTTTCAAGGAGATTGCCGAAACTACGGGTGTGGGCATCAATACCGCATTGGGCCGTATGCGCTATGCCGTGCTCAACATGCGCCGCATGGCCGAGGAGCACCACATCTCGCTCTACACAGGCTGAAACCTGCCAAACGGCAAACAATTGGTGACAAACATTTTAGTTCTCAGCATAAACCATTATCGGCGGCAGGGTGAACAAACTCCCTGCCGCCGTTTTTTTATACCTAAATCGGGAGAAAAGAGGCGTTTGACTTTGCAAAGCCACCGCATAACACTACCTTTGCGGGCAACGGCGCGTCTGTCATGTCCGCCAAGAGCGGAGTTTCTTCTCCCTTTGCTGCATGTCCCGCCACCTTGCTTCGCTCATTCGCGGGCTGCCACATCGCCAAGAGCGAACCGATGATTTCTCGGGCAGCCTCGGGAAAGCGCCTCCTCCACCATTTTCGCATCACTAACCACATCAAACTACCAAACTATGCTCACCGAAAAAGACCGCGCGCTGCTGGCCGCCAAAGGCATCAGCGAAGCGCAGTTGGAAGACCAACTGAAACGTTTTGCCACCGGTTTCCCCTTCCTCCGTATAGAGAGCGCCGCCGCTGTGGGCCACGGCATCGTGCGCACCGACGAGGCTGTCCAAGCGGGGCTTGCTGCCGCCTGGGACAAGTACCTGCAAGAGGGACATACCATCGTGAAGTTCGTCCCGGCAAGCGGCGCCGCCAGCCGCATGTTCAAGGACGTGTTCGCCTTTGTCGACAGCGACCGCGAGAAGCCCGAGACAGCAGCTGAAAAACTCTTCTTCGGCAAACTCGACACCGCCGCCTTCAAGCCTGCCCTCAATGCCGCCTGTCAGCGGTTGCACGGCAAAGACGCTGACGCCCTGCTGCGTGAAGGACGCTACAAGGACGTGGCACGCACCATGCTCGGCAAGGACGGCCTCAACTATGGCGCGCTGCCCAAGGGGTTGCTGCAGTTCCATCGCTACGCCGACAGCGTGCGCACGCCGGTGGAGGAGCACCTGGTGGAGGCTGCGCTCTATGCCTGCGGCGCTGACGGCAAGGCCAGGGTCCACTTCACCGTATCGCCAGAGCACCGCGCGCTGTTCGAAACCCTTGTCAGTGAGGTAACACCCCTCTACCAGAAGGTGTATGGCCCGAAGTACGAAGTGACCTTCTCTGAGCAAAGCCCGGCCACCGACACCGTGGCGGCTAATGCCGACAACACGCCCTTCCGCAACACCGACGGTTCGCTGCTGTTCCGTCCGGGCGGCCACGGAGCGCTCATCGTGAACTTAGACGCCATCGATGCCGATGTGGTGTTTGTCAAAAACATCGACAACGTGGTGCCCGACCGCCTCAAGGGCGACACGGTGCGCTTCAAGAAAATCCTCGCTGGCCTGCTCATCACGCTCCAGGACCGCGCCTACGCCTATCTGCAAAGACTTGACGACGGCGCAGCGCACGAAGAACTCCTTGAGATGCTCCATTTCCTTGAGACCGACCTGTGCTGCCACAGCGACGAGGCCGCATTGCTCGACGACACGCAGTTGGCCGACTACCTGCACAGCAAGTTGGACCGTCCCATGCGTGTGGCCGCTATGGTGAAGAATGTGGGCGAGCCGGGTGGTGGTCCCTTCCTGGCCTACAACCCCGACGACACCGTGAGTTGCCAGATCCTCGAGAGTTCGCAAATCGACATGGCCGACCCCGCAAAGAAAGCCATGTTCGAGCAAGGCACCCACTTCAATCCCGTGGACCTGGTCTGCGGTCTGAAGAACTATCGCGGCGAAGCCTTCAGCCTGCCACGTTATGTGGATCCCCAGACCGGCTTCATCTCCCACAAGAGCAAGGACGGGCGCGAACTCAAAGCCCTGGAACTTCCCGGCCTGTGGAACGGCGCGATGTCCGACTGGAACACGGTGTTTGTGGAGGTACCTCTGAGCACGTTCAACCCCGTCAAGACGGTGAACGACCTCTACCGCGAGCAGCACCAGTGACCTGGTGAGCGCGGCTGTCGCTACTAATTCTACCTATTAGGCTTACGGGCAGCACCATAATGTCCTTGCCCTGAATAGCGGCGGAGGCTTACTTTTGCCCATCGGAAAAAGCCACCACTGACTCCTTGCTCAGCGGACGCCGCGCAGCATTGGCACAAAACTATCTCGGACTTTGTCACGACGACAACGGATCTTGTCGCGACAAAGTCCGAGATTGTTTTTCCGAAGTCCGAGATGGCTCCACCGCCCTTGGTCAGCCCGCCGACGGCCTTCCCCACCCTCTTTTGCACCTCGCCGAGCGTGAAAACCGGCTTGGCGATAGGTACAGTTTGTCCCCATACGCTGCGGCCCATCTCGACAGCAGTGCACCCTATAAAGACGCGCAGGCCGCCGAACATTGTCGGCAGCCTGCGCTAAGTGGTATTGTATCGGCTCTGGGCCGCTGAAGGATTACATCATGCCGCCCATGCCGGCGCCGCCGCCCATGGGGATCTCGGGCTTCTCCTCCTTCTTGTCGCAGATGACGCACTCGGTGGTGAGGAACATGCCTGCCACGCTGGCAGCGTTCTCCAGGGCTACGCGGGTCACCTTGGCAGGATCCACGATGCCGGCTGCACGGAGGTCCTCATAGACGTCGGTCTTGGCGTTATAGCCGAAGTTGCCTTTGCCCTCGCGTACCTTGTTCACCACGACGGCACCTTCCAGTCCGGCGTTGGTGCAAATCTGGCGCAGCGGCTCCTCGATGGCGCGGCGAATGATTTGGATACCTGTGGTCTCGTCGGCGTTGGCACCGGTGAGCCCTTCGAGGGATTCCTGAGCGCGGATGTAGGCCACGCCGCCGCCGGTCACGATGCCTTCCTCTATGGCCGCACGCGTGGCGCAGAGTGCGTCGTCGCAGCGGTCCTTCTTCTCTTTCTGCTCGGTCTCGCTGGCTGCACCCACCTCAAGCACGCAGACGCCGCCGCTGAGTTTGGCCAGACGCTCCTGCAACTTCTCCTTGTCGTAGTTGCTGGTGGTGTTGGCAATCTCGTTCTTGATCTGCTGGATGCGCTCTTCGATGAGGGCCTTCTCGCCCACACCGTCCACGATGGTGGTGTTCTCCTTGGTGATGGTCACTTTCTCGGCGCTGCCAAGCATCTCGAGGGTGGCCTGGTCGAGTTTGAGGCCCTTATCCTCGCTGATCACCACACCGCCGGTAAGCACGGCGATGTCTTCGAGCATAGCCTTGCGACGGTCGCCAAAGCCCGGGGCTTTCACGGCGCAGATCTTCAACTGGCCCTGCACGCGGTTCACCACGAGGGTGGTCAGTGCCTCGCTGTCCACGTCTTCAGCGATGACGAGGAGCGGGCGGCCCGTCTGCACGGCGGGTTGCAGGATGGGGAGGAAGTCCTTGAGATTGCTGATCTTCTTGTCGTAGATGAGGATGTTGGGCTTCTCCATCACGCACTGCATCTTCTCGGTGTCGGTGACGAAGTAGGGGCTGAGGTAGCCGCGGTCGAACTGCATACCTTCCACGGTCTTCAGCGCGGTGTCGCGACCTTTGGCGTCCTCAATGGTGATCACGCCGTTCACGCTCACGGCACGCATACCGTCGGCAATAAGTTTACCGATTTCCTCATCGTTATTAGCAGAGATGGTGGCCACCTGCTCGATCTTCTCGTAGCTCTCGCCCACCTGCTCGGCCTGCGATGCGATGTGTTCCACCACCTTGCTCACGGCCTTGTCGATGCCGCGCTTCACGTCGAGCGGGTTGGCACCGGCGGCCACATTCTTCAAGCCTTCGGCGAGGATGGCCTGTGCCAGCACGGTAGCAGTTGTTGTTCCGTCGCCTGCATCGTCGCCAGTCTTGCTGGCCACGCTCTTCACGAGTTGTGCGCCTGCGTTCTCAAACGTGCCGTCAAGTTCAATCTCCTTTGCCACGCTGACACCATCCTTGGTGATGCGCGGTGCGCCGAACTTCTTGTCAATAACCACGTTGCGACCTTTCGGGCCGAGCGTCACCTTCACAGCGTCGGCCAACTGGTCTGCGCCATCCTTCAAGAGGCTGCGAGCCTCCACGTTGTATTTGATTTCTTTAGCCATTGTTGTAGATGTTTTAGTGGTGTGGGTTTCACTTGATTACTGCAAGCACGTCGCTCTGACGCATGATGAGGTATTTCTCGCCATCGAGTTCCACCTCGGTGCCGCTATACTTGCCGTAGAGCACGAGGTCGTTCTCTTTGAGCACCATCTCCTCGTCCTTGGTGCCTTTGCCAACGGCGAGGACTGTGCCTTGCAGGGGTTTCTCCTTGGCGGTGTCGGGGATGATGATGCCGCCGACGGTCTTTTCTTCAGCAGGAGCGGGCTTGATCAGCACGCGGTCTGCCAACGGTTGGATGTTCATAACTTGTAGATTGTTTAAGGTTGTTCGAATTTCCGACACTCTAATAGCGAAAAGCGTGCCAAACGCGCAGGCGTCAGAAAAAAGTTTAACGGCACGCATACCATATAATAATAAAGCGTACCTTTGCCCTCGCTATGCACAAATACGAAGAAACACACGGGCGCGAGTTGTTCTCGCGCGGGAGAATAGAAGTGATTTGTGGCTCGATGTTTTCGGGAAAGACCGAGGAACTCATACGCCGCCTCAAGCGTGCACGCATTGCTAAGCAGCGCGTGGAAATCTATAAGCCCGCTGTGGACACGCGCTACAGCGAGGAAGACGTGGTGTCGCACGACAGCCACGCCGTAGCCGCCACGCCAATCGACAGTTCGGCCTCTCTGCTACTCATGACCGCCGATGCCGACGTGGTGGGCATCGATGAGGCGCAGTTCTTCGACGACGGCCTCACCGAAGTTTGCCGACAACTGGCCTCTAATGGCAAACGTGTCATCATCGCCGGTCTTGACATGGATTTCAAGGGTGTGCCCTTCGGCCCCATGCCTGCCCTCTGTGCCATCGCCGAAGATGTGACCAAGGTGCACGCCATCTGCGTGCGCTGCGGCGACCTGGCCTATATCTCACATCGCATCGTGGAGGGCGAAAACAGGGTGATGCTCGGCGAGACGCAAGAGTACGAGCCGCTCTGCCGGCACTGCTACGAAGAAATCTGCAACCACTGACCGCGCACGCCCCTATGAAGAATTTTCTGAGCCACGGCCTGGCTGTATTGCTGGTCGCCCTGACTGCCACGCCCGCCACTGCACAATATCGGTTCATCATCGACGACATCCCCTCCGACCCCGCCGCGCTTGCCGATGGTTTCTACGTCATCCGCGCCACCACAGCCGGCGAGACGGGCTATATCTACAACGCCGGCACCACCTCTGGCGAGAATTTCCGTGTCTCCAACGTGAGTCAGTCCGATTTCCTTGAAAACCCTGCCGCCAGCGTGCGCTACCTGTGGGAACTCAAGCACACCGGCGACGAGGGCACTTTCACGCTGACCAACCTCGCCACGGGAAACGTGCTGCCGGCAGACAACTCCAGGAACCTAAATTGCACGCAGAACCCTGCCGAGGCTGCCTTGCTGCAGACCAACAACGACGGCACGCTCTGGCAGACCAACTACGACTACCACGGCGACATCCTCTACCTCCACACCAACTACAGGAGCGACGACCGCTGCCTGAGCTACTGGAACGAACTCGGCACGCCTGGCACGGGGACAGCCCTGGTCGTGGAGTTCTACGCCTGCGACGTGGAAGAGGTGTTCGATGTGCGTGTGGGTTCAGGCACCTTCTACCGCCAGAACCGCTACAGCGAGAGCGTCGAAACGTCGAACAGCGTATATAAATACATCTCCGAAGGCAGTTCGCCACGTCTCACCATCACTGCCGACGGCCCCACCAACAACATCAACGTGCCCGCCTTCGACTGGTACAGCGGCAACAGCCTATCGCAGAACTACACCCTGAGCATCAGCGACGGCTATCACATCACGGGCTACGACATCACCTTCAGCAACGGCGACGCCAGCGTGCCGATGACACTCACACCTGCTGAGGGCGGGCCCGCCATCACCGCTACGGGTGAGGAAGCCGCCTATGCCTCCGCCGCCGACCTGCGCACCCAGACCACCTCTTTCACCATCAGTGCAGAAGCCCATAAGGCCGCACACATCACGGAGTTCCTGGTGTACTACGAAAGGCCGCACACCGCCACCTTCAGGCTCTTCGATGGCAACAGCGTGGTGATGGAGGCCGAAGCCCCATACTTTGAAGGCGACGCCCTGCAACTGCCCGACGCTTTCACACAACTGCCATACGCCCGCCTCACGTGGGATGCCGCTACCCTGATGGGCGGTGAGGACATGAACGTACGCGTGGACTACGCCTGGGACGGCCCGTTCCAAATCACGACACCCGATGGCGCACCGCGCTACTTCGTCTGCATAGGCGACAGCCTTGATGCCAACGGCAATGCGGACACCTGGAACCCGCTGGCCTTCCTTGATACCAACACCTACGACGGCAACCGCTTCGTACTTGGTGAATGCGGATACAATGGCTGTGAGAGCGGCCTGGCCCACGCCCGCAACCTACAGAACGACGCTGGACTTTGGACCTTTGAGGGCAACGTATGGGATGGTTTCTGCATACGCGCCATCAACGGGCGCCTGCTCGCAGCCACCACTGCACAACCTGGATCAGACACAGGCAAAAGCGTCACGCTGCGGCTCGTCGGGGAGAGCGAGGCCGAGGAACTACAAACTCGCTGGGACGTACTCCCTGCCACCGAGCAAGGCATTGCCGACGGCTTCTTCCTCCAACAGCACGGCACTTCCTACTGCCTCAACGAGAGGCAGGACGGCACGCATTTCTTCATCGCTTTTTGGACGGGCGGAGTGAGCCGCGGCAGTGTGTTCCGCGTGAGCCACACCTTGCCCGAGCGCGAAGCACTGCGCATAGCGGGCACTGACTACAGCACGTCGTACTATCCCTTCGCCACGCAGATCCCCGCTGGTGCCGACCTCGCCGCCTACACCATGACGCTCTCTGCTGACGGCAAGAGTGCCGACCTCCACGAAGTGGCGAACGGGCTCATCCCCGCTGGCGAGCCCGTGCTACTCGCCGGAACGGAGAACGTAGCCCTCGAACTGGCCAGCGCTGACGCGCCGCGTGCTGACGACAACCTGCTCATCGGCACCGCCGACACCATCGCCGTGGACGCAGAGAGCCGCCAGGACTACCTCGTGCTGAGTTGGCTGCTGCGACCCGGGTTCTTCGTCTCCAATGCCCTCGAAGCCATCCTCCCCCACACCGCTTTCATCGACAACACGATACTGTCCTCCACGCGTGGCCTGCCGCTCGGCGCCATCACTGGCATAGCGAGCCTCAACATCTCCACCTCGGGCAACGCAAATGCTGCCTACGACCTGCAAGGCCGCCGCGTGGCAAAGCCCGGACGAGGCGTATATATCATAGGCGGCAAGAAAGTGATCCGCAAATAACGGAGACAGCGTGGCGAGAAACGTCACAGCGACAACAACGCGCCAAGCCACAGATCAGAAAGAAACCCATGAAGCAGTACCTCTCCCTCTTACGCCGCATTCTCGATGAGGGCGTAGTGAAGACCGACCGCACCGGCACGGGCACACGCAGCGTGTTCGGCCACCAGATGCGCTTCGACCTGCGGGACGGATTTCCCCTGCTCACCACCAAGAAACTCCACCTGCGTTCCATCATCCACGAGTTGCTCTGGTTTCTCAAGGGCGACACCAACGTGCGCTACTTGCAGGACAATGGCGTGCGCATCTGGAACGAATGGGCCGACGAAGACGGGAACGTGGGCCACATCTATGGCTACCAGTGGCGCTCCTGGCCCGACTACCACGGCGGCGCCATCGACCAAATCGCCGAATGTGTGCGGCTGATCAAGAAACAGCCCGATTCGCGCCGCATCATCGTCTCGGCCTGGAACGTGGCCGACCTGCCGCAGATGAACCTGCCGCCCTGCCACCTGCTCTTCCAGTTCTATGTGGCCGAGGGGCGGCTGTCGCTGCAACTGTACCAACGCTCGGCGGACACCTTCCTCGGTGTGCCGTTCAACATAGCCAGTTACGCCCTGCTGCTGCAAATGATGGCACAGGTGACGGGGCTGGAGGCGGGCGAGTTTGTGCACACCACCGGCGACACACACCTCTATCTCGACCACCTGGAGCAGGCGCGCCTGCAACTGACGCGCCAGCCGAGGCCGCTGCCCCACATGCGCCTAAACCCTGACGTGAAAGACATCTTCAGTTTCCGCTACGAAGACTTCACCCTTGAAGGCTACGACCCGCACCCGCACATCGCGGCGAAGGTGTCCGTATAGACACGATTCGCTAACGACAAATAGAAACTCCACATGCTCACCATCATCGCGGCCCTTGACCGCCGCCGCGCCATAGGCTACAAGAACCGCCTGCTCTTCCGTCTGCCGGACGACCTGAAACGTTTCAAGCGGCTCACCACAGGCCACACCGTACTCATGGGGCGCAACACCTTTGACTCCTTGCCCAAGGGCGCACTGCCCGATCGCCGAAACATTGTGCTGTCAAGCACCTTGAAATCACTTCCGGGCTGCGAGGTATTCCCGTCGCTTCAAGAGGCGCTCGCCGCATGCGAGCCCGACGAGCAGGTGTTCGTCATAGGCGGCGCACAGGTGTATCGCGAATGCCTCCCCTTCGCCGACCGCTTGGCGCTCACCCTGGTGAATGCCGAAGCACCCGAGGCCGACACCTACTTTCCAGACTATGACACCGACGAGTGGGATCTCGTGAACAAAGAGCACCACGACGCCGACGAGCGTCACGCCCACCCCTTCGACTTCGCCGACTACAGCCGCTGATGAATCCCTTTTTCAGAAAGAGCATCTTCGCCCAAGCACATTGCATCGTCCTACACGTTTGCGCCGTCTTTGCCCTTGCAACGAGCGGATGCTCCATGATACTCCATGCCCAGCCCGTGGTGCTCCGCGTCATCGCTACCACTGACATACACGGGAACTACCTGGCCTACGACTACCTTGCAGGACGAGACGGAAGCGGCGGGCTAGCACGCGCGACCACCTACGTAGCACAACAGCGCGCACAGCGCGGGAGCGACAACATTCTGCTGCTTGATGCGGGCGACATCCTTCAAGGCCAACCCGCTGCCTATTATTACAACTACATCGATACGGACACCGAACACCTGTGTGCCAGCGTGCTGAACGCCATGCGCTACGACGCGGGCGTGCCAGGCAACCACGACATCGAGGCTGGACACGCCGTCTATGACCGCTGGACACGCCAATGCCGCCACCCCATCGTCTGTGCCAACGTGACCGACACACGGCTGGGCAACCCCTACTGGCAACCCTACACCATCATTCAGCGCGGCAAGGTGCGCATCGCAGTCATCGGACTGCTCACACCCGCCGTCCCGAAATGGCTGCCCGAAAGCCTATGGAGCGGTCTGGCCTTCGGAGACATGCTGAACGCTGCCCGACGCTATGTGCAGGAGATTGAGGAAAAGCGGCTCGCCGACGTGATCATCGGTGTGTTCCACAGTGGTGTGGGGCGTGCCGACGAAGACGGTGTGTCCGCCGAAAATGCTACATTGCAGGTGGCGCGCCATGTACCTGGCTTCGACCTCATCATCTGCGGGCACGACCACCGTCAGTTCAACGAGCGCGTGCGCTGCGACAACGGGCGCGAAGTGCTTGTGCTCAATCCTGGGGCTCGGGGCGCTGCGGTGGCTGTGGCCGACCTCACCATCGAACGCAAGGGGAAACGCTACCGCGTTACGCATACGAAAGGCGAATTGGCGGACATCAGGAGCCTGATGCCTGACGCGCAATTCCAACGTATGTTTGCCGATCAGCACGACGCGCTGCTGCGTTTCACCCAGAAGCCACTCGCACTCCTCGACACGACGTTCTCCAGCCAGGACGCATTCTTTGGCAGCAGCGCGATGGTGGACCTTACCCACAACCTGCAACTCCGACTCTCTGGCGCAGACATCAGTTTCGCTGCCCCGCTCACGTTCAACGCCACCTTCCATGCCGATACACTCCGCGTGCGCGACCTTTTCGGCCTCTACCCTTACGAAAACCGACTTTGCACCATGGTGCTCAGCGGACACGAGGTGCGCGGCTATTTGGAGAAGAGTTACGACGGCTGGGTGCGCCCCATGACAAGCCCTACCGACACGATGCTCCGTTTTCGTCCTAACCCGCTGCAATATGCTGAGGGCTGGCAACGCCTCGAAACGTCGTCCTACAACTTTGACAGCGCGGCGGGGCTTTGCTATACCGTGGATCTGAGGGGGCGGCGCGGCACGCGCGTACACATCGACAGCCTCAGCGATGGCCGACGCTTCTGCGACGACAGTCTGTATGTGGTGACCGTCAATTCCTACCGCGCCAGCGGAGGCGGCGAACTGCTCACCGATGGAGCAGGCATCCCGAAAGACAGTCTGCAGAGCCGTATCATCGGCAGCACGACGCACGACCTACGCCACTACCTGATGTATGCCATTGCCACAGGCGAGACCGCCGCTGACACGCTCCACGAGAACGGCCAGACGATGCTTCCTGCCTTTCATCCCACGCCCCATGTCAATTGGCGCTTCGTTCCTAGTGATTGGGCGGCGCAGGCACGGCGCAGAGAGCAAAAATGGCTCTTCGAAGAATAAGGACAACATACCATATTATATATATACGCACATAGAAAACAGGACTGAAATGAGACTGACAGCAATCATCGCACTCTGCATCTCGGCACTCGCCCTGGGCAGTTACGCACAGCCACAAGGAGCACAGGGGGGCCGCACAGCCCCTGCCAACGTGAAGATAACCAAGGGATTGTTCGGCGTAGGCAACAAGGACAAAGACTGGTACTTCGAAATCCCCGACACGCTTCTCGGCAAAGAACTACTTGTCACCGTGCGCTACACCTCCACGCCCGCCGGATATGGCAAATACGGGGGCGAGATGGTGAATCAGCAAACGATGTACTGGGAAAAGACCAGCGGCGGCGACCTGCGGCTCAGGGCGCGCCTGCTCGTCACCATGGCCAACGAGCATGAAGCCATAGGACGAGCCGTGCAAACCAACAGCAACGACCCCGTGGTGGGCGTGTTCAAGGCTGAACCCAAGCCAAGCAAAGGCACCACACGCATCAACGTGGCATCCTTCTTCCTCAGCGACAACGGCACGCTGACCATCTCGAAAAGCGAGAAACAAAACCTCGGCGTGGCAAGCATGATGCCCAACCTCTCGGAGATAGAAGCCATCAACACCTTCCCGCTCAACACCGAGGTGCGCCTACTCACCACCTGGGCCGCACCGCAAGGGCGCACACCGGCAGCAGCGCGCACAGGGAAGGTAAGCCTGGGGCTGAACATAAGTTTCGTGTTGCTACCCGAGAAACAAGCGCCGCGCAGACTCTTCGACCCACGCGTGGGGTACTTCACAGATCAGTACACCGAATTCTCAGACTACCAACAGCACGTGGAGCCGCGCCGCTTCATCACGCGCTGGCTGCTCGAACCAAAAGACAGCGCCGACCGCGAAGCAATGATGCGCGGCGAACTCGTGGAGCCAAAGAATCCCATCGTTTACTACATCGACCCCGCCACACCGAAACGCTGGCGTCAGTACCTGATAAAGGGCGTAGAAGATTGGCAAGTGGCCTTCGAAGCCGCGGGGTTCAAGAACGCCATACAAGCACGCGAATGGCCCGACACCATTCCCTCCATGAGTATGGAGGACGCGCGCTACAGCGTGATCCGCTACCTCGCCTCGCCCATCGAGAACGCTTACGGGCCCAACGTGCACGACCCACGCACCGGACAGATCCTTGAAAGCCACATCTGCTGGTACCACAACGTGATGCAACTCCTGCACGACTGGTACCAGGTGCAAGCCTCCACGCTCGACGAAGCAGCGCGCTGCCTGCGATTCGATGACGAACTGATGGGCGAACTCATCCGCTTCGTCTCCAGCCACGAAGTGGGCCACACGCTCGGACTGCGCCACAACTTCGGCAGCAGCAGCACCGTGCCCGTGGACAGCCTGCGCGACAAGGCCTGGGTGGAAGCACACGGCCACACACCCAGCATCATGGACTACGCACGCTTCAACTATGTGGCCCAACCTGGCGATGGCATCACACGACGAGGTATCTTCCCGCGCATAGGCGACTACGACATCTGGGCCATACGCTGGGGCTACACCCCGATGTGGGACGCCTTCGACGAGGTGAGCGACCACCGCGAGTTAGAGACGCACCTGATGGACAAATACTACAAAGGCAACCGCCGGCTGTGGTTCGGCGACGGCGAATCACGACGCACCGACCCGCGTTGCCAAACCGAGGACCTCGGCGATGACCCAGTGAAGGCCGGAGGATACGGCATTGAGAACCTCAAATGGCAACTCCCTCAACTACCCGCATGGAGTTACGACCTCGGCGACACGAACAGCAACAACCTCGCAGATCACTACAACAACGTGCGCTCACAACTGCGCCGATACCTCGGGCACGCCATCCGATACATCGGCGGCACCTACACAGACTTCAAGGCCGTGACCGAACAGGGAACCGTCTATCGGCCCACGCCGCGCGAGATGCAGGTGCGTGCGCTCAACTTCCTTGACGAGCAGGTGCTCAACGAACCGCGCTGGCTTATCGAAGTAGCCTACATCGACCGCCTCACTGCCGACCCCGTGGATCTCACCTTGCAGGTGGGCAAGCCCGTAGTGCAACAACTCGTCAGCGAGGCGCAACTGCTCTACCTCAACACCGAATACCCCGCCGAGGCATACCTCAAAGACCTCACCGGCATGCTGTTTAAGGAATTGAGCAGCGGGGCGCCGGTGACCGAATACCGCCGCGGCTTGCAGAACACGTTTGTGGCCGGACTGACGGGCTATTTCAAGCAGGCCACAGCCGATGCCACCCCGCGCGCCGCCGTGCTGGCCACACTGCGCGACCTCAGGAAACGGCTCGAGAGCCACACGGGGAATGCCCATTTCGACGCACTGGCCGACGCCATAGACCGCGCCTTGAAAAAGGACTGAAAACAAGGACCGCGCTGACACAGACGGCACACTCGTCAGCGAAACCGCCACTTTTAACACAAAGAAAATGAAACTATCCCGCGCAAAAACCTATATTTGCGCGGGATTTTATTGACGACGAAAAAACATTCAAGAACTTCTAACCATAATCATCCGACCCGATGAAAAAGACTTACACCATTCTCGCGATGCTGCTTCTGCTCCCCGCCGCGCTGTGGGCGCAGGATCAGACCATCACGCTGACAACCTCGCGGGCTGTAGGCGAGACACTCGCCTTCACGGTGAACCGCACGGCGGAAGACATCACCGTGGACTGGGGAGACGGCAACGCCGTGGCCTACGCCCCCACCCCCGGCGCACTGCGCGAAATCACTGGCACACTGGCCGGACAGACCGTCACGGTGAAAGGTAGCCAGTACCTCAACACCTTCATCTGCGAGGGGCAAGGCCTCACGGCAGCAAACCTCGGTTCCGCCACAGGGCTGAAATCCGTGTATCTCAGCCACAACGCGCTCACATCGCTCTTGGTACGCGGTATCGGAAAGAACCTGCTCGACCTGGACTGCTCGCACAACGACCTGAGCGCCGTAACCATCTCGGCAGCCAACCACCCCAACCTCGAGACGCTCAACGTGTCGGACAACAACCTCGGTGCGGTGAACGGCAGTACCACAAGCACCAGTTACACCGGCGCATTCGCCAACCTGCAGTACCTCAACCTCAGCAACAACGGGCGCATCAAGACGGTGGCCATCTCCAGTTGCAACGAACTGGACTACCTGGACTGCTCCGGCAACGCACTGACGCGCCTCACGCTGCCCTCGGCAGGAAGACTCACCGCCATCGACGCTGCTGGCAACAGCCTCACGGCGCTCGACGTCACACCCTACACCACCTTACAGCAAGTGGACATCACGGGCAACCAGATCACGTCGCTCGACTTCAGCAACACAAAAGTGATACGCGACCTGCTGGCCACCGACAACGAACTCACACAAATCGCATACGGCACCCGCGCCGCACGCGACACATTCCACATCTGCGACATACGTGGCAACCGCCTGCATTTCAACGGTCTGCCGCGCAGCACCTCAAAGGTGCGCTACCTCAACGTCTATCCGCAACGGCCCTTCCCCCTCACCACAGAGATGGGCTTCAAGGAGGGAAGCGTGGAGGTGGACGGCGTGACCTACAATGCGCTCTATGTGACGCAGTGCCCCGACTATGCCTCGCGCACCAACACCGACTATATCGTGGACCTCACCGATGTACGCACCGACGGCAATGGCTCAGTGAAGAACGTGGTCACCGTGCTCAGCGTGACCGACACCGACAGCACGACGCTCGCACAGTATCTGGCCAGTGTGGGAGACGGCGACTATGCAGTGACCGGCAACAAATACGTGTTCCTCAAGGAGCACAGGCAAGTGGTGCTCCGACTGACCAACGTCACGGGCTACTACAAGAACTACGCTTTCACCTCCGAGCCGTTCACCATCAACGAGCCCACCGCCACAGCCATCAGTCAGGTGACGCTTGACGGCAACACCAGTTCCGCACCCGTCTTCGACCTGCAAGGCCGGCGCGTCACCGCCCCGCAACGCGGCATCTACATCATCGGCGGCAGAAAAGTTTTCATCAAGTAACCCCACGACAGCCATGAATACCTTATTTAAATATATGGCCGGCGCAGCGATGATGCTTGCGCTCGCCGCACAGCCGGCCAAGGCCCAGGTGGAGTCCACCGAGGCCACACCCGTGCTTATCACACCCCACGCGCAAACCATCGGCGCGCTGGAACGCACGCTGTGCTACACCATACAGGCTAACACCGCCTTCAGCGTGGAAAGCGACGCCACCGATTGGCTCACCGTGTACCGCGTGAGCGGCGACAAGGTGTACCTGCACGCGGCCTCCAATTTCACCGAGGGAGAGCGCACCGGAAACATCACGTTCACCGCTGCCGAGGGGGAATACACCAACAAGCAGACGCTCACCATCACCCAACTGTTTGACAACTTCGCCGACGAGGTGCCCGAGGACATCGAGATCAAGCCTCGCTCCAGCAGCGCCAGCGCCTCCCAGAGTGGCGAAGGCATAGAGCGTACCTACGACGGCTCGCTCTCCACGCTCTGGCATAGCCCCTACAACACGAAGATCAATGCCACCAACACCGTCACGCTGACCTACAACTTCAGCGGTGTGGAGCGCATTGACTACTTCAACTATGTGCCCCGCCAGGACGGCACGGCCAACGGATACTTCGGCCTGGTGGATGTGTATGTCACGGCCAATGGCGAGAGCGAGAAGCTCTATGGCAGTTACGACTTCGGGCAGAGCAGCGCGGCGAGCAGCGTAGTGTTCAGCGGCGGGCTCATCAATCCCACACGCATTCGCATCGTGGTGAAGAGCGGCTCCAACGGCTTTGCCAGTTGCGCCGAGATGCAGTTCCGCGAAACGGACCCCGCCATCCAGTCGCAACTCAACGTGTTTGCCGACGACATCTACAGCGAACTGCGCCCTGACGTCACCGCCGACGAGATCGAGGCCCTCACCAACCCGTTCATCAAGAGCGTGGCCTACAAACTCTTCAACAACACCTACTCCCGCGAGTATCGCATCGGCACCTACGGCTGCTACTCCTCGCCCGAATACATCAGCGACATGCTCAACGCCCCCGGCAAGTACTACGACCACTGCGAGGGCGTCACCGGCATACAACTCTCTAAGGGCAAACACGTCATCGCCGTCAGCGGCATTCCCGAGGGCATGGGTAGCGTGGGGCTGCGCGTAGTGGCCTGGTACTCCAAGGAACTCAACGACAAGGGCGAAGGAGCCGGCCCCGCGGTCTATACGTTCAGCCTGCGCAACGGCATGAACACCATTGAGTACACCAACGACTTCCCCGGCCTGGCCTACATCAACTACTACGTCTATGGCGAGCCCGACGAAGCCACGCACCCCGACATCAAGGTGCACTTCATCAACGGCGAAGTGAACGGCTACCTCTCCAAGGACAAGACCAACGACGAGATGCACAACATCCTCGCCAAGGCCGTGAACCGCTGCATCGACGTGGTGGGACAGCGCGTGCACTCCGTTTGGGAGGTGGGCTACAACACCAACTACGGCCTCTACAAGCACTGCAAGACGCGCACCGGCGCCCTGAAAGGCTACCACCAGTTCATGAACTGCCTCGACAGCCTCATCGTGTGGGAGCACCGCCTGCTCGGGCTTGAGAAGTACAACCACATCCCCAAGAACCACACCATGGCCTACGTGAACTACACCTACTACATGTTCCAAGGCTACTACGGCGTCTCCTTCATGTACAACCAGCAGAGCCGCGTGCTCTCCTGCCAGCAGATCATGACCAAGGACGACGACGCCATCTGGGGACTGTCGCACGAGTGGGGCCACCAGCACCAGATGCTCCCCTACTACTGCTGGGGCGGACTGGCAGAGGTGTCCAACAACATCTTCTCCTACTACAACATCATGGCGATGGGCTATCACACCAGCGACAAGATCAACAACTACTGGCCCAACGGACGCAACATGGCCCTCAACGACCAGCCCTACAAGAACGGCACCACCTACAACAGCAGCCGCCACCTGGCCTATCAGGACCGCAACAGCGCAGCCAGCATCACCTTCAACAGCGACTTCACCAAACTCGCCACCTACATGGCCGATAGCCTGGTGCACCCCGCCACCGACGACGTAGTAGCCACCTGGCAGTTCGCCGGAGGCGATTACGAAATCACAAGCCGCATGCTCGGCATCGACCACATCGAACTCGGAGCACCCGGCCTCACACCCTTCGTGATGCTCAACCTCTACGCCACACGCAACTGGAACGCCACCTTCCCGCAAGACCTCTTCGAGAGCCTGCGCATGACCGACGACGAAAACGGCTCCGTGCTCCCACTCGTAGAGAAAAACAAGAACGGCGTGGACAAGTACGAACTCATCGCCTCCGCGCAGAACGGCAACAAGAACGGCAAGTACGCCGTGCTCCGCAGCATGTACCCCAACAGTTGCTGGGTGAAGCGCGGCTACCTCACCAAGAGCGGCATCAGCAAGAACGACAACACCGTACCCTTCATTTTCAACTTCATCCGCAAGGCATCGCGCGCCACAGGCTACAACCTCGTGCCCTACTTCGAGCGTTGGGGCTTCCTGCGCACCATCGCACAGAAGATCGGCGACTACGGCAACTTCTACCACCTCATGACACCCGAAATGCTCGAAGAGTTCAAGGCCGACATGGACGCCCTCGTAGCCGACGGCACGCTGCAGACCATCGACGAGAGCATCGTCAACGCCATCTCCAACAGCAAGGACATGTTCCAAGTAGAGTTCGGCACCACGCCCAACATCCCCAACGAATAAGTCCACACAGCGACTCACATCCACAAACCACTCCCCGCCCCCGTGCAGCCCAGCCGCACGGGGGCGGACTTCGTCAATGCAGCACAGCACCACGCACACGCTACAGTACCACTCAAGAGCCTCTACAGTACCACTCAAGAAGCATTAAAGTACTACTCTACTCACGCGCAAAACCAACCGAACGGCTCGAAGCCCACCCTGCAAAGCAGGCAATTATCACCAAATTGCGCAGTTTTGACGCATATACTTTGGAGTTTGTAAATATAATATCTATCTTTGCCGTGCCAACCAACCCATAGCCCCCAGCCCCAGCAAAAGCAAACCGACAATATCAACCCCCTAAACATACACCGCTATGAAGAAACTCACGATCCTCGCACTCGGCCTCGCCCTGCTGTTGCCCACAGGCCTCAAGGCACAAGACAGCGAAATGTTCAACCACCTGGGCCTGGGCTTCTCACTCGGTACCGACGGTATCGGCTTCGAAGCCGCCATGCCCATCGGCCAGTATGTGCAAGCACGCACAGGCGTATCCTTCATGCCCGCCTTCAGTTACAGCGACAAGGTAAAACTCTACACCACCACCGACCTCGCCACCGGAGCAGAGTACGACAACAAAGTGAAAGCCAAAGGCAAACTCAACATGACCGACTGGAAACTGCTCTTCGACATCTATCCCTCCAAGAAGAGCGCCTTCCACTTCACCGTAGGCTTCTACCTCGGCAAAGAGAACGTCGTCAAAGCCAAGAACACCGAGATCGACGACGACGGCATCCTGCGCAACGGCGGCGCCATCCTCATCGGCGGACAGCCCTTCGGCGCCAACACCGAAGGCATCGCCAACATCCACGTGCGTGCCAACAGTTTCAAGCCCTACCTCGGCATCGGCTTCGGACGCGCCGTGCCCCGCGAGCACCGCGTAGCCGTCACCTGCGACCTCGGCGTGCAGTTCTGGGGCAAACCCAAAGTCTATGCCTACAACGACGACATCCTCCACGGAGGAATGAAAGAAGTGAGGTATCAAGACATTGACCGCGACAGCAGCGCATCAGACTGCCGCAAAGCCATCAAGATCATCAACGGCATCTTCGTATGGCCAGTCATCAACATCCGCATCAACGGACGCATCTTCTAACCAGTGCCAAACGGCACAGCCCAACACCATCGCAAACACCACAAAACCATTCACTAAATCCTTTTACACAATGAAAAAGTATTTCATCCTCCTGAGCCTCCTGGCTCTCCCGTTCGCCTTCGTAGGCTGCGGCGGCGATGACGACGACAACAACAGTTACGTCGGCAAAGAACTCACCGAGACACAGTTCCAAGAACTCGCCGACAAGTTCTACCAGATCACACAAGAATCTGGACTCCTCAACGGCACCAACATCGAAGAAATCGTCCTCAAACTCACCGAAGACGGCCTTGCACTGCTGCAGTCCAAGGGCGGCGACATACTTGGCAACATCAGCACCCGCGCACTGAAAGATGCAGACGGCGGCCAGTACGCCTACGTCAGCAAGTACACCCGCAACGGCGACGAAATCATCCTCGTAGACCTCGGCGGCACGTTCAACCTGAGCAACAACACACTCACCCTCGACGCCGGCCCCCTCGCGGCACAGAGCCTCGTGATGAGCACCATCATCTCTCGGGTAAGCATCGCTGAAGTATTGAACCGCGTATGCCGCACCTGGAACATAATCCAGACCAACATCAAGGTAGAAGGTGGCGACCTCGGCTCCGACTCCTACAGCAAGAACTTCCGCGTACCCCTCGCCGACGACCTCGTAGCAATTGCCGCAGACATTGACGCCCAGCCGAAACTCGCCAACGTCAAGATGGGCCCAAACCTGGAAGAGAACGGCCGCCTGGCCAAGATCACCAGCGTCTCCATCTCCAAGAACGGCTCCATCCTCATCGTCTATAGCAACGGAAAGTGGGACATCGGCGAAGTCAAGAGCATCGGCGCTGACGGCAAAGTCGATATCGACTGGCCCGACGACTTCTACAGCAACGAATACCTCAGCGGCGAACTCGGCATCAGCGCACAGATCGAGAGCAACTGCCTGCGCCTCGCCTTCAACAGCAAGGTGAATGCCGAAGGTGTTAACGAGCCTTACAAGGTACGCGTAGAGTTCGTAATGGAATGGGCTAACTAATCCCCGCCCCCACCCTCCCGTTGTGCCCACCGGCACAACCTCAACCCAACACAAACCGCTGCGACGCGTGGGGCGTCGCAGCGGTTTTCCTTTTTTTTTGCACACGCACTAATTATGAGATGTACGCTTGGAGATATTGTTTCAGAACATATTTCTTACCCCGCTGAGCACCAGTTATTTCCGACAGCATCCCTTTTCCTTGCATCTCCTTTAACAAAGTGCTTGCAGACGGGAATGATACAGAGAGAATGGAAGCAACCTGTTTTGTATCAACGAACGGATGTTGATATAAATAATCTAAAAGTTTTAATCCGTTTGCAGACTTGCTTCCCATTGTCTTGACGATTTCACCATAACTCTGCTTAAGCGTTAAAACCTTGTTGAGCGTTTCCGTGCCGTTATTTGCCGTCTCAATAACTCCCTCAAGAAAGAACTTGACCCACCCCGTCATGTCATTGAGTTGTTGCACAGAACGGATCTTCTCATAGTACAAAGACCGATGCTTTTCAAAGAAGTCCGAAAGATACAATATAGGGCGTGATATGACACCTTTACTAACTAGATACAAGGTGATGAGCAAGCGTCCAGTCCGCCCATTGCCGTCATTGAAAGGATGGATAGCCTCAAACTGATAATGCAACAACGCGGCTTTTATCAAGTCGGGCAAATCGCAGGCCGGGTTATGTATAAACTGCTCCATGTCATTGATCAAAGAAGGTATTTCCGTGTGTGCAGGTGGAACATATACGGCATTGTCGGGCCTTGTCCCCCCTATCCAATTCTGGGAACGGCGAAACTCCCCAGGCTGCTTGTGTAGGCCGCGCACCCCTGACATCAACGTTTTATGTACCTCTCTTAAGAGCCTTGATGACAATGGTATCTTCTGTAAACTCTTAATCGCGGTGTTCATCGCCTGTATGTAGTTCTGAACTTCTGTCCAATCATCACGTTTCTCCTTCGACAGATCCTCTTTATCCATAAGAGCCTCTTCGATATTGGTTTGAGTCCCTTCGATGCTGGATGATTTGATAGCCTCCTTGACAATGTGCATGGATATGAACAAGTCCACATTTGGGACATAGTCTGAAAACATATCAAGCCTTCCAATAGTCCTGTCCGCCTTACTTAATAGGGACAACAAGGAAAGGTCCGACACGTCCCATACTTTGTTGATCAGTGTCGGTTGGAAACTCACATAATAGCCTTGATTGAGATACGTTCCAGAAATATAATTCTTCATCACCTTGCTTATTAAAGATTTTGCTGCAAAATTAAAATAAACCATGGCGTTATTAAAGAAAGTGCGTGCATATTTTAATAACATTGACGCTTATTAAAGAAAACGGGAACGAATTTGAATAAGTAATACGTGTCACTTTAAAGAAAGTAATACTTTTGCGGACATCGGTGGACAAGGAGCGGTGCGGCAAAGGGGGAAGCCTGCACCTGATGAAACGCCTGCGAGGGCTTTGTGCACGGGCGGTTGGGGCCTATAAACGCACCAAAGGGATGCCGGCGTGGCATCCCTTTGAGGATAAAAAAGCGGAGAGTGAGGGATTCGAACCCCCGGTACGACGTAATGCGTACACCGCATTTCGAGTGCGGCTCTTTCGACCACTCAGACAACTCTCCTTGGGTCCGGCTTGCAGCAGACGTGCTGCCATTGGCCTGTGCCTCAAGCCTTGCGGCTGCAAAAGTAAGGCTTTTCGCCGGATACGCGCTGTCTGTGCGCGGATTATTTTTTCTTATAGCGTTTGTTGAGCCCCTCAACGAACTCGTCGGTGATGTCGTAGCCCGGGGCGGCATAGAGGATGGATACGCTCTGCTTGCCGAGGATGAGGCTGTAGCGACCGTCTGCGTTGAACTCTTTAATGTAGTTGTCAATGCTGTCCTGAAGGGCTTGCTGGAGGTCGGCGGTACGCTTGGAGATGGCCTCGGTGTATTGCTGTTCGAGTTTCTCGTATTGCTGCTGCTGGGCTTGGAGGCCTTGTGCCACCTTGTTGTACTGCGTCTCGCTGGTGATCTGTCCCGACTGCACCTTCTTCTGCAAGTCGGCCATCCCTTGCTGAATGGTGTTGGCCTTGGTCTGCAGGGTGTTGGCATAGCCTTTCTGCTCCTGTTCGAGGGCTGCGTTCTGGTCGATGCAGAACTGGTATTTGGCGTTCACGCTGTCGAGTTCGACGTATGCGATGCGTCCCTGGTTGTCGGCGTTCTTTCCGGCTTCGGTTTTATTTTCGGTGCTGGCGGCTTTTGCGCCTTTCTGGTCGGCGGGCTTGTCGCCGCCGCAGGCCGCGAGCACAAGGGCAGCGGCGAGGAAAAGGGTTTTCTTCATTTATCTGTTGGTGGTTTGTTTACTGATGGTTTCCATCTCCTGCTCCACGGCGCATTTGATGCCTCGGCTCTCCATTGCGCGGTTGCCTTTGATGTCGGTATGCACGAAGCGTTTGCCGAAGAACAGACGCACGCTGAGCGCGACGAGGGCTGCGGCGAGCAGTGCGAGGATGACAAGGAATGTTTTGAGCATCGGCAAGGTCTGATTGCAATTTTCTACGTGCGAAAGCGGCGCAATGTGTGGAAAAGCGTAATTTTGCTTCGCGATAAGAGCGAGCAAAAGTACAAACAAAAACACATATACGCCTTATGACCCACCAAGAAATGCTACAACCGTCATCGGTTTTTGATTGTTTCGCCCGCGTGTGCCAAGTGCCACGCCCGTCAAAGAAAGAAGAAAAGATGGTAGCCTTCCTGCGCCAGTTCGGCGAGGACCTCGGACTCCCCACGTTTGTGGACGAGGCTGGCAACGTGCTGATCCGCAAGCCTGCCACGCCCGGCATGGAAGACCTACCCGTTGTGATTTTGCAAAGCCATATGGACATGGTTTGCGAAAAGGAGGCTGGCCTGGACTTCGACTTCGAGACGCAGCCCATCGACACCTATGTGGATGGCGAATGGCTCAGTGCTCGCGGCACCACGCTCGGTGCCGACGATGGCATCGGCGTGGCCATGGAGATGGCCATCCTGCAAAGCACTGACGTGAAGCACGGCCCGCTGGAGTGCGTCTTCACCGTGGACGAGGAGACCGGCCTCACCGGTGCTACGGCCATGCAGCCCGGCTTCATGTCGGGCCGCTACCTCATCAACCTCGACAGCGAGGACGAGGGGCAGATCTTCATCAGTTGCGCCGGCGGCGCGAACACCGAAGCCCTCTTCCCCTGGACGGAGCACTTTGTGCCTTCAGGCTTTGTGGCCCTCGGCGTGACGGTGAGCGGCCTGACGGGTGGCCACAGCGGCGACGACATCAAGAAGCGCCGTGCCAACGCCAACAAACTCCTGGTGCGCCTGCTCCACGACACGTTGCAGAAGACCGACCTGCGCCTGCTCGACATCCAGGCTGGCGGCCTCCACAACGCCATCCCCCGCGATGCTCACGCGGTGATTGCCCTGCCCGCCGACTACAAGGACCAGTTTGTGGCCGACGCCAACGTGTTCCTCGCCGAGGTGCGCGAAGAGTTCGCTGCCACCGAGCCCAACCTCGACGTGAAGGTAGAGACGGCGCAGATGCTTCCCACCTCGCAGTCGAAGGAGCAGACGGCGCGCATGCTCGCCGCCCTTCGCGCTGTGCACAACGGCGTATTGGAGATGGACCAGGACCTTGACTGGCTGGTGCAGACGTCGTCCAACCTGGCCAGCGTGCGCCACACGCCTGAGGGCGTGAAGGTGGTGACGAGCCAGCGCAGCAACATCCTCAGCGCCCGCAAGAACATGAGCGCCATGGTGTCGGCGGCTCTGCAGTTAGGCGGCGCCACCACGAAGACCGCCGATGGCTATCCGGGCTGGAAACTCGACCCCGAGAGCAAGTTGCTCAAAGCCGCACGCGAGAGTTATGTGCGTCTCTTCGGCAAGGAACCCGCTGTGCTGGCTATCCACGCCGGCCTGGAGTGTGGTCTGCTCAGCGAGAAGTATCCTGAAATCGACATGGTGAGTTTCGGCCCGACGCTCAGGGGCGTGCACTCCCCCGACGAGCGTCTGCTCATCCCCACTGTGCAGATGGTTTGGGACCACTTGCTCGACCTGCTCGCTCACATCGAATAATCCCCGCCCGTCTGCCCCATGCGCCACACCCCCCTGCTCCTGCTCCTGCTCCTGCTCAGCCTGCTCTTGTCCGCCTGCTTCGAGGACGAGGACTATACCACCTCGCCCGATGTCTTTCTACAGAGCGACGTGGACACGCTACGCTTTGACACCGTGATTAGCGGCGAGCCCACCAATACCTACACCTTCCGCCTGTTCAACCCCTCCGACAAGTACGTCCGCATCGCGCAGGTGTTTCTTGAGGGCGGGGCTGCCTCGCCGTTCCATGTGAACATCGACGGCGCGGTGATTGAGGACGGCGGCGCGGTGAGCCTCGAGGTGGCCGGCAAGGACAGCGCGAGCGTGTTTCTGATGGCCAACCTGCCCGACGCTGATGCTGACGAACCGCAGTTTGTGCGCGACCGCCTGGTGCTCATCACTGAGGGCGGCGCACGCACAGAGGTGGTGCTCGAGGCCAGCGGGCAGAGCGTGGTGAAGATGCGCGCCGTGAAGGTCACTGCCGACACGCGCCTATCGTCGGCACGCCCCTATCAGGTGTTCGACAGCCTTGTCGTGGCCGCCGGAGCCACACTCACGTTGCCCGCAGGCACACGTCTGTGGATGCACCCGCAAGCGCGGCTCATCGTGCATGGTACGCTGAAGGCTGAAGGTACGGCTGAGGCTCCCGTGGTGGTGCGCGGCGACCGCCTGGGCGACATGTTCAACAATCAGAGTTACGACCGCATTCCTGCGCAATGGGGCGGCATCGTCATCAAGGCCGGGAGCACCGGCAACGTCATCGACCACGCCGACATCCACAGCGCCACCTTCGGCATACTTGTGGAGAACGGCGGCGACGCCGGCACGGAACGGCTGCGCATGGAGAACAGCGTGGTGCACAACATGAGCGGTCTGTGCCTCGAGGCCGAGAACAGCAAGATATTCGTGGGCAACAGCCAGATCACCAACGGAGGCGCGGGGTGCGTCGCCCTGCGGGGTGGCGACGCGGTGTTCGTGCATTGCACCATAGGGCGTTTCTACTCCTTCACGGGCGGCTTCGGTGCAGCGCTGACGTTCACCAATGCCGACGCCTCGGGCGACCCGTTGCCATTGCTGCGCGCCGAGTTCCTAAACACCATCATCACGGGCTACAGCACCGACGAGGTGATGGCCGAGCGCGCCCACGACGATGCCGCGGCTGCTTTTAACTTCCGCTTCGACCACTGCCTGCTGGACACCGACCCTGTGGACGATCCTGCCATCGCCAACGCCTGCCTGTGGGACAATGCGGATGCCAGCGTATGCCGTGAGGACAATTTTGAGCCGGCCTTCGACTTCACCACATTGGTCTTCACCTTCGGCCTCTGCGCCGAGAGCCAGGCCGTGGGCAGCGCCGACCCATCGGTGACCGCCGCCTACTATCCCCTGGACCTCCTGGGCCGACCGCGCGGCGCTACCCCCGACATGGGCTGCTACCAACGCCAGGCCACGGAGTAGGGCAAGCGGCGCGAGGGGCAACAAGGCTGCACAATGTCCTTGCCCGCCGCGGTGCGATCGGATTATCTTTGCACCACGGAGCAGAAAAGAAAGACGGACTGTATAGGCGCGCTTCGGCGGCCTGTTATCCACAAAACTATCTCGGACTTCGTTTAAACTATTGGCTTTGCAGTTTAAACGAAGTCCGAGTTTGTTTTGCCTAGATCGGAGGTAGTCGTACCGAGGTCGCGGGCTGTCTTTTCGAGGTGGGAGAGGCGAAAATCTGGCGGGGCAGCAGGAGGATAGCAGACGCCGGTGCGCCAATTTGTCCCCACGTCAGGAACGTGTGCAACGTGCCTACCGCGTCCGGCAGGCTCACCGCTCGGTCAGAGCCACGCCCTGCGGCGGAACATCCAGTAGAACGCGCCGGTGACCACCACCGAGCCCACCACCACGAGCGGCATGCCCCAGAGGTGGTCCTCCATGCCGTTGATGAGGTTCATGCCGAAGATGCTGGCAATGAGCGTGGGGAACATCAGGATGATGCTCACGCTGGTCATCTGCTTCATCACGCCCGACATGTTGTTGTTGATCACGCTGGCATAGGTCTCCATCGTGCTGTCGAGGATATGGGAATAGATATTGGCGGTCTCGCGTGCCTGGTGTATCTCAATGTTCACGTCCTCAATGAGATCTGCGTCGAGTTCGTCCACAGGGAGTTTGAATTTCAACTTAGAAAGCAGCGTCTCGTTGCCACGTATGCTGGTGATGAAGTACGTCAGGCTGTCCTGCAAGCGTGAGAGGCTGATCAGATCTTCGTTGTCGATGACACGATCTTCGAGGTTGCGCTTAGCCTCTTCAATAAGGGTGCTGATCTGCTTGAGGCGTTTGAGGTACCATACGGCGCTGGAGAGGAAGAGTCGGAACACGAAGTCCACGGAGTCGGTGAAGCCCGAGCCACGCTTCTGCTGGTAGGCTACGAAGTCGATCATCATGTTCGTCTCGTAGTTGCAGACCGTCACGCAGACACCGCCCTTGAGAATGATGCCCAGGGGGATGGTGGTGTGGGGCGTGCGGCTCTGCACCTCACGCACATAGGGTATGCGTAGGATGATGAGTTGCCAGCCCTCGTCGTAGTCGTAGCGGGCACGCTCGTCTTTGTCTCGAATGTCGTCGAGGAAATAGGCAGGAATATGGAGTTCCTCGGTGAGGAAATCCTCATCCTCCTGCGTAGGGCAGGTGATTTGCGTCCAGCAGCCATTCTGCCAGGCGTCGAGATTGCGCAGGGTGTGGTTGAAGTTCCAAAAGGTTCGCATAAGAAGGCTTCCCTGTTAATGACGGCCAGGATGGGAAGCGCGCCTTTTGGCAATGGCCTTGGCGAAGTTCCCTCCGGTCAGTCGGTTTGTGGTACTGGTGCGCGGCGCGCACTTGCGTGGTGCGTGCGGCGGCACGATCGATAGTCGCTGCTTTCCGGATGGTAATCGTCCATTTGTGGGTGAAAATTTGGTTTCGGCTGCAAAATTAGGCAAACCCTCAGGAAATCGAAGTGTCGTGCCGCCATTTTCTTGCACATTGGGCAAGAAATGGGCAGTTTTCTACATCCCACAGACGGCAAAGGCGATGGCTTAGGCTCAGAAAACCGCCCACCTCCCCCAAACGGACGGGCTGAAAAGCGTATCTTTGCCGCACTGTCGGCCACACCTCCTGCGATTATGAGCCTCCCCCATCCTTCTCTTCCCCGCCCCATCGAACTGCTCGCTCCCGCGCGCGACGCCGCCACTGGCCGCGAGGCGGTGCTTCACGGTGCTGACGCGGTCTATATCGGCGGCCCGGCTTTTGGCGCACGGGTAGCGGCTGTGGTGGAGGTGGGCGACATCAGGGAATTGTGCGACTTTGCACACCTCTACGGCGTGCGTGTGTACGTGGCGTTCAACACCATTCTCTACGACAACGAACTCGCACGCGCTGAGCGGCTCGCCCACGAACTCTACGACGCCGGGGCCGACGCGCTTATCGTGCAAGACATGGGCCTGCTGCGCCTGGACCTGCCCCCCATTGCGCTCCACGCCTCCACGCAGACCGACATCCGCACGCCCCAAAAGGCGGCGGAACTGCAGGCAGCGGGCTTCTCGCAAATCGTGGCGGCACGCGAACTGACGCTGACAGAGATACGCCACATGGCCGACGCGGTGAGCGTGCCGATAGAAGCCTTCGTACACGGCGCGCTCTGTGTGAGTTACAGCGGGCGTTGCTATGCCTCGCAGCACTGCTTCGGGCGTTCGGCCAATCGTGGCGAGTGTGCACAGTTTTGCCGCCTGGCCTTCGACTTGATCGACGGACGAGGACACGCGGTGCGCACAGGCAAGCACCTGCTCTCGCTGCGCGACCTCAACCGCTCGGCATCGCTCGAAGCGATGATGGACGCCGGCGTGTCGTCGTTCAAGATAGAGGGGCGGCTCAAGGACACGGCCTACGTGAAAAACACTGTGGCGGACTACAGGGCCTTGATCGACGACATCATACGCCGCCGGCCCGACGACTACTGCCACAGCAGCCAGGGCCGTAGCGAGATAGGTTTTCAGCCCGACGTGGCACGCTCGTTCAACCGTGGCTTCACAGACTATTTCCTGCACGGCCCCAACGTCCCGATGGCGTCGCTCGACACCCCGGCTTCGCGCGGCAAGCGAATAGGAACGGTGATGAAATGTTCTCCGCGCGAGATGAGACTGAGGCTACTCGACGGCGTGACGCTGGCGGCAGGTGATGGCCTGTGCTACTCCGACACTACGAACGGCATGCAGGGCTTCAGGGTGAACCGCGCCGAAGGCAGCACCGTGTGGCCGCACAAGCCGCAGCGCATCAGCCCCGGCACGCCAGTGTTTCGCAACCACGACGCACAGTTTGAACACACCCTGGCTCGCCCCACCGCAAAACGCACCCTTGCCCTACACATCGCGCTCAGCGAGACGCCCGAGGGGTTTAGACTGCAAGCACACGACGAGGGCGGCGTGCGGACGACGCTCCATTTCACGGCGCACCACGAAGCGTCGAAATCGCCGCAGGTGGAGCAGATACGCACACAATTGTCGCGGCTGGGCGGCACACCATGGCGGGCTGACGAGATAGGAGTGCACACCGAGGCTTTCATCCCCGCCAGTACGCTGTCGGTCTGGCGGCGTGCCCTCGTGGAGGCCCTCACCGACGCACACCGAGCGGCCTACAAGCGCCCGACGCGCCTGCATCCGGCAAAGAAGCGCACCCAAGCGCCCCACACCTTAGACTATAGTGCCAACGTGTCCAACGCAGCGGCACGGGCCTACTATGAAACGCGCGGTGCGGAGGACATAGCCCCCGCCTACGAACTGCGCGAAGCCTCAGGAGCCGCACTGATGACCTGCCGCTATTGCCTGCGGCGCGAACTCGGCGCCTGCCTGAAGGAAGGCGGTGCACAACGCCTGACGCCGCCCCTCGCACTGCGCCTGCCCGACGGACGCACGTTCCCCCTGGATTTCGACTGCGCACGATGCGAAATGCGCGTGATGCAACCCGAATGAACAAGACGCGCACACCCACTTTCCCCACCGACGCCCCTATGCCGCACACCCTCTCACGCCTTTTTTCACTCGTGCTGACGCTGGTCGTACTCGTCTTGGCCGCCTCATGCCACTATGCCTATCCCTCGGCCTCCGACAGCGACGGCACGGACAGCATAGGCAGCATCGATAGCGCGCGATTCGTGATGACGCACCACTACTGGCGGGGCGACGTGTTCCGCACCTCGGACTCCCTGCGACTATACGTTACCGACTCACCAGTGCGCCTGCTCCCACAAGCGAGCGATGCCGATGCGCTGCGCACGGCAGAGACGGTGGTGCCAGACACAATGGTGGTGCGCGCCGGCACACGCCTCGCTGTGACAACAATAGCCAACGTGCCCGACTCCACAAACGACAGCACATGGGTGTACCTCACAGCACAAGGAGGCACCGCCGGATGGAGCAAGGAGGGCGAACTGCTGGCTCGCGCTGCCCCCGACGACCCCATATCGCGCTACATACACCGCTTCTCGCGCCTGCACACACCGCTTAACCTCTATGGCATCACCATCGCGCTGGTAGTAATCGCCTTTTTCGCCTATCGGCGGCGGCGCATCGAACCCGTGCTGCAATTACAGGGAAGCCCCTACCCCATTGTGCTGAGGATGTGCGTTTCGCTCTGTGGTCTGCTCTACGCCGCCGTATGGCACATCGCGCCGCACACCTGGACAGAGTTCTACTTCAACCCTACGCTCAACCCCTTTGCCGACGGACTGCCGCCGGTGCTCTCGGTGTTTCTCGCCTCGGCATGGCTGCTCGGTGTGATGACGCTGGCCGTGCTCGACGATGTGTGGCGCCGTCTGCCGCCAGCAAAGGCCATTGAGTTCGCGGCGGAACTGGCAGCGAGGTGCGGCATGGTGTTTATCCTCTTCTCCCTCACCACAGAATTTATCTACGTGGGCTATGCCATGCTGGTCGCATACTGGGGCATACTGCTCCACCGCCTGTGGCGCGCCAACCGAGGGCGTCACTACCGCTGCGGCAAGTGCGGCAGGCTGATGGCCACCGTGCCAGGGAATTGTCCACACTGTGGTGCCTACAACGCGCCACCACCCGTCGACGGGGGAAAGCGGCAGGGCAACAAACAAACGTCAGCACGCTGATTGCCATGCGATTCGGGCCGCTCACACGATACCTCAGCAGCGCATGGGACATGCTGTTTCCTCGCCGATGCCTCGTATGCGGGCAGACGCTGAGCGGCGGCGAGGAACACGTCTGCGGCGCCTGCCTGACGACCTTGCCGCTGACACACCTGGACAGCCGGTCGGAAAATGCCGTGGTGCGCCTCTTCTATGACATCGAGGGCACACAGCGCGGCGTAGCCATGCTCGTCTATCGCCACCAAAACGCAACCTTCCGCCTCATTCATGCTATGAAATATGGCGATCGCCCGGCGGTGGGCGTATTCCTGGGGGAAATGATGGCACACCAGTTTGAGCCAGAAGGCTTTTTCGAAAGCGTGGACGCGCTGGTACCCGTTCCACTTTCAGCACGTAAGTTGCGCGACCGCGGCTTCAACCAGAGCGAAGCCATTGCCCAGGGCATCGCCACCGTCACTGGCCTGCCCATACGCACAGACCTCGTGGCACGCACCGTGGACAACCCCACGCAAACCAACCTATCCACCCAGCAACGCCGTGAAAATGTGGCTGGAATCTTCTCTGCTGCCGACGCGGACACACTGCGCAACGTTGGCAATGGTTCGCCTTTGAAAGAAAAAGGAAACCGCTATCCGCACTTCCTTCTCATCGACGACGTAATCACCACCGGCGCCACGCTGCACGCCCTCGCCGAGACCCTTCGCGCAGCCGCCCCCTGCCGTCTCAGTTACCTCTCCGCCGCCCTCGCCGGCCAACACCTCAACGTCTTCGAACGCGGCGCGGAATAGCCCAAAGAAAAGAGCCAAGCGGCTGGTATCTATCCACTGCTTGGCTCTCGGCTTTTAATGTAGCGCTTCAGGATGGGCTTGAACCAACGACCCCCTGATTAACAGTCAGGTGCTCTAACCAACTGAGCTACTGAAGCATTTGCTATCTCGCCGGTTGCACCCCAAAGTGCGCTTCAGGATGGGCTTGAACCAACGACCCCCTGATTAACAGTCAGGTGCTCTAACCAACTGAGCTACTGAAGCAAGCTTTTTGGGGCTTAAAAAAGCCCCCCGAGCGAAATAGCGGTGCAAAAATAAGGTAGGATTTTCAAATAAGCAATACCTTTGTGCCGAAATTTGCCAAAATGATGAAAAAAGTGCTTGGAATGGGCAATGCGCTTGTGGATGTGCTCGCCCGCATCGACGATGATGCCGCGCTTACCCGCCTCGGGCTGCCCAAGGGCTCAATGCAACTCATTGACACCGCCCGATACATTGAACTTCGCAAGGAAATCGACGCCTTACCGCTACAACGCGCCACCGGTGGCTCTGCTGGCAACACCATCCTCGCTTTGGCCAACCTCGGCATGGAGCCTGGCTTTATAGGGTGTGTGGGCGACGACGAGAGCGGCGACTTCTTCACGGAGAACTGCCGCAGCCACGGCATACGTTTCCACCGCGTGGAGGCCGAAGGAGCCTCGGGGGTGGCCCTGACCTTCATCTCGCCCGACGGACAACGCACCTTCGGCACACATCTCGGCGTGGCGGCGGGAATGACAGCCGAGGACCTCAATCCGCGTATGTTTGACGGCTACGGATACTTCCACGTGGAAGGATACCTCACGCAGAACCACACACTCATCGACCGTGCCTACAGCATGGCACGCGCCGCGGGGCTGGTTTCGAGCCTTGACCTCGCCTCATACAACATTGTGGAGGCCGACCACGACTTTTTCAGTTATCTGCTCGGCAAGGTGAGCATCGTGTTCGCCAACGAAGAGGAGGCCGCCGCCTTCACGGACAAAGGACCAGTGGAGGCTCTTGAAAAACTCGCCGCCGTGTGCCCCGTGGCCGTCGTCAAGGTGGGAGAGCGCGGGGCGATGGTTGCACGCGGGGAGGAACGCGTGACGGTGCCGGCGCGGAGCGTTGTGCCTATCGACACTACCGGCGCAGGCGACTACTTCGCCGCGGGTTTCCTCTACGGGTTGGCAAACGACTATACGCTGCGCGCCTCTGCCGAGATCGGCACGTTGCTGGCGTCGGAGGTGATCCAAACGGTGGGCACCACACTTGATGAAGCCGTGTGGCAGAAGATACGTAGCCAATGTGCCACGATTGCCAATCGATAGACCATCTGAGCCATGCACTGCCCACTCCGTATTATATATATTGTCACGCTGGCGGCCATTGCTGCCGTTGCTCCCTGCCGCGCGCAGTCGTCGGACCACGACTTTGAACTCGCCCGACAGATGGACGTGTTCACCAACATCCTCAGCCGTGTGGACCTGCACTATGTGGACACGGTAAATCCGCGCCGCTTCGTGGAGGCCGGCATCAGCCACATGCTGTCGGAACTCGACCCCTATACCATTTACTATCCCGAAGAGCGTCACGATGAAATCCTCAACTTCGTTTCCGGACGCTATGCCGGCATCGGCGTGAGTCTGCGTTCCTTGCGCTCCCAACGCCGTTGTATGCTGACCACTGTGGAACACGGAGGCCCTGCAGAGACAGGAGGGCTGCGGCCTGGCGATATCCTGCTGCGCGTGGGGGCTCGCGAACTGGGCGAGGCCGCCTCGGACAGCCCGGAAGACCTTGCCGCCTACGCTCTTGAAGTAGCAGCGGCACTGCGCGGCGAGCCAGGGAGCACCATCGACATCATTGTGCAACGCCCAGGGCAGACGCGCCCCAGGGCCTACACCGTGAGGCGCAGACTCATTGAGCAAAAGAGCGTGACCTACGCCGCCATGGTGAGCGACAGCGTCGGCTACATCTGCTTGATGCGTTTCAACGAGAACACTGGCTCCGAACTGCGGCAGGCTACGGCCACCTTGCTGCAACGTGGCGCACACGGCATCGTCATCGACCTCCGCGGCAACCCCGGCGGGCTACTCAGCGCGGCAGTTGACGCCGTGGCACTATTCATCCCCAAGGAGACCGAAGTGGTGCGCACACGCGGTAACGAGCACCTCAAGAACGAGGTGTACTACACCAACTCCGACCCCATTGATGAGCGTGTGCCACTCGTCGTACTCACCGATGGCGAATCGGCCTCCGCTGCCGAAATCACCGCTGGCGCGCTGCAAGACTACGACCGCGCCGTCATCGTGGGCCGGCGCACCTTTGGCAAGGGCCTTGTGCAAAGCACCTACGACCTGCCCTATGGCGGACTGCTCAAAATCACCACTGCCCGATACTACATACCCAGCGGGCGTTGCATACAAGCCGTGGACTATAGTCATCGCAACGCCGACGGCACACATGCCGCACGTCCCGACAGCCTTTCGCGTCCCTTCCAGACCTCGGCGGGCAGAACGGTCTATGAAGGCGGTGGCATCAAGCCCGATATAGAAACCGAGGGCGACACCATCTCTGGAATCGTTGTCAAAATTGCCGAGAGCGACGTGCTCTACGAGTTCGCCACAGAATATGTGTGCACCCATCAGATGCCAGAGAGCCCCTTTGCCTTCCACATCAGCGAAGAGGACTTCGCTGCCTTCAAGCAAGCCGTCAGCGGCAGTGACATCGACTACGGCACCCGCAGCCGTGAGGCCCTCGTCGCGCTGCGCAACGCCATTCGTGCCGAGGGTTACGACAGCGATGTTGCCTCGCAACTTGACGCGCTCGAAGCACGCCTCTCTCCCGACCTCGGGCTGGTGATGGAACGCTGGCGGAAACCCATCAAGCACCTCTTGGAGCAAACCATCGCCGAGATAGCCTACGGCGAAGCCGGACTGGCAGAATACAACCTGCGCGACGACCTCCCGCTCGCCACCGCAATGGCCCTGCTGCGCGATGGCAGGCGCTACCGCTCCATCCTTACCACCGCTCCCGAACGTTGAGTACGGCACAGCCGAGCCTTTTCCCTCAACAGCCTCTACCTTCATTCCCTTAACTATGCGCCGCTTCCTCTTCTCCATCGTGACAGCCCTATTCTTGTTGGCCGTCACCAGTACTGCGCAGCCCGCCGGCAGACAGACAGGCCGGAAGCGTGTGGCCGTGGTGCTGAGCGGCGGCGGGGCGAAAGGTGTGGCCCACATCGGTGTGCTGAAAGTATTAGAACGTGCCGGCATCCCCGTGGACATCGTCACCGGCACGTCGATGGGAAGCATTGTGGGCGGCCTCTACGCCGTAGGTTACACTGCCACCGAACTGGACTCTATCGTACGCAACCAGGACTGGACCTTCTTGCTCTCCGACCGCGAGGACCTCAGCCTGGCGCGCATCGAGGAGCGTGAAAAACAGAACACTTACTTCCTCTGGCGCGGCCTGAGCCTACGAAAGAAGAGAGACATCGCCGATGGCGGCTTCATCAAGGGCAAGAACATTGACGACCTCTTCGACAAACTCACCGCCGGCTATGGTGATTCGATCGACTTCAACCATCTGCCCATCCCCTTCGCTTGTGTGGCGACGGACATTGTTGATAACTCGGAGCACGACTTCCACAGTGGGCGCCTCGCCCAAGCCATGCGTGCATCAATGGCCATCCCGGGCGTGTTTGCCCCCGTGAGGTTGGGCGATAAGGTGCTTGTGGACGGCGGTCTGCGCAACAACTATCCTGCCGACCTCGCCCGCGAGATGGGCGCCGACATCATCATCGGCGTGAGCGTGCAGGGCGAGCCACGCACCGCCGACGACCTGGGCAGCGCGGCGAGCATACTGGGACAGATCGTGGACGTGAATTGTAAGAACAAGTACGATGACAACCTGGCCATCAGCGACCTCGTGTTCCGTGTGAACACCAAAGGCTACTCCTCAGCCAGTTTCTCCCCCACCGCCATCGATACGCTCATCAGGCGCGGCGAGGAGGAAGCAATGGCGCACTGGGACGAAATTTTGGCATTGCGCACACGCATTGGCACCATTGCCGAGCGTCATGCGATGACACGCCCTGCTCGCCCTGGGCTGCCACAAGGACGGGTGAAGTTGGAGCGCGTGGAGTTTGTGAACATGACCGCCTCCGACGAGGCCTATCTGCGCAGCAAGTTCGGGCTGCGCGAGGGCGACAGCATCAATGTCAGCCAGGCCGACCTCGTGACCACAACGATGCGCATGGACCTCTTCTATAAGGACGCCACAAGCCGCGTTGTCCCCACCAGCGAGGGGAACGCCAGGATGGTGTTCACCGCCGGCAGCAAGAAGACCGTACAGGCCGGCCTCGGCATACGCTTCGACACCGAGGAGATGGCGGCCCTGCAACTCAACGCCGACATTCCCATGCGCACCCGCATCCCCACCGACCTCGACCTTACCCTGCGCCTGGGCAAGCGCTCCATGCTACGCGCCAACCTGTTCCTACACCCGCGCCGCATCAACCGCCTCAATCTCTCCCTGGCAGCGCGGCGCTGCGAGGTGGACGTTTACGCCAAGGGCGACAAGGACTACAACCTCACCTATTATCACTACACCGCCGAACTCGCACCGTTCTATATCAACGTGCGCAACCTCAGCCTCAGCGCAGGCTTGCGGTGGGACCATTTTCATTACTCCGACGTACTCGTTGACCACCACGTCAACAACGTAGACGAGCGCGTGACCAACGACCACTACTTCAACTACTTCGTTCGCGCCACCTACAACTCCGAAAACAACTGGTACTTCCCCTCGCGTGGCGCGAAGTTCCGTGGTGAATACTGCTTCCGCACCGACGACTTCGCACACCTCGGCGACCGCAACGGACTGAGCGACGTGAGCGCGTCGTGGCGCATGAACTTCCCGCTTAGTAGCCGTTTCACCCTGCAAGGTGCAGCCTACGGCAGGCTTCTCTTTGGCGGCGGGCTGCCTACGCTCTACAACAACGTGGTTGGCGGCGAATGGCACAGTCACTACATCGAACAACAGATGCCCTTCCCCGGCACCGGCCACATCGAACGCGCACAGCCGCACTTCGTGGCCCTGCAACTGAAAGGGCAACAGCGCATGGGCACGAACAACTACCTGATCGTGCGTGCCGCACTCGCCGCCGAGAGTCCAGACTTCAGCGGCCTGCTACACCACGGCACCATCTTCGGCACCGAGGTGTCCTATTACTACAACACCCCCTTCGGCCCGCTCGGCGCCACGGTGGGTTACTCCACCAAGACGCGCAAGCCCAACGTGTTCATCAACCTCGGCTACGTGTTCTGACAGCACCTGCGGACTTGCAAGGGCCGGCTGACAGCCTGAGGCTTGGAAACGCAGCGCACAATTGCCAAAAAACACGAAACGACAACGCGCCGCTCAAAAAGTTTGGTTACTTTTGCCACATCATAGCCCAATCAACCTCAATTTCCAATAGCCATGTATAACACCATAGCCACTTTCTGGAACGAACTCTACATCCTCGGCGCGATGCTACTCGCCGTAGTGATTGGGGCTGGTATCCTGCCGCGCATCCTCTACGTAAGCCACAAGAAGAGGCTCTTTGACATCCCCAACGAACGCAGCGTGCACAAGACGCCCGTGCCACGCCTGGGCGGATTGTCGTTCTTCCCCACCATCATCATCGTTTGTGGCTTCAGCATCGGCGCGCGCTACCTGCTCGGGCTCAGCATCTCCACGAGCATTGCCCCGCTCGACATGCTCTGCAAGTACCTGATGCTCGTGGTGGGCATGACCATTCTCTATCTCATCGGCATCGCCGACGACTTGACGGGGGTGACCTACAAGCCCAAGTTCGTGGCTCAGCTCGTGGCCGCCTCGTTGCTTGCCATTAGCGGCACGTGGCTCAACTCGCTCAATGGATTTCAGGGCATCACCGACCTGCCCGCATGGATCGGCATGCCCATCTCCATCTTCTTGGTCATCTACATCACCAATGCCATTAACCTAATGGATGGTGTGGACGGCCTGGCCTCTGGGTTGTGCATCATTGCCCTCGCCGCGCTCACCGTGGTGAACCTCTACCACAAGCAATACTACCTGGGGTTGCTGGGCGCCTCCACGATGGGTGTGCTCATCCCCTTCTGGCTCTACAACGTCTTCGGCAACTCTAAGCGCGGGCACAAAATCTTTATGGGCGACACGGGGAGCCTCACGCTGGGCCTCATCCTGAGTTTCATCGTGATCAACATGAGCCGCAACGAGAGCGGTGAGCCGAGCGACACGAACCACACCATGGCTATTGCTTTTGCCACGCTCATCGTGCCACTCTTCGACGTGGTGCGCGTGGTGTGCCGCCGCATGGCGAACGGCAAGAACCCGTTCCTGCCCGACAAGAACCACTTCCACCACAAACTGCTGCGTACCGGCATGCGCCCGCGCTGGGTGATGGTGACCATCCTGCTGTTCTCCACCTTCTTCATCGCCCTCAACACGCTGCTCACTCTGCACCTGAACATCACCTGGACGGTACTCATCGACGTGGCGGCGTGGTTGGTGTTCCACGCCTACGTCACTCATCTCGGCAATCGCTACAGGCTCGCGATGGGTGAGTTTATAGAGAACTGACACACGGTGAATCTCCCCCTGAAATCCAACGGCGGCGCGGCGGCAGCAATCCTGTGGCTCGCCGCCGTGTTCTTTCCCTTCCTTTCGGGGTGTTCGGGTGGCAACATAGCGCCCGTCCCCACATCTGGCGACACCCTGCATTTTCGCCACGCCACGTTGCTCACCGCCGTGCGCGGCAACGGCTATACGCGCGTGGACATCCGCGACCCTTGGAACGCCACGCACACCGCCGCCACCTATATCCTTATCCCGAGGAGCGACACGCTGCCCGCCACACTGCCCGAGGGCACACTGGTGCGCACCCCATTGCAACGCGCGGCAGCCTTCAGCGCTGTCCATGCCGCATTGGCCGACGAACTCGGCGCGTTGAGCCTTGTGTGCGGGCTATGCGACAAGGACTATGTGCGCTCGTCGGCGCTCCTGCAAGCCCTGCAGCAAGGACTACTTCAAGACTTCGGCGCTGCCATGCAGCCCGCCACCGAACGCATCGCTGCAGCCGGTGCCGACGCGCTGTTCATCTCGCCCTTCCGTGACCGCGTGCCAGGGCCGGCAGAGCGGCTCGGCATCCCCGTCATCGTCTGTGCCGACTATATGGAGGCCTCACCGCTGGCACGCGCCGAGTGGGTGCGTTTCTACGGCATGCTATTCGGTTGCGAAGCCCGTGCCGACTCGCTCTTCGCCACGGTGGAGCATGCTTACAGCGAATGGGCCATGAAGACAGCGGCAGCAAAAGAGAAGCCCACGCTGATGGTGGATTTGAAGACTGGCCCCGTGTGGTACGTGGCGGGCGGACGTAGCACGATGGGCACGCTCTATCGCGACGCCGGCCTCGCCTATCTCTTTGCCAACGACACCGCACGCGGCTCTGTGGCTCTCGACTTTGAGCGTGTCTATGCTCGCTGCGCGCAGGCCGACTGCTGGCTCGTGAAATACGGGCGCGCTGCCGACCACACCTATGCCTCGCTTGCTGCCGATGAACCCCGCTACCGCCTCTTCCGTCCATGGCGCGAGCGACGCATATTCGGCATCAACACGTTTGCCACACCGTTCTACGAGGACACCCCCTTCCATCCCGAGCGGTTGCTGGCGGAACTCGTACAGACCTTCCATCCCGAACTGCGCACGCCGGGCTTCCGTCCCCGATATGTGTGTCCCGTTTCAGAATAGCCCCAAGCATGCGCCCCACCCTCTTCTTCTCCCTGAGCCTCCTGCTCGTCGCCCTGCTCACCGCTGGCGGCCTCCTCGTGGGCGCTGTGGAGATTTCTCCTGCCGATGTGTGGCGAGCGATTACTGGTGATGGTGCAGACGAGAGCACACGCTTCATCATCTTCGAGAGTCGCCTGCCCGCCGCCTGTAGCGCCCTGCTCTGCGGCCTGGCCCTGGGCGCGGGCGGGCTGCTGATGCAGACGGTGTTGGAGAACCCGTTGGCCGAGCCTGGCATCCTCGGCGTGAGTGCTGGGGCATCGCTCGGCGCAGCGGTGGCCCTGCTACTGCCCGGCGTGGCCATCGGCGGAGCACTCACCGCGGGAGGCACGTTGCTCACCGTGTCGCTGGCCTTGGCCGGAAGCCTCGCCGTCATCGCAGTGCTCGCCCTGTGCTCCGCCATGCTGCGCAGCAACGTGCTGGTACTCATTGCCGGAGTGATGGTGTCGTACCTGGTGGGCAGCGCCACCAGCCTGCTCGCTTTCCGTGCCACCGACTTCGGTGTGCAGACCTTTGTATTTTGGGGCATGGGCGACTTCGGTGCGCTCCCCTCCTCGCGGCTGGCATGGCTCGCCGTGGCCGTAGCCCTGGGGCTCATCCCCCTTCCTTTCCTCGCCAAGTCGCTCGACGCACTGCTCCTCGGGAGTGACTATGCCGCAGCCCTGGGCATTCGTGTGCGCCCGCTGCGCACAGGGCTGCTGGTGGTGTGCGGCTGGCTCACCGCCATCGTCACCGCCGCCTGCGGCCCCATCAGTTTCATTGGCCTCGCCGCGCCCCACATCGCCCGCTTCCTGCTGCACCGCAGCGACCACCGCACCTTATTGCCCGGCGCAGCCCTCACCGGTGCGTTGCTCTGCCTGCTCACCGCCATCGTATGCCGCCTGCCTGCCGCTGGCGGCACGTTGCCCGCCGCTGCCGTCACACCACTTATCGGTGTGCCGGTGGTGCTCGCCCTCATCCTGCAACGGCGCGCCGACATTTAAAGCGCAAACTCCCACTCCTGACGTGCCGCAACAGACGGCGACGAAACAACATCGGACTTCGTTAAAACTATATCCGTGTGACTTTAAAGTCACTCGGTGTGACTTTAAAGTCACACGGACCTTGTTTTGAACTTCAACGGAACAACGACGGCAGCAAACCATTCTGCACTATTCTAGGAGCGCGGGCGTGCGGCCTGTCCTGGCCTCTCGGAGGCGCAAAAACGAAAAAATAGGGTTTTTAATTCACGTTTTTTGAAAAATAACTACTTTTGCGCTACCTAATACCAAAAGAAAAACAGCGAACATGGACAAGTTTTATCAGACGCATGACTTCTGGATGGAGCATGCCAAGTTTCCCGTACACCGCTCCCTGATGGACAACATCGACTGGAGTTACCGGCTGATCGGGATTCGCGGCCCGCGAGGTGTGGGGCGCACCTCCTTCCTCCTGCAATACGCCAAAGAGCGGTTTGAACGCGGCACGCACAAGTGTCTCTTCATCTCAATGAACAACTTCTACTTCCAGGGCTGAGGCATCGTGGAATTCGCCGGACAGTTCATGGAAGACGGCGGGCAGGTGTTGCTCATCGACCAAATGTTCAAACTCCAGGGATGGAAAGAGCAGCTCGTGGAGTGCTACAACCGCTATCCCCTGCTACGCATCATCTTCACCACCACCTCCGTGCCCGACAATGAGGAGGAGAACAGCGAACTCTCGCAAATCTGCCGCTTCTACCACCTGCACGGCTTCTCCTTCCGCGACTACCTCAACCAGCAGACCGGCAACGACTTCCGGGCCTACTCCATCGGCGAGATAATCACCGAGCACGAACTGCTCATCAAGAACGTGGTGAGCAAGGTGGAGCCGTGGGAACACTTCGAACGCTACCTGCGCCACGGGCACTACCCCTTCTACATCGAGAATCGCAACTTCACCGAGAGCCTGCTCAAGTCGATGAACTCCATGATCGAGACCGACATCTTGCTCTCCAAACAGATAGAACTCAAATACCTCTCGCGCATCAAGAAACTGCTCTATCTGCTGGCTATCAGCGAGGACATCTCGCCCAACATCAGCAAGTTGGCCGAAGAGATAGGCACCAGCCGCGCCACGGTGATGAACTACCTGAAGTACCTCGAAGAGGGCCGTTTCATCAACATGATCTACCACATCGGCGACTGTTTCCCCAAGAAGCCCGCCGCCATCAAACTCCACAACACGAACTTGATGTACGCGCTCAACGCGTCGAACATGGACGAGCAAAATCGCTACGAAACCTACTTCGTGAACTGCTTGTGGCGTCACCACGACGTGAAGCGTGGCAAGCGTCCCGGCCAGTTCCGCGTGAACGACAAGTACGACATCTGCGTGTGCGACAAACTCAAGCGTGTGAAGGCCCCCGAGGGTGCCATCTTCGCCCGCTACAACCTTGAAATAGGCCGCGCACAGGATATTCCGCTCTGGTTCTTTGGCTTCCTGTACTGAACGCGGCGCGCGCCCCGACAACCGGCCCCGCACCCAGCCTGGGCCGGTTGCCGCATATTACTACACGGCGCGCCGCCCCACTGCAAACATAACAAAAAAACTTTCAACTCACATTTCATTTATGTCAAAACAAAAGAAAATGATCACATGCGACGGCAACCAGGCCGCCGCCCATGTGGCCTACATGTTCAGCGAAGTCGCTGCCATCTACCCCATCACGCCGTCCTCCCCCATGGCCGAGCACGTCGACGAATGGTCGGCACAAGGCCGTAAGAACCTCTTCGGCGACACCGTAAAGGTGCAGGAGATGCAGTCGGAAGGCGGCGCCGCCGGTGCCGTGCACGGCTCGTTGCAGGCCGGCGCGCTGACCACCACGTTCACCGCCTCGCAGGGACTGCTGCTGATGATCCCCAACATGTACAAGATTGCCGGCGAACTGCTGCCCTGCGTCTTCCACGTGAGCGCACGCACGCTGGCCACACACAGCCTCTGTATCTTCGGCGACCACAGCGACGTGATGTCCTGCCGTCAGACCGGCTTTGCCATGCTGGCCGAGGGCAGCGTGCAGGAAGTGATGGACCTCAGCGCCGTGGCACATCTCGCCACCATAGAGAGCCGCGTGCCGTTCATCAACTTCTTCGACGGCTTCCGCACCTCACACGAGTATCAGAAGATTGAGGAGATCGACCAGGAAGAACTCCGTCCGCTGATCGACCAGAAGGCCCTGAGCGAGTTCCGCAACCGTGCCCTGACGCCCGAACACCCCGTGGCACGCGGCATGGCCGAGAACCCCGAAACCTTCTTCGCACACCGCGAGGCCTGCAACAGCCACTATGACGCAGTGCCCGCCATCGTGGAGAAATACATGGCCGCCGTGAGCAAGATCACCGGCAGGGAGTACAAACTCTTCAGTTACTACGGTGCCGACGACGCCGAGCGCATCATCATCGCCATGGGTAGCGTCACCGAGGCCGCCCGCGAAGCCATCGACCACCTGCTCTCCAAGGGCGAGAAGGTAGGTATGGTGAGCGTACACCTCTACCGCCCGTTCAGCGTGGCACGCTTCCTCGAGGCAGTGCCCAAGACCGTGAAGCGTATCGCCGTGCTCGACCGCACCAAGGAGCCCGGCGCAGAGGGCGAGCCCCTCTATCTCGACGTGAAGAGCGCCTTCTACGACCAGGCAGAGCGCCCGCTCATCATCGGAGGCCGCTACGGACTCGGATCGTGCGACACCACGCCCACCATGGTGATCTCCGTCTTCGACAACCTGAAGAAAGAGGAGCCCAAAGACCACTTCACCCTCGGCATCGTGGACGACGTCACCTTCACGTCGCTGCCCCTAGAGAAGGAGATGGCGCTGGGCGGCGAGGGCATCTTCGAAGCCAAGTTCTACGGCCTCGGTGCTGACGGCACCGTGGGCGCCAACAAGAACTCAGTGAAGATCATTGGCGACAACACCGACAAGTACTGCCAGGCCTACTTCAGTTACGACTCCAAGAAGAGCGGCGGCTTCACCTGTTCCTACCTGCGCTTCGGCGACACGCCCATCCGCAGCACCTATCAGATTAAGACGCCCAACTTCGTGGCCTGCCACGTACAGGCCTACCTGCACATGTACGACGTGCTACGTGGCCTGCGCGACGGCGGCACCTTCCTGCTCAACACCATCTGGGAGGGCGACGAACTGGCCAAGAACCTGCCCAACGACGCCAAGCGCTACTTCGCCGAGCACCACATCACCGTATATTATATCAACGCCACAAAGATAGCCCAGGAGATTGGCCTCGGCAACCGCACCAACACCATCCTGCAGAGCGCCTTCTTCCGCATCACCGAGGTAATCCCCATTGACCTGGCCATCGAGCAGATGAAGAAATTCATCGTGAAGAGTTATGGCCGCAAAGGTCAGGACATCGTGGACAAGAACTACGCCGCAGTGGACCGCGGTGGCGAGTACAAGCAACTCACCGTGGATCCCGCCTGGGCCTCCCTGCCCGCTGACGAAGCCGTGAAGCGCGAAGAGCCCGCGTTCATCACCAACGTGATGCGCCCCATCAACGCCCAGAACGGTGACCTGCTCCCCGTGAGCGCCTATGCCGACAGCATTGATGGCACATGGCCCCAAGGCACCGCGGCCTATGAGAAGCGCGGCGTGGCAGCCTTCGTGCCCGTATGGGACGCTGCCAACTGCATACAGTGCAACAAGTGCGCCTACGTATGCCCGCACGCCTGCATCAGGCCCTTCGTGCTCGACGAGGCCGAAGCCGCTGGCTTCAGCGCCGAGACGCTCGAGATCAAGGCTCCGGCACAACTCAAGGGTATGCGCTTCCGCATACAAACCAGCGTGATGGACTGCACCGGATGCGGCAACTGCGTGGACGTATGCCCCGGCATGCGTGGCAACAAGGCACTGAGCATGACCACCCTCGCCGGCCAGGAAGCCGAGGACAAGAACTGGGACTACCTCGTCAAGAACGTGAAGTCGAAGCAGAGCCTGCTCGACATCAGCCTCAACCCCAAGAACTCCCAGTTCGCCACCCCGCTCTTCGAGTTCAGCGGTGCCTGCGCCGGATGCGGCGAGACACCCTACGTGAAACTTGTTAGCCAACTCTTTGGCGACCGCCAGATGATCGCCAACGCCACAGGTTGCTCCTCCATCTACAGCGGTTCCATCCCCAGCACCCCCTACACCACCGACGAGAACGGACGCGGACCGGCATGGGCCAACAGCCTCTTCGAGGACTTCTGCGAGTTCGGCCTCGGCATGGTTTTGGCCAACAAGAAGATGCGTCAGCGCATCGAAAGTCTGCTCAAGAAAGTGCAGATGTGCGACTGCTCGTGCAACGAGATGAAACAACTCGCACAAGAATGGATTGACAACCAGAACGACGCGAAGAAGAGCCGCGAGGTGGCCGACAAGATGAAGCCCTTCCTCGAAGGCGGCGCAGCACAAGGCCACGAACTGGCACAGCGGTTGCTGGAACTGCACCACTTCATGACGAAGCGCTCGCAGTGGATCATTGGCGGCGACGGCGCCTCCTACGACATCGGCTACGGCGGCCTGGACCACGTGCTCGCCAGCGGCGAAGACGTGAACATCCTCGTGCTCGACACCGAGGTGTACTCCAACACCGGCGGCCAGGCCTCAAAGGCCACGCCCGTAGGCGCCATTGCACAGTTCGCTGCCAGCGGCAAGCGCGTCACGAAGAAGGACCTCGGCCTGATGCAGGCCACCTACGGCTACGTCTATGTGGCACAAGTGGCTATGGGAGCCGACAACGCACAGTGCCTCAAGGCCATCCGCGAAGCCGAGGCCTATCCCGGCCCCTCGCTCGTCATCGCCTACGCGCCGTGCATCAACCACGGCCTGAAGATCAAGGGCGGCATGGGACGCTCGCAGGCCGAGGAAGAGCGCGCCGTGAAGTGCGGATACTGGCACCTGTGGCGCTACAACCCCGCATTGGCAGAAGAGGGCAAGAACCCCTTCACGCTCGACAGCAAGGAGCCCGACTGGACACAGTTCCAAGACTACCTCGCCCACGAGGTGCGCTTCTCCAGCCTCACCAAGGCATTCCCTGAAGAAGCAGCCGAACTCTTCGCCGAGACGGAGAAAGCAGCCAAGCGCCGCTACCAGTCCTACGTCCGCAAGACGCAGGAAGACTGGAGCGAGGTGATCTGACGCTTTCAGGATGAAACACTGGCGCGGCGACCTGAGTGGTTGCCGCGCCTTCTTTTTGCGCCATACAACGCACAAAAAACGCAGCCGCGAACGCAAAAGACACGAAAACCTGACGCGCCACCCGCAAAAAAAAGGCGCAAAAACAAAAAAAGTTTCACAATTTGCACGGAAAAACATATTTTTGCAGCCGCTATGCATGCAGACAGTCCCTTCACCATCGACCTGCGCCATACGGCGGGAACGGAGGAACTGCTGTGCTTAGAGGCTGGCGACGCCTATTTCAAGAGCCTGGGCGACCCCGAGATACTCAGTGCCGAGGTACGCGTCACCATCCACATGAGCGGCCCAAGAGCGGGCGTTTACCGCATAGCCTACCACGTCAGCGGCACCGCCGAAACACCGTGCGACCGCTGCGGCGCAACGATGACGATGGCCGTGGACACCGACGACGAGCGCTACGTCACCAGTTACGACAGCGACGCCGAGCCCACCGACGAAGCACCCCTCGCACAGCGGGGCGACAGGTACGACCTGGGGCACGACGTGTTTGAGACCATCGCATTGGCCAGGCCCCTCGGATGTTCCCACCCCCAAGGTGACTGCGACCAAGGCGCAGAAGACTATATCAGCGGGAGCGCCGACTAAACACAGCAAGACAAACAAGAAAATAAATAACAACACACAACTATGGCACATCCTAAAAGAAGACAGTCCAAGACGCGCACGCGCAAACGTCGCACACACGACAATGCCCCCATGCCCACGCTCACCCTCTGCCCCAACTGCGGCGGCTGGCACATTCGCCACAGCGTATGCCCCAACTGCGGACAGTATCGTGGCAAGCAGGCCATCGTGATGGAAGCCGCCGAATAAACGGCAGGCTCCACGAGGTAATGACAAAGCGTAAAGACCTCTGACAGACGGCTCCCCAGACAAGCGGGGGGCTTGTTCTGTTTCAAGACGGCACACCGCTTATATACATTCGCGCGCGTGAAGCACACGCCGCGGAGACACCTAACCCCAACATCAGCAACATGGAACAGATACGCGCCGCCATCACTGGCATCGGCGGTTTCATCCCCGACTATATCCTCACCAACGAGGAACTATCGCGCATGGTGGACACCAACGACGAGTGGATCACCACCCGCGTGGGCATCAAGGAGCGTCGCATCCTCAACGAGGAAGGGCTCGGCGCCAGTTACCTGGGCCGCAAAGCCGTGAAGCAACTGCTGCAACGCACCGGCACCGACCCCGAGAGCGTGGACGCCCTCATCGTGGCCACCACCACCGCCGACTACACCTTCCCCAACACCGCCAGCCTCATCATAGGCCGCTACGGGCTGAAGAATGCCTACGGCTTCGACCTCTGGGGCGCCTGCAGCGGCTTCCTCTTCGCCATGGACCAGGCCGCCTCGATGATAGAGAGCGGCAGGTACAAGAAAGTCATCGTGTGCTGCGCCGAGAAGATGTCCAGCATCACCGACTATACCGACCGCGCCACCTGCCCCCTCTTCGGCGACGGCGCAGCAGCCGTGCTCGTAGAGCCCACCACCGAGGACCTCGGATGGAAAGACAGCATACTGCGCACCGACGGCAAGGGCCTGCCCTTCCTCTGCATGAAGGCCGGAGGCAGCGTGTGCCCGCCCTCCTACTTCACCATCGACCACCGCATGCACTACATCCACCAGGAGGGACGCACAGTGTATAAGTTCGCCGTGACCAACATGAGCGAACTCACCGCACAGATCGTGGAGCGCAACGGCCTCTCGAAGGACAACATCGCCTACATCGTGCCCCATCAGGCCAACATACGCATCATCGAGGCCGTGGCAGCACGCCTCGAAGTGCCCATGGAGCAGGTGATGGTGAACATTCAACACCTGGGCAACACCAGCGGAGCCAGCATACCCCTCGCCCTGTGGGAGAACGAGAAGAACCTCAAGAAGGGCGACAACCTGGTACTCACCGCCTTCGGCGCCGGCTTCACCTATGGTGCCGCGTGGCTGAAGTGGGCGTATTAAGAAGCCTTTAATCCCTCTGCAACGCGCGCCATGCACAAGTCAGGCTTCGTAAACATCGTGGGCAACCCCAACGTGGGTAAGAGCACGCTGATGAACCTGCTCGTGGGCGAGCGCATCAGCATCGCCACGTTCAAGGCACAGACCACGCGCCACCGCATCATGGGCATCGTCAATACCGACGACGCACAGGTGGTGCTGAGCGACACCCCGGGCGTGGTGAAGCCCGCCTACAAGTTGCAGGAGTCCATGCTGCAGTTCAGCGAGAGCGCCCTGCAAGACGCCGACGTGCTGCTCTACGTCACCGACGTGGTGGAGAAGCCCGAGAAAAACGCCGAGTTCCTGGCCAAGGTGCAACAGATGGACGTGCCCGTGCTGCTGGTCATCAACAAGATAGACCTCAGCGACCAGGCCACCGTCAGCGCCCTCATCAGCCGCTGGCAGAGTCTGTTGCCTCGTGCCGAGGTGTTCCCCATCAGCGCCAAGGCACGCTTCGGACACCAAGGCGTCATGGCCCGCATCCTCGACCTGCTGCCCGAGAGCCCGCCCTACTTCGGCAAAGACCAGTGGACCGACAAGCCCGCACGCTTCTTCGTCAGCGAAATCGTGCGCGAGAAGATCTTGCTCTACTACGACAAGGAAATCCCCTACGCCGTGCAGGTGGTCGTCGAAGAGTTTCACGAGTCAGACAAGCGCATCGACATCCGCGCCGTCATCTACGTGGAGCGCGACAGCCAAAAAGGCATCCTCATCGGCCACAAAGGCGTGGCCCTGAAGCGTCTCGGCATCGAGGCGCGCCGCTCGCTCGAGCGCTTCTTCGGCAAGCGGATCAACATAGAGACCTACGTCAAAGTAGATAAGGACTGGCGCAACAGCGACCGCGAACTGCGCAACTTCGGATATCAGGACGTTTGACCGTTGACCGTTGAACATTGAACATTGAACATTGAACATTGAACATTGAACATTGAACATTGAACATTGAACATTGACCATTGAACATTGAACATTGAACATTGAACATTGAACATTGAACATTGAACATTGACAACCGTCAGTCCGCCCATTGCAAACGCTGGGAGCGCGGGCGTCCCCGCCCGCAGAAATTGACCGTTGAACATTGAACATTGAACATTGAACATTGACAACCGTCAGCCCGCCCATTGCAAAC
>JAFSWM010000018.1 GCA_017444485.1 Bacteroidaceae bacterium | reverse complement strand
TCACTCGGTGCGACTTTAAAGTCACACGGACCTAGTTTATAACTACAACGGATGTAGTTTTGCAGGGGGTGTAGCAGACTTATAGGAAAACGCTATGCCGACTTGCTTTATGGCGTGAGGCGTAGCGAGTGAAAGCCGACGATAGGGTGGGGCACGCGAATAAAAGGAAGGGCGGCGGGGCTGAGGTGTTTTTTTTGCTTACTTTTGCGGCTGCCAGAGCGATGGGGCGCTTTTCCGTCCGTTCTCGCGCTGGCAGAAAAAGGTTTTAAGATTGTAAGGACCTCACAACCTTACAACGTAGCCTGCTTTCCTTTCGTCATGCTGCAAGACCCCCTGTTCCGCACTCCTGTCGCCCTGCCGGCTCGGCATGTGTCCGTCGGTGTGCAGACGCATTGTCTCTTTGTGGGTTCTTGTTTTGCCGAAGAAGTGGGGCGGCGCGCTCAGACGGCAGGTGTGCAGGCCGCGGTGAACCCCTGTGGCACGCTCTACAACATGAGCAGTCTGCTCGGCGCGCTACGTCGTTGGCAGACAGGCAACACTGTAGAGTCCGGCGCTGTTTTTCAAGGTACCGACGGATTGTGGCACAGCCGGCAGCACGCCTCGCTGTGCGACGGCCAGACGCAGGACGAGTGTCTGAGCCTTTCGTGTGCCGCCGATAGAGCGGGCACACAGGCCTTCGCCGAGGCAGACATCATCCTCGTCACCGCAGGCACCAACCGCCTCTACCGCCACAAACAGAGTGGACAGGTGGTGGCCAACTGCCACAAGCAGCCCGCAGGTGAGTATCTCGAACAAGAGCAGAGCCCCGAGGAGATGGTGGCCGAATGGTCACCATGGCTCGCGGCGCTGCCCGAGGGCAAGCAGGTGGTGTTCACCGTGAGCCCCTATCGCTATGTGAAATACGGGATGCACGGCAGTGCCCTGAGTAAGTCAGCCTTATTGCTGGCCATCGATGCGTTGTGTCGTATGCATCCCAATTGCCACTATTTCCCGGCCTATGAGATTGTGCTCGACGAGTTGCGCGACTATCGTTTCTTTGCCCCGGATATGCTCCATGTGAGCCCGGTGGCGGCAGACTACGTGTTCGAGCGTTTCAAGGCTTGGGCCTTCACGCCCGAGATGGTTACCTTCGCACAGGAATGGGCGGAACTGCTGCACCGCAAGGCTCATCGCCCGCGTCGCCCAGGAACTGCCGCCCACACCCACTTCCTTGAAGAAACAGAAAGGTTGGCTGACGACTTTTCCAAAAAGTGGGGACGACCTTTAACTATTGACCATTAATTATTGACCATTGACCGTTAGCAATCGTCAGCCCGCCCATTGCAAACGCTGGGAGCGCGGGCGTCCCCGCCCGCAGGTATTGCAACCTCAAGACCTCAAGACCTCAAGACCTTACAACCTCAAAATATGAACTACCCCCTTTCCACCATAGCCTCCGTCGTGGGTGCACGCTGCTACGGCAGTGCGGACCGCACGGTGGAATGGCTCCTCACGGACAGCCGCTCGCTTTCCTTCCCCGAGACCACGCTGTTCTTCGCTCTCCGCACCCCCACAGGCGACGGACGGCGCTACATCCCCGACCTCTATCGCCGAGGCGTGCGACAGTTTTGTGTGGGCGAACTGCCCGAAGATCGTGCCCGCCTATTTCCCGACGCCTGTTTTCTACTCGTGCCCAGTCCGCTGAAGGCCTTGCAACACTTGGCAGAGGAGCATCGTGGAGGCTTCGATGTCCCCGTGATCGGCATTACGGGCAGCAACGGCAAGACGGTGGTGAAGGAATGGCTCTACCAATTGCTGCAACCCACACGTCAAGTAACACGTTCGCCGCGTTCGTACAACTCGCAGATAGGCGTTCCCTTGTCGGTGTGCCTACTGAACGCGCGTACCGAGACCGCTATCTTCGAGGCTGGTATCTCGAGGCCCGGCGAGATGGCCGCCTTGCAGCGCATGATACGCCCCACCATTGGTGTGCTGACCAATATCGGCGAGGCCCATCAGGAAAACTTCGCCACAGCGGAGGAGAAATGTGTGGAGAAACTGACACTGTTCAAAGACTGCGCGCTGGTGATCTATAATGCCGACGACCGCCTCGTGAGCGACTGCATGAGCCTTGCCCTTGTCACAGCCGACGCTATCGGCTGGTCGCGCCACGATGCCGCCGCTCCGCTCTATATCAAGCGTATGGAGAAGCACGACGGACGAACAAGCATCCATTACGTTTACTTGCGGCAGGAGGGCCATTACACGCTGCCTTTCACCGACAGCGCATCGGTGGAGAACTCCATCCACTGCCTCGCCGTGTGCCTCTACCTGCGCCTCTCACCCGAGCAGATTGCCGCCGGAATGGAACGCCTCGAGCCCGTGGCCATGCGCCTCGAGGTGAAGCAGGGCATGCGTGGCTGCACCATCATCAACGACAGTTACAACAGCGACCTGCACTCACTGGACATCGCGCTGGACTTCATGAGTCGCCGCGCCGACCCCGCCGGACGTTGCCACACCCTCATCTTGAGCGACATTCTGCAAAGCGGACTCCCTGCCGAGGAACTCTACACGCGGGTGGCGGAGATGGCATCGCGCCGAGGCGTGCAGAAACTCGTTGGCGTGGGGTCCGAGATAAGCCGCGCTGCCGACAAGTTCCGGATGGACAAGCATTTCTTCTCCGACACCGATGCGCTGTTGCAGAGCGGGCTACCCGATGCCCTGAATGGCGAGGTGGTGCTCATCAAGGGTGCGCGGCGCTTCGGCTTTGAGCGCATCACCGAAAAACTCGTACGGCGCGTGCACGAGACCACGCTCGACATCAACCTCTCAGCCCTGTGCCAAAACCTGAACCACTACCGCTCGTTCTTGCGCCCAGGGACACGCATGGTGTGCATGGTGAAAGCCTCGGCTTATGGAGCAGGAAGCGTGGAGGTGGCCAAAACGCTGCAAGATCGCGGCGTGCACTATATGGCCGTGGCCGACGAAGGGGCAGAACTGCGGGCCGCAGGCGTCACGCGCGGCATCATCGTGATGAACCCCGAGATGACCTCGTTTGGCACACTCTTCCGCCACCGCTTGGAGCCAGAGGTGTATAGTTTCGCACTGCTCGAAGCCCTCATTGCTGCGGCCAAACAGCGTGGTATTGTGGGTTGGCCCGTACATGTGAAACTCGACACCGGAATGTCGCGCCTCGGATTTCATCCCGAGCACGACATGGAGCGGCTCATCGAACGCCTGCAGCGGCAAAACGCCGTCATCGTGCGGAGCGTGTTCAGCCACTTCGCAGGGGCCGATAGTCCCGACTTTGATGCGTTCACCGCAGAACAGTTCCGACGTTTCGACGCGGCTTCCCTGAAATTGCAGGCCGCTTTCCCCCACAAGATACTACGCCACATCTGCAACAGCGCGGCAATAGGTCGTTTCCCCGAGCGCCATCTCGACATGGTGCGCCTCGGGCTGGGACTCTACGGCATTGATCCCGTGACAAACCGCGTCATCCACAACGTGGCCACACTCAAAACCACCATCCTGCAAATTCGAGACGTGGCCCCTGGCACCACAGTGGGCTACTCACGTCGTGGCACCGTGAACCGCCCCTCGCGCATCGCCGCCATCCCCATTGGCTATGCCGACGGGCTGGACCGACATCTTGGCAACGGCAACGGCTATTGCATCGTGGCAGGCAAACGTGCACCCTACGTGGGCAACATCTGTATGGACGTGTGCATGATTGACGTGACCGATATTGACTGCCGCGAAGGCGATACCGTTGAGATTTTCGGCGACAACCTACCCATCACCGAACTGAGTGACCGCCTCGGCACCATACCCTATGAAATACTCACCTCTGTCAGCGAGCGCGTCAAGCGCGTCTATTTCCAAGACTGAGACAAACCAATTACAAATCATGAGAAACATCGTAATCACCGCCCTGCTGATTTGCCTCGCCGCTGGTGTGGCCTCGTGCGGCAGTAAAGACAAGCAAGAAACTGACGAGGCCCGCGCACCCAAAGCCGAGGTATTTGACAATGCGAAAGGGCCGCAGCAGGAAGACATGACCAACACCTACGACCTTAAAGTGGGCGGCAAAGCCTATCAAGTCACCGTGCATCGTGTAAGCGATACGGAGAAGCCGGCGCTGAAAGACGACTTCGGCGACGAGTTCTTTGACAATCGCATCAGCGTGACCATTCAGCGCGATGAGGAAACCATCGTGCAACGCGACTTCTCCTTAGAGTCCTTTGAGAGTTACATCCCTGCCAAACACAAAGGCAAGGTGGTGCTGCAAGGAATGGCACCCGACGAGGGGCGTAGCACCCAGCAGGGTATCGTGTTCGGCGTGTCGGTGGGGATGCCTGGCAGCGACGAGGGAGAGGTGCTTCTCGCGCTGACCCTCGTGCCCGGTAGCGACAAGATAGACATTCGCAAAGACGACGCACCGGAATTCTACGGACACATCGAATAGCCGGCTCATACAGGCTTTGTTTCTTATTTATTTATCTCGCTCCATTAACGGCGATACACGATGAAACGGCTGGTAGCGTACCTATTTGCGTTGGTGGCAATCACCGCTTGCGACAGAGGCGGCAAGTGGCTGGCAGGCGTTGCTCAATTTGTCGCAGAAACCACGGCAGAAACCGATGCTGACACTACCGCCTCTGCGCCAAACTCCATGGAAATTCCCGTTACTGCGACAGGCGTGCCTTCTGCCGTCTTGGTGCGCACGGGATACACCGTCAGTTACAACCCCGACTGGCGTATCCCTAACTGGGTGGCCTACGAACTGACGCGCTCTGAAGCCAGTGCCCATGGCAAGCGCGAAGGAGGCTTTGAGCCCGACCCTGAGGTGGGCCGAAGTAGTGCGGAGAACAACGATTACAAAGGCTCGGGCTACAGCCGCGGACACATGGCTCCCGTCGGCGACATGAAATGGAGCCGCAAAGCCATGCGCGAATCCTTCCTGCTCACAAACATCTGCCCGCAGGACTTTGACCTCAACGCGGGAGTGTGGGAAGACCTGGAAAGCGCGCTTCGCAGCCGCGCACGCAAATACGGCAGTATATATATTGTGTGCGGTCCCGTAGTGGATAGCGGTTATAAGACCATCGGCAGGAAGCGCGTGTGTGTGCCAGGCCGATTCTTCAAGGTGGTGTGCTGGCAAGAACGGGGTGATTGGAGGTGCAAGGCTTTTGTGTTCCCCAATCGTAAATGCGGTGGCACTTTCCACGATTACAGCACCACAGTGGATCAGGTGGAGTCCCTCACTGGGCACGACTTCTTCCACCTACTGCCCGACGACGTGGAACACCGCATTGAGGCAGCCGATACTCAAGGACGCTGGTAACATTTCAAAAGGGCTTTATAGTTTTTTTGCATTCGCTTTCACGAAGAATGTTTTATATTTGCCCTCGTGAAGACGATGCGAAACCTCTTTTTGTATGCATTTGTTGCGATGGCGACCGCCTTGGGCGCCTTTGTGACAGCATGCCGGCCCAATGCCGGTGCCGACGTGCCCGATGCCGTGCCGTCGGTTTACTATTGGCGCACGACGCTCGCTCTTGACTCCACAGAACGCGCCTTTCTTGCCGACCATCGCGTTGGCAAGGTCTATTTGCGCCTGTTCGATGTGGTGGCACGCGAAGGTAAATGCGTACCCTCGGCCACAATCACCTTCAACGACACACTCCCCGACACGATGCGCGTGGTGCCGGTGGTGTTTCTCACCGAAGACTGCCTGCGGGCCGATATCGCAGGGCTGGCCAAGCATATCGTGGAGCGTGCAATGAAGATGTGCGCCACCCATAAACTGCCTGGCGTGAAAGAGTTACAAATAGACTGCGACTGGACACCCACCTCGCGAGCCGCTTACTATAATCTACTCAGGCAAGTGCGCTCCTTGCTCAGTGCACAGGGTATGCGTCTGAGCGTGACGGTGCGCCTGCATCAACTCAGCCAGCCCGAGCCACCTGCAGACTATGGCGTGTTGATGCTCTATAACACCGGCGACTTCCGTAACCGCCAAAGCCGCAATCCCATCTTCGCTACAGAGGATGTAGAACCCTACCTGCCCCACCTCAAAGCCTATCCCCTGCCACTTTGTGCCGCCTATCCCAATTTTCGCTGGCAACGCCTTTTCAGCGGCAACGATTTCAAGGCCTTGCTCTACAGTGAGAACCTGCGCGACAGCACGGTGTACGAACCGATGGGCGGCGATAGCCTCTATCGTGTGGTGCAGGGCCGCACGCTCCACGGGGTGCTGCGGGGTGCTTACGACGTGCACCTCTCTCCGGGCGATGAGGTGCTGGTGAGTCGTGCACATCCCGACGAGGTGCTGCGACTTGCCCATAAAATTCATCAGGTGCGCCCCTCGCTACACAGACAAGTCATATTCTATCACCTTGACAACCCATCCATCGAAAACTATAAACCCGATGATTATGAAACGCTCTATCGTTTGTATGAGGTGCATTAAGGCTCTTGTCCTATTGACCTTCTGCGCCTTCGCATCCAAGGCTGTTGCTTGTGGCTGGGACGCTACGGACAACTACTACCTGTTCTACGCCTTCTCTGGCGACCGCACAAATACTGCTGCGATACGCACTGGCCTGACGCAGTGGTGGACAGAGTACGCAGGCACTGTGGTTACAACCGATGACCTCGATGCGCTGAACGAGGAAATTCCTGCGAGGCTCTCGGCAAGCAAAAACCCGATAGTTCGTGCGGCCTACCGCAAGGGAGACAAAGCGATGCAGCAATACTTGCGTCTGCTCTGCGAATACCTTGCCGCTGCGCCGTCGGGAGAATATGACCCCTGGGACTATCCCGATGCCGAGGAACTGGCTGCCCAGCGGGCGAATATGCTCAGTGTGGCCCGCCGCGCCGCTCAGGCTGCTCAGGGTAACCACAGGGCGCAGTTCTTGTTGCTCCGCATCCGTGCCTTGTTCCAAGCGCAGCAGTGGCAAGACGTGGTGAAACTGTGGCGGCAGGAAGGTGGTCGCTTGCAGCAGAGCGTCTTTAAGGACATGGCAGCAGGCTTCTATGCCGGAGCGTTGCGCAAACTCGGTAGCGACGAGGATGCTGCAGAGATTTATGCTTCGCTCGGCGACTTGCACAGTGCCACATGGTGCGTGCACGACGGGCGCAACCTGGGCACCATTCGTCGTCTCTTAAAACAGAACCCCAACAGCCAAGCCGTGCGCTTGCTGGTGCAAGACTTTGTGAACAATGCACAAGAGACGCTCGACAACGCGGATGGCTTCGCTCGGCTCGGCCATAACGGATATATTAGTAAGGTCTATGCCGAGGAAGTGGCGCAGTTTGCTCTCTTTGCCATGCAGGCTGCTGAGAATCCTGCTGTGGAAGACCCCTGCATGTGGCTTACGGCTGCTGCATGGACCTCTTACCTCTATGGGGATAAGGTTACGGGCAACAATCTTATTGACCAAGCGATGGTTGCCAATGGCACGCCGCAGATGAAGGATTGCGCCCGTGTGATACGCATCGTTATCCGCAGCGGGCTGGTTGATGATGCAGAGCAGTTTGATGCTTTCGTCCTCCCCGAATTACAGTGGCTCACGCAACAGGTGAAGTATTCGGAAGTGGGTGGGTTCAACCACTTCTTCAACGCTTCGCAGCGTGTGTTCCTCCGTCACCTTGTGCCCTATTATAGGCAGCAGGGACGCTCCACGGATGCCTTGCTTTGCATTGCTGAGGCCGAGAAGATGTATTCACGGGCGGGTGAGGAGGACCTCATGCCACATCAGGTGCTGTATCATTGGGACTATGCCTCAGAATTGCTGGGGATGGACGCAGCAGAGTTGCTGAGCCTTTATAAGGATTTGTATCAGTCGCCGATGGAGCCTCTCCGCCAATGGCTCTACTCTGAGTTACATCCCGCATTGCGCCAGACGGATCTCTATACCGACTTGATTGGTACGCGCTTGATGAAAGAGGGTGACTTCAAGGCCGCCCTGCCCTGGCTCAAGAAGGTTTCGACCGATTTCCTCTCCGCACAGGACATCTCTTATTATATGGCACGGCGCGACTACACCCGTGAGCGTTGGTTGGAGGAGCGGCAGACGTTGCCCGAGGTGCGCGATGGCTTCGGCGGGGAAGAACCCACTCGCCTGACGAGCAACCAACGGCTGGACTACTGCCAGGACGTGCTTGCCTTGCAGCAACAAGTAGAAACGGCAACCACCGATGCGGAGCGGGCCGGTGCACACTATGCGCTCGCTACGCTGCTCTATCAAGGCTCGTTGCAGGGCGACTGCTGGTATCTCACGGAATACTACCGTTCCAGCGAACCTGCCGCCGTGCTTCTTGACACGATGGCCTACCGCCACCTCCGTCAGGCTGCGGAACGCTCAAAGGACGTAAACCTGGACCTTTACACCCGCACGTTGATGGGGATGGCTTTCATCAATCTTGACGCAACTTCTTGGAACGGCTACCAATTCTTCTCCTACAACTACGACTGGACCACGGAGCTCTACACACTGGAGTTCTATCCTGATGCCTCCCGCCAGCAGTGCCGCGACTTCTATGCCTTGACGAGTCATGTGCGAACCCTCCCGCAGGGCTACCGGCCGGACTTCATCACCCGCTGTGACGTGCTGCAAACCTGGCTGGCCAGAAACCCATGATGATATACTAAACACGAGCGTATTGACGTTATATATTTATGACCATTGACCGTTGACCATTGAACATTGAACATTACTAATACCAGACGCAATGGGTTTTGCGAATGGTCAACGGTCAATGGTCAATGTTCAATGAAAAACAACCTCAAACTATGACCGACCATAACAATTATCTCGTCATCCTTGCTGGAGGCGCGGGAAAGCGTCTCTGGCCTGTCAGTCGCCAACGTAGGCCCAAGCAGTTCCTCGACCTCTTCGGTGCGGGGCGAACGCTGCTGCAGCAGACCTACGACCGCTTCGCGCGCTTCATCGCCCCCGAGCGTATTTATGTGTCCACCTATGACGACTATGCCGAGGAAGTGCTTCGCCAGTTGCCCGACGTGCACCCGGAGCATATCCTCTCCGAGCCCGTGCAACTATCTACTGCTCCTGCGGCGGCATGGGCTACGTTCCACATTGAGCAGTTTGACCCCCAGGCCAACATCTTTGTCACCCCTGCCGACCACCGTGTTGCCGACGAGGAGCGATTCCGCAGCGATGTGGAGGAAGCCTTGCGGTATGTAGAGACACACAGCGACCTGCTCTCGCTTGCAGCGCGCCCCACCAGCCCCAACACCACCTATGGCTATATTCAAAAGGGCGACAGCGTGGGCAGCGAGGGCATGTATCGTGTCAAGTCGTTCAGCGAGAAGCCCGACGCGGAGTTCGCTCGGTTGTTTGTGGAGAGCGGGGAGTTTGTGTGGAACACAGGGCTTTTCTGTTGGGCGGTGCCCACCATGGTGCGCCAACTTGAATTGCTGATGCCCGACGTGGCAGCACGTTGGCACGAAGAGGCACGTGTGCTGTCGTTTGATGAAGAGCAGGCGCTTATCCGTGAGTTCTATCCCGCCAGCCTGCGCCTCAGTGTGGACTTGCTCATCCTGGAGAAGGCCGACAACGGTGTGTGCGTGATGGAGTGCGACTTCGGTTGGGCCGATATCGGCTCGTGGGAGGGCGTGTACCAAGCGGCATCGCACGACGGCGATGGCAACACGCTGCTCAGCGGCAACACCTTGCTCAGCGGCAGCGCGGGCAACATCGTCAGTCTGCCTGAGGGCAAACTGGCCTGCATACGTGGGCTTGAAGGCTATCTGGTGGCCGAACGCGACGGCGTGTTGGTGATCTGCCCACGTACGGAGGCCGACACGTTGCGCAGATTCTTCAACGAGAGCCAACTGAAGTTTGGCGAGGACTACATCTGACCAGCGATACAAACGGGCACGCAAAACCTAATAAGGTTATAAGGTTATGAGGTTATAAGGTTATAAGGGGCTGCGCGACGCCCTCAAAACCTTATAACCTTATAACCTTATAACCTTATAACCTTATAACCTCAAAACCTCATAACCTATAACTGTACTGATAGTACACCTATAACTGTACTCGTGGCAGCATGCAGCCTTGTGCAGCCGAGAGCATAGCGAGGGGCAGCAGAACCAGCGGCTGCGTGGGCTTTTAAGGAGTCTTGTTGTTGCACAAAACGAATTGTTTACCTACTTTTGCCGTACTTTCTCCCAGTACGCATACTCAACCTTAACTTATATACTATGAAAAAAATCTTTACGCTTTTGGCTTTGCTGGCCGTGTATGCCTGCGGAACGCTCGGTGCATTCGCACAGGTGCATTCCACACAGACCGGCACGAACACGCTCAATGCGGCGACCATCATGCAGAAGGCCGACGCAGGGACGCTCTGGGTGGCGATACAGAACAACACCACCAGTTCCCACAGGTACATGAACAAATCGGGCTACATGGTGGAGAACTTCGCCCAAGACGGTAGCACATCGTGGCAGGTAGTGCCGCACGACGATGGCGGCTATGCCTTGAAGAACATCGATGGGCAATACATCGGCAACGCAGCGCGCCCCATGACGCTCACCGCCGACCTCACCGCCGCCACACGCTTCGAGCCCGAGGACGCCAATGCCGGCGTGGCGAACATCGCCAGTGGCTACAACAGTTCGATGGCCGTGCGCTGGAAAGTGTTGCCCGACAAGGCAGTATGGATCAATGGCAACGGCGCCGGCGCTGGCACCACCGTGCAGTTCAACAACGGCGTGGGCAACTGGACCTGCCTCTTCACCTATGAGGTCACGATGAAATACAGCGTGACGCTCAACTGCTTCGACGAAGACAACAACCTGCTCGAAGCACCCACCTTCGTCTACGGCGACGGCGAAGTGGTGGACATCACAGCCATCGCCCCCGAGATTATGGGCTATTCCTTGAAAGACGGCTACCAGACCTCCGTGACCATCGAGGGCGAGGACGTGGCGGTCGACCTCGAATATGCCACCGCCGCCACAAACACCGTCACCTTCCGCATCGTGGACGAAGGCGACCACACGCTCTTCACCTCCGAACCCGTCGTCGTGAACACAGGGAGCACCATCACCACCCTCCCCGAGGTCTACAAGCGCACGCTCTTCTATGACTACGACACGGTGGACACGGTCGTGACAGAAGACGTGACGCTCGACATCACGGCCACACTCAAAGAGAGCGCCCCGTTCGTGCCGAGTGCCTCGGCTGATGCCGCAGTGTGGTATGTGCTCAAACTCAAGAACGCCAACTATCCCACCTATGTGGCCGACGGCACACCCAACGTGACGCTGCCCACCAGCAACGCCGACGACACCACCGTGCAATGGGCCTTCGTAGGCAATCCCTACAGCGGCTTCCAAATCGTGAACCACGCCGCTGGTACCCACCTCGTGCTCGGCTCGCCAGTGGCCTCCACCACCAACAACGGCGGCAACGACTACGCCACACTGGCAGAGCCCGGCACGCAGGCCTGCGAAGTATGGTTCGTGGAGGGAAGCACCTATCTGACCAACGGCTTCTTCATCCGCAACAGCGAGAACCAGTATCTCAACCAGCGCAGCGTGGCCAACCTGGCCTATTGGACCAACGGCCACGACACGGGCTCTACGTTCACCGTGGAGAAAGTGAAGACTTACGCAGAGAAGATACAGGCCGAAGTGGGACCGTACATGACCACCGCCGTGGGGCAGTACTTCGGACTGAGTGCCGAGGGCGTGGCCGCCCTGCAGAGCGAGTACGACCGCCTCACCGCTGATTGCTCCAAAGACGACTACGAGGAATTCATGCTCACCTTCGAAGACGCACTCTATGACTACATGGTGATGCCCGCCACAGGCTATTACCGCGTGAAGAATGCCCGTGCAGGGGAAGAAGGCTTTACCTATGGCTACCTCGGCATGCACAGCGATGGCAAACTCTATGGCGACATCCCCGCCGCCACCGCTGCCGCCGACGCCAGCACCGTGGTGCGGCTGACCAACAATGGCGACGGCACGTTCTATCTCGAGATGGAAGGGGCCAATGTGGACGCCGCCGCACAGAGCACGCATGTGGGACTCATCGCCGACCGCTGCATGGCCACCATCTCCGGCGTAGCACCCGGCGTGGCACAGATACTGACAGGCAACGGCGCGTACGGATACCTCCATGCCGCCTCCGGCAACTCCTATAAGATTGTGGGATGGCGCGTGTACAGCGACTCCCCCGCCTCAGGATGGATCTTCGAAGACGCCGAGGAACTGGAACTGCCGCTCACAGCGGTGGGCGACACCTCCTACGCTTCCGTCTGCCTGCCCTTCCCCGTAACGCTCAACGCAGAGAAGGTGGCCGACGGCACACTGAACTTCTGCACGATGAGCGTGAGCGGCGAACAGGCTGTGCTCAACGTTCAGCAAGACGGCGTGATACCTGCCGGACTGCCCGTGGTGGTACTCAGCACCGAAGGCCTCGCCACCGTGACGGCGACCATCGGCGGGGAGAATGCCACCGAGTACGAGAACGTCTTGCAAGGAACGTATCTGCCTGCCGATGCCCCCGAGGGTACCTATGTGATGAGCGAAGCAGAAGGCGTGGCCGGCTTCTATCCGCTGCCCGATGGCACGCGCCTCACGGCTAACCAAGCATACCTCGTGGACGAGAACGCTGTGCCGGGCTTTGCCTTCGTCATCAACGAAAACCCCTTGACCAGTCTCAACGCAGTGACCGCAACCACCCGTGCAGGTGTCGTGTACGATCTGCAGGGACGCCGTGTCGCAGCACCCGCCAAAGGTGTTTACATCGTCAACGGCAAGAAGATGCTGTACTGAGTCTTAGGAGTTTCCAATACCCACAAATCGTCCCCCGCACACCCCGCAAGGTGTCGGGGGACGTTTGTGTTGTATAATAACCCCGCGGGGCAGCAGACAAAACACCCACTGCGCGTTTCTCTGCCACCTATCGGCAGGGAAGATCTAAACTACCTCCGAGCCAGTTTAAAATATGGGCTTAAGGTTCAAATATGCTCCTAAAAAGGGCCTTAATTGGTAGTGGTTGTCAATTAAGGCTCTTTTATGCTCCTAACATCATTGTCGAGCCCTGTGTTTATCGGGGCTGTACAGGCGTAATAAGTTGGCTAAAAGCAGC
>JAFSWM010000017.1 GCA_017444485.1 Bacteroidaceae bacterium | reverse complement strand
TTCTCAAAACTAGCAACGTCAAAGTTGTCAATAAGCACATCGGGAAGGATGGCGCGAAGTAGCATTGTATGTTCCATAAGGTAAAGGTACAAAGATATTCATGATCCTCGGCATCTACCAACCGGAAAAATCCGCTGACCCGTTATAATCCATCTCCCTTGATTGTCTACGTTGGCCAGGACATTATGGAGGTCAATGAGAAAGGTTTTTTAAGAGGTCAACAACGCTTTGCCCTCTATGGTCATACGCACGCGTCTTTTCCAGAAACGGGTGCAGGGCAGCAGAAGTGCCTAATAAAACGACAAGGGGAGGATGCAAAATGGCGGGTTTGCTTGTGATTGCGGCCATTGTGTTTTTATAGGGTGGTGAGAGTCTTTGCTTTTTTCGTACTTTTGCGCGCAAAACTGATAGAACTATGTTTGAAAACCTTAGCGAGAGATTAGAACGTTCCTTTAAGATACTCAAGGGCGAGGGCCGCATCACCGAGATCAATGTGGCCGAGACACTCAAGGACGTGCGCCGTGCCTTGTTGGAGGCTGACGTGAACTACAAAGTGGCCAAGACGTTCACCGACACGGTGAAGCAGAAGGCCTTGGGCATGAATGTGCTCACCGCTGTGAAGCCTGGGCAACTGATGGTGAAACTTGTGCATGACGAACTCGCCGAACTCATGGGCGGGCAGGCTCAGGAAATCAATCTGGAGGGTCGGCCTGCTGTGATACTGATGAGCGGACTTCAGGGCTCGGGTAAGACGACGATGAGCGGCAAACTGGCGTGGCGGCTGAAGAACAAGTTGCACCGTAAGCCCCTGCTTGTGGCTTGCGACGTGTACAGGCCGGCGGCCATTGAACAGTTGCGCGTGCTTGGCGAGCAGATAGAGGTGCCGGTGTATAGCGAGCCCGACAGCAAGGACCCTGTGCAGATTGCGCAGAATGCTGTGCGCGAGGCCCGCGCCAAGGCCTACGATGTGGTTATCGTCGATACCGCTGGTCGCCTGGCTGTGGACGAGGAGATGATGCAGGAGATTGCTGCCATCAAGGCCGGCATTAGCCCGAGCGAGACGCTCTTTGTGGTGGATGCCATGACTGGTCAAGACGCTGTGAACACTGCTGCGGCCTTCAATGAGCGGCTCGACTTTGATGGCGTGGTGCTCACCAAACTCGATGGCGACACGCGCGGCGGTGCGGCGCTCTCTATCCGTACCGTGGTGACGAAGCCCATTAAGTTTGTCGGCACGGGCGAGAAGATGGAAGCCCTCGACGTGTTCCACCCCGAGCGTATGGCCGACCGCATATTGGGTATGGGCGACATTGTGAGCCTGGTGGAGCGTGCGCAGGAGCAGTATGACGAGGCCGAGGCCCGCAAGCTGCAAAAGAAGATACAGAAGAACAAGTTCGACTTTGAGGACTTCCTCACGCAGATACGCCAAATCAAGAAGATGGGCAACATCAAGGACCTGGCCTCGATGATACCTGGTGTGGGCAAGGCACTGAAGGACGTGGACATCGACGACAATGCCTTCAAGAGCGTGGAGGCCATTATTCAGAGCATGACGCCCTATGAGCGCCACAACCCGCAGGTGCTCAACCACAGCCGTCGGCTGCGTATTGCTAAGGGTAGCGGCACGGACATCAATGAGGTGAACCGCCTTGTGAAGCAATTCGACCAGATGCGCAAGATGATGAAGATGATGACTGGCGGCGGGGCGAAGGGTATGATGGCACGCATGTCGGCCATGCAAGGCTTGAAGAAGTAGGTCTCCTGCCATTGGGTGGTGGAACAAAGATGCGCAATTGTCGGACAGGCAATTGCGCATCTTTGCGTAGGACTATGGTGCAACAGTAGGCACAACAAAAACGGGCGTGCCGTTAAGTCCACTTGCCAAAACCCGTGGCTAACGGCGGTTTTTTGGCTTTAGTTGTGCGAAAAAGTGAGTCGAAGTGAGCGGGAAACCGCTTTCGGCCTACTTTTGCATCAGTTTTTCATGGTATTAGATTAAGGTTAGTAAAGTGGAAGGCCGTTTGTCGTGAGACAAGCGGTCTTTTTTTGGTTTGTGGCCGACGCTGTGGTATGCGCGGCAGCCTTGGGAGGTCAGATATAGTCCTGCACCGTGTCGTTGATGTAGTCCATGAAGGGCTTTGCGGCGCTGCAGGCGTTGGAGATTGTGGCCAGCCAGTCCTTGGCCGTGATGTCGCTGTCGGCCAATGGCATGCTGACGCAGTAGGCTCGCGGGCGGATGAGGTCGGGGTGGGGGAAGTCCTTGGGAAAGCCTTTGGGTATGGTCTTCAGGCAGTCGAAGCCGATGGCTGTGCCGAAGTGCTTCTTGAATTCCGGATTGTCCATGATGGCGAGCAGCGGTGCGGGGTCTGCTACGATGCCGTTGCGTATGGCGTGCAGTGCTTCTGCGGGCAGCCAGTAGTTGCCGCAGGCCACCATACATGCTCCGGGCTCCAGGTGGAGGTAGTAGCCGAGGTAGGGCGACTTCAGGCCGCGTGCGCTGACAAAACTGCCGAGGTGGGTCTTGTAGGGCGACTTGTCGGCAGAGAAGCGTGTGTCGCGGTAGATGCGGAAGGTGGTTTGCTTGGGCTGTATGCCTGCCACTTCGCTGTCGAACTCTGCCAGCACGTGGATAAACTCCTCGGCCATGCGGCTGAAGATTTCTGCCGCTTCGTCATAGCGTGGGCGGTTGGCTTTGAACCATGTGCGGTCGTTGTGTGCTTTCAGTGTGCGGATGAAAGCGAATGTCTTTTTGCGTTCGGCGGGGGTGGTCATGGGGTGGGGGCGTGCTGTGTTATTTCCAGGCTGTGAGGTCTTCCTCGGAGATGACGGGGAGTGCTGCCTTGGCTATGGTTTCGCGTGCGAGTTCGGGGTTGTCGGTGCGGAAGATGAGTATGCCCTTGTCGCGATAGAGGAAGGTGTAGATGTAGGTGATGCTGATGCCTGCTTGGCTGAACTGTCGGATGGCGTCGGAGGCTGCGCCGGGCTTGTTGTCGAGTTGCAGGGCAAAGACGTCGGACATTGCTACGGCGATGCCGGCCTGCTTGAGTGCTTCGCAGGCGCGCTGCGGTTCGGCGCAGATGATGCGCAGGATGCCGTATTCGGCGGTGTCGGCAATGGTGGTGGCGATGAGTTGCACACGGGCTTCTCCGAGCAGGCTGAGCACTTGGATGAGTGTGCCGCTGGTGTTCTCGAGGAAGACGGAGAGTTGGCGGATAGTCATGGGGATTAAGGCTTATTGTTGTTGTTTTAGAGTTTTCTCTTGTCGATGACGCGTACGCTCTTGCCCTGGCTTCGCTCTATGGTGCCGGGGGCTTTGAGCATCACTTTGGCGCTGATGCTGAGCACGCTTTTTAGTTTGGCAGCGAGTTTCTTCTCCAGTGCGTCGATGGCTGCGGGGGTGTCGAAGAGGCTGGTGAAGTGCTCTTGCCGCATTTCCACTTGCACCTGCAGGGTGTCGAGGTTGTTGATGCGGTCCACGATGAGCAGGTAGCGCGGTGCGAACTCTTCCATGCTGAGCACGACGCTCTCTACCTGCGAGGGGAACACGTTGATGCCTCGAATGATGAGCATGTCGTCCGAGCGTCCCTCGATGCGGCTCATGCGCACCGAGGTGCGTCCGCATTCGCACACGCCTGGCAGCAGGGCGCAGAGGTCGCGGGTGCGATAGCGCAGCAGGGGCATTCCTTCCTTGGTGAGTGTGGTGAATACCAGTTCGCCTGTTTCGCCGGCGGGCAGGGATTCGTGGGTGATGGGGTTGATGATTTCTGGATAGAAGTGGTCTTCGCAGATGTGCGAGCCGTGTTGCTGTTGGCATTCGTAACTGACGCTGGGCCCCATGATTTCGCTCAGGCCGTAGAGGTTGTAGGCTTTGAGTCCGAGGCGGTCTTGTATCTCGGTGCGCATGTGTTCGGTCCATGGCTCTGCGCCGAAGGCTCCCACGCGCAGTTTGATTTGGTCTTTGGTGATGCCCATCTTGTCCATGGTCTCTGCCAGATAGAGTGCGTAGGAGGGTGTGCAGGCGATGCCTGTGATGCCGAGGTCGCGTATGAGTTTGAGGTGCTTCTCGGTGTTGCCGGTTGAGGCTGGCACTACGGATGCTCCCACTGTCTCCACGCCGTTGTGTGCGCCGAGTCCTCCGGTGAACAGCCCGTAGCCATAACTGACGGAGAAGATGTCGCTGCGCCTCACTCCGTAGGCTGTGAGGCTGCGTGCCATGCATTCTTTCCAGATGCCGATGTCCTTCTGCGTGTAGCCCACGATGGTGGGGTTTCCGGTGGTGCCGCTCGAGGCGTGTATGCGTATGATTTCGCTCTGCGGCGCGGCCTGCAGCCCGAAGGGGTAGTTGTCGCGCAGGTCTTGCTTGGTGGTGAAGGGCAGCCGCTTGATGTCTTCGATGGTGCGGATGTCCTCGGGTGTGAGGTCCATCGCTTGCAGTTTGTTGCGATAGAACGGCACGTGGTGGTAGACGTACTCCACGACTTTGCGCAGCCGCCGACCTTGCAGTTCGCTCATCTCGTCGCGGCTCATGCGTTCCTTGTTGGGGTTCCAGATCATATTAGTAGGAGGGGATTGTTGTGTTTTCACGGCAAAGGTACGCTGAAATCAGTAAACGTGTGTGCTTTGTCCGATGCTTTTATCCTGTCTGTCCGTTCGTTCGCACCTGCCTTTGGGTGTTGGTATCATGGGGTGATACCGCTGGTTCCACTAGGTGGAACAATGAGTTCCACTAGGTGAAACAATGAGTTCCACTAGGTGAAACAATGAGTTCCACTAGGTGAAACAATGAGTTCCACTAGGTGAAACAATGAGTTCCACTAGGTGAAACAATGAGTTCCACTAG
>JAFSWM010000016.1 GCA_017444485.1 Bacteroidaceae bacterium | reverse complement strand
GGGGGGCTGCATTGACACGCCCTGTTTTGGTGTTAGCCTTATTTTTACCCCAATCGGTCATTAGAATGATTGATTGGGCTTTTAAGTATCTGCTCAGAACTCACGGAGCTGGGATTGCCATGTGAAGCAATCGGGGAACACGCGGGGAAGTTCTTCCAGGCGATGGCGGAATAGGGCGAATACCGTGCTGCCGCTTCCACTCATCAGGGCGAAGGCTGCCCCCATATCATAGAGCGTTGCCTTGACAGCGGCTATTTCGGGATGTGCATGGAACACGCTCGCCTCGAAGTCGTTAAGAACATTGCCGCGCCATTCTTCTATGGGGGCGGCAAGGGCTGTTGCGAGGTCGGTAACTGGATGGCGCGGTGACACTCCGCCGTAGGCCTCTTTTGTGGAGACATGCACGGCGGGCTTCACCAATACGAGCACCCACCCTTTCAGCGTGACGGAAAGGGGGGTGAATACGTCGCCTATGCCGGTTGCCAACACGGGACGGCGGCGCACAAAGAACGGGCAGTCTGCTCCGAAGCGCGCCAGACGGCGTTCCATTTCGTCGTCGGTAAGCCCCAGAGCGAACATGGTGTTCAACCGCTTCATCATTTCTGCCGCGTCGCTGCTGCCGCCTCCAAGACCTGCACCTGTGGGGATGTGCTTATCCAAATAGATGTCCACCGGCGGCAGACCAAACTCTTCCCTCAAGTCGAGATACACACGAGATACGAGGTTGTCCTGCGGCTGTCCTGTCACGGGCGTGCCGGCCATGCTTAGCGACCACCAGCGCGTGCGGCTCTCGGTCACTTCGAGTGTGTCGCACAGTGGCACGGGATAGAAAGCGGTGAGCAGGTCATGATAGCCGTCGGCACGGCGGGCTGTTACGTAAAGCCCGAGGTTGATCTTACAACAAGGATTGACGTACATGTGCTGAAGTGTTTGAAGTATCTATTATCGTTTCGGCCAAGCGGCGGGCAGCCGAGCGGTCGGGTTTACCTGTAGGCGTGAGTGGCAGCTCACCAACGGGGATGAGATGGCGAGGCGCGGCATGGCGAGGGAGAACGTTTCGGCATTCTGTCTGAATCTGTTGGCGTAGCAACTCGCTATCGGCATTGGGCGCTACCTGATAAAGCAATACGATGGCACACCCCAACCGCTTGTCGGGAACGGAAGTGATCTGGAAGGGAACGGGGAGGTTGGACAATCGGATCTCTATGTCCTCTATTTGCCATTTCAGCCCACCGCTGCAAATGACGTTGTCAGCTCTGCCCAGAATACGAAACTTGCCATCAGGTCGTAGGTCAGCAAGATCGTTTGTAAGCAGATTATCCACCCCTGTCACGGAGTCAGTCACCACCAAACAGCCGCGCCGGTCGAGCGAAAGCGATACCTCGGGCAGTGGAGTGAATAGCTCCTCGTCCACACGCTTCAAGGCTATGTGCGAAAGCGTTTCGGTCATGCCATATGTACACCAAGCGCCAGCAACGTCGCGCAACATATTGGCCAAATCTGATCCTACTGCCCCACCACCGATAATCAATACGCCTACTCGTTTGAGTATCTCCGCTTCGTTAGGGACGCGCAATGTCTCGAAGACCTGCGCTGGGGTCATTGCCACAAAGTTGGGCACGAAATCTAATCCTGCAAGCGGGTGTAATGAAGGTTCTACGGCAACAAGGCGCAAGCCGCATTCCCATGCGCGAACACAAACCATACGTCCGGCTATATATTGCACTGGCAGACAGAGCAACGACAGCGATCCAGGCTTGATGCCAAGCACCAAGCAGGTGCGGCGCGCACTGGCACGCATCCGAGCCTTTTCAACACGTATTTGTTTCGGCACACCGGTGCTACCCGAGGTGCTTACCACAAGCGTAGGATCGGGCGAGAGCCATTCCTTGCGAAATGCTTCAATTTGAGAAACAAAGGTCTGCACCCTCATAGCCGAATTGCTGCGCATCCTTAAAAGTCTTGTTTATTCTTGCGTTACCGCTTGAGACAAGTCGTACCACAACGCGCCGCCTCGTATCTGCAACTGCGAGAATGGGATATTGTCGGTAAACAACTGGCCGGTACCAAGCCCTTGCGGAATTATCTGCGAAGCATCAGAGATGTTGGTTCGCGTGTGGCTCTCTAACAGATGTGCTGTCCAACAGGCTATGGCAGCAAGCCCCACATTGCTTTCCAACGCGCTTGTCACCCACCAGCCTATGCCGCGTTCTTCAGCCAGCGACACCCATTCCTCACAACCCGCCAGGCCGCCGTGCAAAGTAGGTTTCAGAACCAGATAGGCAGGGCGCACCTTGTCAAGCATGGCCTCTTTCTCTGCGCGCGAATAAAGCCCAATGAGTTCCTCGTCGAGCGCCACAGGGACAGGACTCTCGCGGCACACGCGAGCCATGGCATCCCACCTGCCAGCACGGAGAGGTTGCTCTATGCTCTGAATACCGAAGGCGGCAAGCCGATCAAGCCGCTCCATTACATCTGCAGGACTAAACGCACCATTAGCGTCCACACGCAATTGTATGGTTTCGGCATCGTATTCGGAACGGACGTGGTTCAGCAATTCTATCTCATCCTCAAAACCGATTGCTCCGATTTTTATTTTAATGCAACGAAACCCTTGGCGCAGTTTGTCGTCAAGCCCCTCGAACATTGCCGCTTTGTCGCCCATCCAGACGAGCCCATTGATGGGCAATCCTTGTTCTCCACGGGAGAAAGATGTGTTATAAGGGGTATTCTTCTCGTTGGCTGCCGCCACAGCGTGAAGCAAGGCTGTTTCTATGCCGAAGCGCATAGAAGGAAGGGTGCGCAATGCTTCATCATCCAGTCTGCCAGCACGTTCTATGCTGTCACAGACAGCCCTGAGCCGCAAGGGGTAGTCGGCAGTGTAGTCTGGGCTGAGGTCAAACAGCGGGGCACACTCGCCAGTGCCTTGAAATGCCGCATTGTCGCGGTCGCAGGCATGCACCAACCAAATCTTGCGGCGCGTATATACACCGCGTGATGTGGTGGCGGGAAACTTGAAGTGGAGTGTGCGCGGCTCTATTTGAAAAGAGAGTTTCATAGAAAGAAGAAGCGTGCTGGTCATCGTGGAAACGACACGCGAAATTAGGCATTCTTGTGCAATATGAATGGATGACGCAGATATTTTGGTGAATTTGACTATAAAGGGTAACAACAATGACTCACCATTTGAGGCCTGCGCCAAAAAGCACAAGCAAACCTGGCTGTGGCACGCCCGCCACATCAACATACCGCCGGCAGGTAAGGTTGGTGAGGTCGCAACTGAGCGTGACACGCCCCACCCTGCGGAACAGTCGCAGGTCGATTAGGGCATAAGTGCCATATTTGCACAGGTGGTCGGAGGGGGCAAGCCCTTCGTAATCCTGATATGCGCCAGCACGATTCTGAACACGCAATGTCCAATCGGCACTTACACCGAGAGGCAGGTCGTGAGAAAGCGTGACAGTGAGTTTGTGGCGCAGGTAATTCATTTGGTAGTTTGAGCGAAAGACATCTGCGTCATCATCCCGATGTTGATACAGATAGGAATATGCGGCTCTGACACGACGTAGGGGCTGCTGCTCACCCAACGCCGACCTGAGGTTAACTACTCCATCAACAGAGAATCCTGCAGAGCGCAGTCGAAATGCTGCAGCATGAAAAACATCATCGGGACTGTACATCACCCAATCTATCATATCCCTGCCGAGGCTAAAATGGGCGTTAGCACTACACGTCCACACCCCAACGCGCCACGTTGCTCCCACACGCCATTGCGTGTTGCGTTCCGGTCTCAGTCCAGTGTTCCCTTCCTGCGAAGGGCTGCGATACCACAGTTCTGTGAAGGTGGGCAGACGGAGGGCGGTGTTGTAAGAAGCATAAAAGCGCAGATCGTCTGAGGGACGGAAGGACACGTCCACACCGGGGAAAAGGTGGAAGAAATCGTCAAGTGTGCTATGGTGCGTGGCCAACACACCCACTGCGATAGTCCAATGTGGCAATAGGAACGTATGCTCACCATAGAGGTCAAAGGAACTGCGGCGAGCACTGCGAGTATAATACAACCCGTCCTGTCCGTGGATACGTATCCAGTCCTCCTCGTCCATCGGTTTACCGAGGTTGCTGCTCAGCAATTTCTCATCGCGCCACGCAGCACCAACAGCGGTACGACCAAGGCTCCACCCCAACCCTGCATCAACACCTAAATGGAAGACGTCCGTTCGGTTGAAGTTCTCTGCGGTATGCGTGCCACGTAGCCATTGGTAATGGTCGGTGCTTCGTGTCCAGGAGAGTTTTGGAAGAATATGGAAGCTGCCTTTAATTTCAGCAGAAAGGCTGGCAAGCGTGCGGCGCGTAGCCTCCCACTGTCGGTCGTTTGTAGGGCTATAAAACGTGTTTGCCCCAAAGTCATCAGCAACGTGTCCGGCCTGCGCATCAATGCGCACACGCCCGTGTTCATATCCGCCTTGCCAATATAGGCTCCCTCCCTTGAAATCGCCATTGCGTACCGCACCATCACTGCGTCTGCCAGAAGCCGAGAGAGAGGTATACCAGCGGTTACCAAAAGAGAATGACTGACGGGCGCGAGCAAGCATCGTACCATAACTACCGACTTGAAGCGTAGCCTTGCCACCATCGGTATGCCGACGTGTCACAAAATTGATTGCCCCGTTGAAAGCTCCGCTGCCAAAGATGCGCGAAGCCGGGCCGGCTACGATTTCTACCTGTTCAACATCCTCGGTGGTGAAAGGAAATTGGGCGGCGTTGTGACCAGTCTGTGAGTTGCCATAGGGAATGCCATTGATGAGCAAAAGCGTTTGGTCAAACGTGCCGCCTTCTAAACTGATGTCTTGTTGGATACCAAACCCGCCGCGTTGACGCACATCGGCTGCGGAGGCTAATTTGAGAAGATCTGTGACAGCGGTAACCCCCGCCGCCGCGATGTCTGTGCGTGTCAGCGTGGTCACCTGCCGAGCCACTACGTTGAGGGCCAGGGGAACGCGCGAAGTTGAGACTGTGGCTGCAGCGAGCGGCACGGTGTCGCTCTCCTCAGCATCATCGCCATCAGCAGCAGGACTTATACGTTGTGCATCGGCTTCAAGACAAGGCTGAGCAGACAGGAGCGTACCAGCAAGCAGCACCCCTATGCGCACCTCGCGCCCCAAAGCGGCGAACAACGCCCAGCCCTTACGTCGAAAGCGGCGAAAAGTCAGCACTTCGCGTTTCCCAAAAAGGGAGGTGTTCATGTGAATAATAAAATATGAATGTGAAACTATGCGTCCTAGAAGCCCAGACATCCAGCCTGTAAACATATCCAGACGCAAACACAAAAATAAGATTTCAGCCCCACACAGCAAGTCCCGACGCAGATATTTCATTCTGCAGAACAACGCTATTCTGCGGAATTGCGCTACTTTTGCACATCATACTATAATTATTCGGCATCGCCACAACAAAAACACATGCTGCAATGAAGTGGAAAGAAAACGTTTCCCTGCTACCTTATAACACATTCGGTATTGAAGCCCACGCCGCCCGTTTTGCTGAATATTCCAGCGAAGACGAACTGCGTGAAATTCTCCTTTCCTTGAAAAAGGAACACCCTGACGAGCCCATTCTCTGCGTGGGGTGTGGCAGCAACCTTCTTTTCACTCGCGACTACTCCGGCACAGTACTACACAGCGCGATGAACAGATTTCGCTTCCGCCACATCAGTGAGGATACGACTATGGTGTATGCAGAAAGTGGCATGGAATGGGACTATTTGGTCCAAGTATGCGTTGATAAAGGGTTCTATGGGCTTGAAAACCTTTCTCACATCCCAGGCACTGTAGGGGCTGCAGCAGTGCAAAACGTAGGAGCCTACGGAGTGGAGGCTGGTGAATTCATTCACGAAGTACATTGCCTTGAAATCGCAACAGGGCAAAGCGTCACTTTCGGAAGCGAACGCCTGCGCTATGCCTATCGCAGCAGTGCCTTCAAACAAGAACTGAAAGGGAAATACGTCATCACGCAAGTGGACTTCAGGCTCAGCAACCACTTCACCCCGCGCATCAATTACGGAGCATTGGCAAAGGAATTCTGCAATCGGAAAACAGTCGAACACCTCACCCCCGTGCATCTCCGCGAAGTCATCACCCGCATACGCAAGGGTAAACTCCCCGAACCCTCTGAAATTGGCAGCGCAGGTTCATTCTTCATGAACCCTGTCGTGAGCACCGAACGTTTTGCAGAAATTGAAAAACGCTTTCCTGACATCCCGCACTATAACACCCCGAACGGAGGCGTGAAAATTCCTGCCGCATGGCTCATAGAGCAATGCGGCTGGAAGGGCAAAAGCCTGGGCCGTGCAGGCGTTTACGAGAAGCAGGCCTTGGTACTTGTAAACCATGGCGGAGCCACTGGTAGCGAGATCGTGGCATTGAGCGAAGCCATCCGTAAAGATGTGCACGACAAATTCGGCATCATCATTCAGCCTGAAGCCATCTTTATCTAACAACTATTCTTCTACTAAACAGCCTCAGCGTACATCGGTTCTTTATTCACTGACTATTTACCATTTGCAAAACCGAGAGCAAGGGGTATTGCTGAATGGTCAATTGTCGTAAACATTCCCCCGTCAGCCAATTCTCAAGAAGTTGCAGTGTAGTTGTCTGAATTAGAAGGCAAAAGCAAAACAAGATATTACGATGTTCTTGTTTTGCTTTTGCTTTGCCCTCTTCTTTTGTTTCTCCGTCCACTTGTCTGCCGACTTGAAGAGCAAATATCTGCTTCTTGCCAGCAATTCCTTCTTCGTGTCCCCGTTCTCATATTGAAGAGATATGTATTCGCGTCCTTCAAGTTTTGCGTTTTCCATATCATCGTTAGCCTCCTGTATGGCATCCCACCGATGTTTGATACGCATCTCCTGCACGGCATCACAGGCAAGTTTCTGGATGAGGAAACGGTCAATGACACGCTGGGCTTTGGGAAAACTGCAACGGACGATCTTACGCATGGAGTCGGACAGATCAAGTGTTATCTCAGTGACTGCATCACGCTTCCCATCAGGGATTCTCTCCAAGGCATGGATGACGTCTTCGTACTTTGTGCCAGAGACGACAGCGACAAGGCATCCACCTTCACCAGAGCAATACAACCTTTACCCCTGTTAAAATCTAGTGAGCCGAGAAATGCAACTCATACAGACAGACATTGAAGCGGCACAACACCAATGTGCGGTGATAGTCAGCGAAGAACAGATGCAGGAATTGGTTTCTATGCAGGAAACGAAGTTCTACCGCGACCTCACTGAACTCTGCCGCCGATTTATGGCGGCGCACGTCAAGGGCGATAGTAATACCATCCGCCTAATAACACACAAGGTGCAGCACTATCTGAACGAAAACGCTGATGCGCTACCCACCTACAAAGCCAGCTCCAAATACGAAGCCGACCATTTCACACCCTATGAAAACAAACGAAACGATGCAACCTATTTCTTCGGATAATATGTAAATTTGCAACCGATAATCAATTTGATAAATCGGAATTTATGGGAGAGCAAAACATCCTTTGTGCAACAAACAGGGCTGAATTTCGAGCATGGCTTGAATTGCATCACCACACTGAGAAAGAGTGCTGGGTAGATGTCAAGCGTGGTCATCCCGCAAATGACACTCAATTTTGGTATCTTGATGCCGTGGAGGAGGCACTATGCTTCGGGTGGATTGACAGTCGCCACAAACTGATTGACGGCAAGAGGATGCAGTGCTTCACACCAAGAAAGCGTAACAGTCCTTGGACAGAGCTCAACAAAGAACGTGTGAGACGGTTGGAACGGCTTGGATTGATGACTGATGCAGGACGTAGTGTTTTACCACCGATGGGCATTCGCAGTTTCAAGATTGACAAAGACGTTGAGGCAGCCCTGAAAGCGGCACGTGTTTGGACAAGGTTCAAGTCTTTTCCACCTCTCTATCAACGTATCAGAGCCTATAATGTGGCTTTCTACAAGAAACGTGACAGTTCCATGTACGAGCAATCCTTGTCTCATTTGATTACTGAAACCAAAGCAGGACGTATGTATGGAGAATGGAACGACTACGGCAGGTTGCTGGACTACTAAATTCCAATTTAGCTTACTGAAAAGCGAGGCCTAACATCGACATTGCAGCAAGAATGAAACTACAACAGGACAGCATTATTGTGAGCGACAGGCTACAGGCACTCTTCGACTTTGAGTTGAGGAATTATTTCACGCATGCGTTTGTTACTGACGGCGAATGTGTGATGAAATATAGTGGCGAGGAGGTTCGGATGTCAAAGGGCGACTGCGTGATTATCATCGCCAACGATCTGGTGACGGAGATTCTGCCGACGGAGAACTTCCGCGCAATGGTAATCTTCATCGAGCCTGGCTTCATGGAGGCATGCACACCGCATACGAGTTACGGGATTGTGGGTGGCATGACGATGTTCATCAATCCCGTGATGCACCTCGACGAGCGCGACCAGTGGCTCTGCGAGCACGACTTCGACGAGATTATCCGTCGCATCCGCAAGCCGCACCAGAGTTTTCAGGGCGATGCTGTGATGGCCGCCACGCAGATGATGTTTTGCGACTTCTATGAGTTCCATGCCCACCTGTACGGGCAGCCGGAGATTTCGGCACTGACAGCATCGGTGATGAAGCGCTTCATCGACTTGCTGGAGCGGGGCGATTATCGCCGTAATCGTGACGTTGCCTACTATGCCGACAAACTCTGCGTCACACCGAAATACCTCTCGGAGGTGTCGAAGAAGTTCAGTGGGCGTACGGCAGGTTTCTGGATCGACCGCTATGCCACCATCGAGCTGACCCGCCTCTTGCACGACAAGCGCCTCTCGCTCACTGACATCAGCGACCAGTTCGGCTTCTCCTCTCAGAGCCATTTCAGCCGCTATGTACAGAAAAATCTTGGGGTCAGTCCGAGCTATTTCAGACAGTAAAGAGGCAAAAACCGAAAACCGTGAAAATCAATCGGAAATCGGTGTAACAATCGAACGCCGAAATGTGCGCACCTTTGCCATCGAATTGAGATTCGACGGCGATGTTGCTCACGCTCGGCAATTCAAGCAAGCTTGATTGCACTCGCTCAACCGCAACATTGCACCTAGAAACTTTTATCAGACAAAAAGAAAAGAATTATGGCTACAAAGAAGATTGCACAGGCTCCCATCGAGAGCACCCGCCGCCAGCCGGTCGTATTTCAGAATCAGAACAGCAAGCTCTGGCTCGCAGGTATTGTCTATCGTCCCCGTCAGCGCAGGGCCGACGAGAAACTTCCCCTTATTATTATCGGTGGTCCGATGGCCAGCGTGAAGGAACTCACGCAGAGCCTCTATGCCCAGCTGCTGGCCGACCGCGGCTATGCCACGATGGTGTTCGACCACTCGTTTGTCGGCTCCAGCGAGGGTCATCCCCGTGCCTACGAAGACCCTGAGGTGAAAGGAAGCGACTGGCGCTCAGCCATCACCTTCGCCCAGACGCTCTCCGACATTGACGCCGACCGCATCGCAGGCATAGGCATCTGCGGCTCGGGAGTCTATCTGCCCTGTGGCGTGAAGGACGACCCGAGGATGAAAGCCGTGGTGAGCATCGTGCCGTTCACCATCATGGACATCGTCGTCACCGCCACCGACGAGCAACTGCTGCAGATGAAGGCCGACTACGAGAACGGTGCAGAGCCCGATCGTCTGCACATGATTGAGGAAGGCAGCGAAGGCGCACTCTACTACTTCGACCCCAATCGTGGTGCAGCCGTTCAGATGGTCGAGATGCCCACATGGAGCCAACTCACCTGGCACCAGTTCCATCCCACGGAAATCATCCGCGACTTCCGCAAGCCCTACCTCGTCATCACCGGCGAACAGGCCTTCACCCGTCCCGGGGCCGAACTGATGTATCAAAACGCTGCCTCCGAGGTGAAGGAGCTACACGTCATCCCCGGTGCCCTCCACTTTGAGATGTACGACCATGAGGAGTACGTCATGCAGAACCTCTCGCTGATTGAGAAATTCCTGAAGGAGAATCTATGAGCAGAAGAATATTCCAAGTGATAATGGCCGTGCTGGGGCTATGCTCCGCCACGGCTTGCAGCAGCGACACCGACGAGAATGTGCAGTCTTTGGAACAACAACCCTCGAACTTCGTGGCATCAGCACGCTCCGCTGGCATCGACCACGGCGCCACCTACAGTTATCAGACGGAAGAAGTATGGTGTCAACGTGGCGATAACCGCATCTATGGTGTAGCCTATGTGCCAGAAGGTATTCAGGGTCGTATGCCGATTGTGATTTACTCCCACGGCTTCGGTGGTAGTCACAGCGGCGGAGCGACGTATGCACAGGCTTTGGCTGCACGAGGCTACATGGCCTATTGCTTCGATTTCTGCGGAGCCACCAATAGCAGCCGCAGCGACGGAGCCACCACCAATATGAGCATCCGTACGGAGGAGAGCGACCTGCGGGCGGTCATCAGCCACTTTGCCGAGGACAGCCGCGTGGATGCCAGTCGCATCTATCTGGTGGGAGCCAGCCAGGGCGGCATGGTGACGGCAATGACCGCTGCCGACTATCCCAACCTGGTGCGGGCAGCGGTGCTCATCTATCCCGCGCTGGTCATCCCCGACGATGTGCATGAGTGGTACCCGCGCCGTGAGGACATTCCTGCGTCGTTCTCGCTCTGGGGTGTCACCCTCGGCAGTATCTACGCAATCGATGCCTACGACTACAACATCTACACGGAGTTGCCCAAGTTCCAGAAGGACGTGCTTATCATCCACGGCACCGCCGACAACATAGCCCCCATCTCC
>JAFSWM010000015.1 GCA_017444485.1 Bacteroidaceae bacterium | reverse complement strand
GTCCTCGCCCACCGAAGCGCAGAAAGCAAAACCCGCGGGCGAGACGCCCGCGCTCCCAGGGATGCAACACCGGCAGCATCGGGGTTTGCTAACGGTCAATGGTCAATGGTCAACGGTCAATGGTCAATGGTCAATATTCAATGGTCAATGATAGATGCTGGCGGGGACGCCCGCGCTCCCAACTCTTGCAATAGGTGGACTGATGGTTGCCAATGGTCAATGGTCAATACCTGCGGGCGGGGACGCCCGCGCTCCCAACGTTTGCAATAGGCGGACTGACGATTGTCAATGGTCAATGGTCAATGGTCAACGGTCAATGTTCAATAAGCAACACCTTGCGCAGCACGGGCTGCACCACGGTGGACATCACGGAATAGCCGGTGGCGTTGGGGTGGCAGCCCTCTTCCGAATAGGCGTTGTTCATGGCGCCATCCTCATCGGCCATGGCGGTGAAGTAGTCCACGTAGGGGTAGCCGTTCTGCTCGGCATAGGCTTTTAGGCGTGCGTTGAGGCTCTTGATCTTTTCTACGACGTTGGGGATTTCTTTGCGCCAGGAGAATTGGGCGCAGGGGGTGATGGAGGCGATGACCACCTTGATGCCTGCGCCTGCGGCCATCTGCGCCATGAGGTCGATGTTATGGAACGTGCGGTCCTCCACATAGACGTGGTTATTTTGTGCCACGTCGTTGATGCCGGCGTTGATGACCACGGCTAAGGGGTGTAGGTTCACGACATCCTCTTGGAAGCGCAGCACCATCTGATAGGTGGTCTGTCCGCTGATGCCGCGCCCCACGTATCCGTTTCCGTTGAAGAAGTCGGGGTGGCGGTTGGCCCAGTTGTCGGTGATGCTGTTGCCAATGAACACCACTTTGCGCCGCTCCTGCGGCAGGGTGCGTACAGTAGCGTTGGCTGCCTCGTAGCGTGCGAAGTTTGCCCAGTCGTAGGGCTGTGCCGTGGCGCTGGCAGTGCCGAAGAGCAGTGCCATGAGCGAAAGTGAAAGTTTTTTCATGGGATTAAGGTTTTATAGCGCTGGAATATCTGATGCCTTCTGCGGCATTGCGTCCGTCGAGGTCGGTAAGTACGAAGGTGAACATCCACTTTTTGAGCCGCTGCCCTCCGTCGGGGTTGAAGGGAAGTTTGATAAAGACGGTGTTCCATCCGGCTCGCAGCGTCACGGGGAGGGGGTTGCGTGCAGGGAAGTTCTCGTTTTGCAGGAGCGTCTCGGAGGAGACCTCTGTGAGTCCGGCGTTGTCCCATGCGGGTGGTGCGAGTGGCTGTCCGTTCACCCAGATGCGCGATCCGTAGCGGTCCCATTGTCCTGCTTGTGGCGGCAGGTCGCGCTCGGAGCGCCCGTAGTTGTAGAACTCCACCTGTGCGCCGAGTGTCTGTTCGCTGGGCGACCACACGTAAGTCCATGCGTAGGCCGTGGTCTGTGCTTCTGAGTTGTTGAAGAAGGTGGGTATCATCACCCTTGGCAGCCTCGGTGCGGCCCAGGTGTGTCGCAGGTAGATGCCTGCGCCAGTGGCGGTTCGGGTGGTGTAGGTTTGTCCGTCGAGGGTGTACTGCTGCTGGGGTCCGAGGGTGTCGGGCGGCAGGATGCGCGCGGCGTCGCCGCCATTGGGGAAGGCGTCGGTGATGCGCCAATGCACGTTGGTCTGCTTTACGTAGGGCACGGGCTCGCCGGCCAGGGAGTGGGCTTTATGGAAGAGGAATCGCTGCTCCCATTCGCAGAACTCGTCGTATTCGGGTCCGCTCTCTGGGAGCATGGTGCCGCCGTCCTCAATGTATTGCAGGCCGCCGCCTCGCCAGGCACGCCAGGCGGTGACGAGCATGTAGGCGTAGAGGTTGTTCTGACTGATGATGTCGGCCTCGGCGGGCAGTTGGCGGTCGTTCCAGGTGCAAACGATGGTGCCGGCCACGTCGGGGTTGCCGCGTTGCTCGTAGTAGATGTTGCTACGGAAGATTCCCACGAGGTCGGCAAAGACGTCCATATGGTTGGTATAGACGTAGCGGCAGTCGATGTTGGGCAGGCCGCTAATCTTCTTGCCCGACGTGGCCCACATCTGCGTCATGTCAGCAAACTCGGGCGACACCTCGATGTTCACCAGGCGGTTCCACGTCACCACGTGCTTGCCGGCATTGCGCACCACGGCAGCGAGCGTGGGGAGGAACTGCGGGTAGTGTATCCTCACCTCATCGCCACCGAGGTGTATGTAGGGTGCGCGGGGGAAGGTGGCGATGACTTCTGCCAGCACCTTCTTGAGTACTGCCACGCCCTCGTCGGTCTGCATGTCGAAGCCCATGGCATGGCGGAAGGCTGCGCTGTGGCCGGGCATGTCGATTTCGGGAATGACTGTCACGCCGCGTTGTGCGGCGTAGGTCTCTATCTCGCTACACTCTGCCTGTGTGTAGTATTTCCCTGGCAGACGTGTCATGGAGGTGTCGGCGGTGAGTTGCGGGAAGGCTTTGACCTCGAAGCGCCAGGCTTGGTTCTCCGTGAGGTGCCAGTGGAACACATTGATCTTGAAGCGCGCGAGGAGGTCGATTTCGCGCTTCAGTTCCTCAACGGAGATGTAGGAGCGTCCCACGTCGTGCATCCAGCCGCGCAGTTTGAAGGCGGGGAAGTCGGTGATACGCACAGCCTCTATCCTCTCCTGCCCTGTGCCCCATCCTTCGGCCAGTTGCATCAGCGTCTGTGTGGCGCGTATCACGCCCATCTGTGTAACGGCGCGTATGCTGATGGCGTTCTTGGTCACGATGAGCGAATAGCCCTCGTCGGGGAAGCCGGGCAGGGCGTAGTCGAACGTTCCCAGTGTGGGGTCCAGCGCCACTTTCACTCTCGGTCCACCCTGTTCGCGGATGCCGCCGTGCTGTTCAAAGAAATGGCGCAGCAGCCAGGTGTCGGTGGGGTCGTCGAGGCATACCGCACGCCCCAGGCGGAAGAAGATTTCGCCTTGAAGCGTTGTGACTGACTGTGGCATGGGAAGCAGGTGCTCCACCTTGGCCGTGCCAAGCAGGGGCATGAGCAGCCCGAGCAGCAAGAGCAAAAAGGTCTTTTTCATATCAGGGAGAATAATTTGCGCTTACAGCATGTATTTCAGCGGTCTTACCTGCGCACCGAAGCCCCTAAGCGAGGGTCGTTAGCACCCACGGCGAAAATGTCCGCCTTCGTGCATTCTAATTTCAGGTATCGTGAAGCAAAGATACGGTTATCTTCTCCATTCTGCCACTTCAGCGTGCCATTTTTGCCCTTATAACCGTGGCGGCAACCTCAACTCTTCGTTTTGCGGGCCTAACAGCGGGCGATGTGGTCGCGGGCGGTACATACACGCTCCCCCGAACGGAGATTTATCCTTATCTTTGTAGCCGCAAAATCGCACCTGCACCCGAATGAAACGCCGTCTCGCCATATTCTTCGCCACCTACGTCGCCCTGGCGCTGCCCTTCGTGCTGAGCAAGCCGCTCTTCCTGCTGCTAACGCCCAATGGCGGTGTGCCAGCAGTTCTTTCTGACCTCGCGGGATGCATGCTCCATGGTTTGCCGCTCGACCTCTCCATCGCGGCCTACCTGATGGCCCTACCTGCCCTGCTGCTCATCGCCTCTGTGTGGACCGATGGCAAATGGCTTCGGCTTGCGGCACGCGTCTATTTCGCCATGGCGGGGCTGACGGCGGCAGTGTGCTTGACGCTCAACATCGCGCTGTATCCCCACTGGCAGTTCCCGCTCGATGCTACCCCGCTGTTCTATTTCACCTCCTCGCCCGCCGATGCGCTGGCCAGTGTCAGCCTGTGGGAGGTGGCCGTGGGGCTTATCATCACCCTCTTGCTCGCAGGCGGCTTGGCATGGTGCTGGGACCGCTGCTTCGCATTGCGATGCCTCAGCGTTTCAACACGACGTGTGACACAGACACTGGTGCTGGTGCTTCTCACCTCCGCACTCTTCTTGCTCGCACGCGGCGGCGTCACCGTATCGACCATGAACACGGGGCAGGCCTATTTCAGCGATACGCCCCGACTGAACCACGCAGCGGTAAATCCCGTGTTCAGCGTACTTGAGTCGCTGTCCAAACAGTCCGCCTTCGCCACGCAGTTCCGCTTCCTCGACGAGACGGAGCGCCGCGCCGTGTTTGACAGCCTGATGAGGTCGGGCGGCACGCCCTCCGGGAGCACCTTGATCCGTTCCGGCAGCCGGCCCGACATTGTTCTCCTCGTGCTGGAGAGTTTCTCCTCGCACCTCATGTCCACGCTGGGCGGCGAGTCGGATGCAGCGGTATGCCTGGACACCATCGCTCGGCGGGGATTGCTGTTCACCAATTTCTATGCCAGCAGTTTCCGCACCGACAGGGGCCTGGTGGCCATCCTGAGCGCCTTCCCTGCGCAGCCCACCACGAGCGTAATGAAATACCCCGCCAAAACGGCACAACTGCCAGGCATCGCCGCCACGTTGAGGCAGGCCGGGTATTCCACCACCTACTATTACGGTGGCGACGCCGACTTCTGCAACATGCGCTCCTACCTGCACAACACGGGGTTCAACCGGATTGTCTGCGACACGGACTTCCCTGTTTCCGAGCGGCTCAGCAAATGGGGCGTACACGACCACGTACTGTTCGACAAGGTGCAGTCGGAACTGGCCACGGCGTCGTCGCAGCCGCGCTTCTGTGTGGTGCAAACCAGCAGCAGCCACGAGCCGTTCGAAGTGCCCTACAAGCGTAAGGCGAACGTTCGCCTGAATGCCTTCTGCTACACCGACAGCGTGGTGGGCCACTTCGTCAGCACCCTCCAGGCATCGCCGCGTTGGGAAAACACGCTGCTGGTCATCGTGCCCGACCACATGGGGGCATACCCCGAGAACATTCCCGACACCTCGCCCGACCGCTACCGCATACCCCTTATCCTAACAGGCGGTGCACTCACCCGCCGCGGCACGGTGGACACCCTTGCCGACCAGACCGACATCGCCGCCACGCTGCTCGGTGCGCTGGGCCTGCCTGCCACCAACTTCCCGTTCAGCAAGGACATTTTCAGCCCCGACACGCCCCGCCGCGCCTTCTTCTCCACCCCCAACGTGTTTGGCATGGTTGATGCCGATGGCATGCACATCACCGACATCGCCACCCACAAGACGGTCATGAGCCAAGGCCCTGCGCCACGACAGACAGCGCGCCGCGCACAGGCCTACCTGCAAACCCTCTACGACACCCTTGCTACGCTGGGCGAGACACGCCAGAGACGCTGATACCCAGGCACGCCGCTACTATCTTTTCGGCACGCCACTGTCGCAATCCGTGCCTTTTCCTTACTTTTGCCCCAACAATCCGTTTCCGCACTCCTCGTGGCACTCCGCCACGCTCCCCTTCTATCTACCTACCTATGGTTTCCCCCACCTATTCCCCCCTGCGCCGCAAGCCGCGTCGCCACGGCGCATTGGCACTAAGCCCCCTACCGGTGATGGCAGCCCTCTTCGTGGTCTTAGGACTGCTGTGTGGCGGTATCTCACAGGCCCCCGTGCTCATCGTCTTCGTGCTTACGGCCTGCTACTCGCTGTTCACCCTGCGCGGGCTGCCGTTGGAGACACGCCTGGACTGCTTCGCGCGCGGCGCCGGCTCGCCCAGCCTGCTGCTGATGGTATGGATCTTCATCCTCGCCGGCGCCTTTGCCGCCACCGCAAAGGCCACCGGAGCCGCCGATGCCGCCGTCTGCCTCACGCTGGCCGTGCTGCCGCCCAAGATGTTGCTGGCTGGCATCTTCACGGCCTCCTGCATCGTGTCGTTCAGCGTGGGCACCAGCATAGGTACCATCGTGGCCATCGTGCCCGTTGCCGCTGGCCTGGCCGCACCCAGCGGCATACCCGTTGCAACGCTCACGGCAGCAGCGGTGGGTGGTGCCTTCTTCGGCGACAACCTGAGTTTCATCAGCGACACCACCATCGTGGCCACCCGCACACAGGGCTGCCTGCTCTCCGACAAGTTTCGCGCCAATGTGCGCATCGTGCTCCCCGCCGCCATCTTCACACTGGCCATCTACCTCTTCATGGGCCGCGGTCCCGCCGTGCTCACCGACATCCCCGACATTGAGGCCACGATGTTCGTGAAAGTGATCCCCTACCTGCTCGTGGTGATGCTGGCCATGGCTGGCATGAACGTGCTGGCCGTGTTGCTCCTGGCCAACGTAGCCACCGGCCTGATTGGGCTACTCACTGGGGCCTTCGACGGGGCCACCTGGATGAGCGAAGCCACACAAGGCATCGGCGATATGGGCGAACTGATCATCGTGTCGATGCTGGCGGGCGGCATCCTCGAGACGGTGCGTCTGAGCGGTGGCATCACCTACCTCATCCACCGCCTGACGCGTCGCGTGCGTACCACTCGCGGGGCGGAACTGACGATTGCTGCCCTGGTGAGCCTCACCAACCTCTGCACGGCCAACAACACCGTGGCCATCCTCTCCGTGGGGCGCATCAGCAACGACATCGCCGAACGCTACGGCGTGGATAAGCGCCGCAGCGCCTCCATCCTCGACACTTTCTCGTGCGCCGTGCAGGGCCTCATCCCCTATGGTGCGCAACTGCTCATGGCCGCAGGATTGGCGGGGCTCAACCCCGTGGAGATTATCCCCACGCTCTACTATCCCATGCTCACCGCTGCCGTGGCGCTGACGGCCATCGTGCTACGTCTGCCCAGGAAATACTCGCGCTGAGCGGAGGCGGGCGAGCAAAGTGTCCCTGCCCGGCGGCGTAGCAGCGTTTATCTTTGCACCGCAGGCCAGAAAGGCCGCACAGTGGCCCATGCCACAAAGGGCCGCGCAGAAAGTGGCGAAACAAGATCGGACCTGGAAAAAACTATTGGCTTTGTAGTTTTTTCCAGGTCCGATCTTGTCGCGCCGAAGTCCGTTGGGCGTTTTCCCGCCTCGGCAAAGGGTTTTTCAGTGTCCGCACCCGTAAAGACGAGGGTTGTGGCGAATAAAAAAGAGACGGCGCAAGGCGACTTTGTCCCCGCTGCCGTGGGCAGGATTACATACCCAGTTCTCTCAGCGAGAAGTCGCCGATGATGCGGCTGCGGTCCACGTTGGTACGAATGCCCGGCACGCGCCCGCTTTCCGAATACTGCCAGATGATATAGTCCTTTCCGTCGGAGAGCAAGGGGCGGTCGGCATTGTAGCGGGCTATCATGAACTGATGCTGCGGGAAATGGCCCGCCAGGTGGCTGTTGTAGAAGTTCTGACCGGAGTAGATGAGCGGGCGCTTGCCGTAGTGTTTCTCCACAGCCTCGACAAAGAGCGACAGGTCGGCGATGAATTTGGCCGAGCTGACCGATCCGCGCACCTCGACGTCGATGAGCGGCACGAGGTCTTGCTCTTCCACCTTCACGATGGACGTCATGTTGGCAAACTGCTCCGTCCAGGGGATGTTGGGGCGGTAGAAGTGGTAACTGCCCACGCTCAGGCCCACGCGGTGTGCCTCACGGATGTTGCGCGCATAGCGGTCGTCCACGAAGTTACGCCCCTCGGTGGCTTTGATATAGACGTAGGAGATGGGCTCTGTGGCCACCTGGTCCCAGTCGATGTGATGCTGATGGTGGGATATGTCGATGCCCTCGGCGTAGAGGCTGTTGATATTGCCTCGCCCAGCAGGGAGCGTCACGACGGGCTCTGCCAGCGAGATGAGGCGGCTGTCGCCCGTGGGGTTGTCGTGGGGTGCTTCGCGCGAGGGGACGTCGGGCTGAGAGTTCATCACCGGAGCGGGGAGGCCGTCGTGCCCGTGTTTGGGCTTGCGCTGTGCGGAGGCCGCGGTGGGCATGAAGAGCCATGCGGCGGCAAGGGTGCAAAGGAGCGTGGTGCGAAACGGAAAATTCATAGGCAAAGAAGTGCTGCGGGAACACGCCACGGCGCGTCTGGCCCACAAGTTTGCGCTGCAAATATACGTGTTCATTCCGAAAATCAAGGGGTTGGGCGCAGAAATATGGTCTGCCGTCGGTTTCTACACCGTCATTTTGCGACACGGCGGGCGCGAACGGCACATCGCGAACCCACTTTGTGCGGAGGGGATGCTCGGAAGCGAACGTCGCGGGCGAGACGCCCGCGCTCCCAGGCCCGCCGCACGCAAAAACTACGCACCACGCCCGCCCGTAGCCGCAAAATGTATTAACTTTGCGCCGAATTGCCGCGCCCTGCCTCCGTGAGCGAACCCCGCGGGCAAGACAAATGCGAACGCCGCAGGCAAGACGCCCGTGCTCCTAGGGACACCGCGGCCACAATCCACAAACCCGACACCATGACCAAGACCGTCTATCTCGGCATGATTGCCGACATCATGCACCCGGGCCTTATACACATCATCAACGAGGGCGCCAAACATGGCGAACTCGTGGTGGGCCTCTTCACCGACAAAGCCATAGCACGCCACAAGCGGCTGCCCTATCTCACCTACGAGCAGCGCAAGAACGTGGTGGAGAACATACGGGGCGTGAGCCGCGTAGTGCCGCAAAAAGAATGGAGTTATGCGCCCAACCTGCGCCGACTGAAGCCCGACTATATGATACACGGCGACGACTGGCAGCAAGGGCCCGACCGCGAACTGCGTGAGGAAGCCCTCAGCGTGATGCAGGAATGGGGCGGCGAGGTGATAGAAATTCCCTACACCAAGGGCATCGACTCCTCATCGCTCGACAAAGAGATCAAAAAGATTGGCACCACACCCGATGTGCGACTGAAAACGCTGCGCAGGCTGATCGACGCCAAGAACGTGGTGCGCATCCTCGAGGTGCACGACGGGCTCTCGGGCCTTATCTGCGAAAACCTGGAGGTCACCGACCATAGCGGCACAGAGTCGTTCGACGGCATGTGGAGCAGTTCACTCACCGACTCCACCTCCAAAGGTAAGCCCGACATCGAGGCCGTGGATCTCACCACACGCATGCAGGACCTGACCAACGTGCTGGAATGCACCACCAAACCCATCATCTACGATGGCGACACGGGCGGCAAACCCGAACACTTCGTCTTCACCGTGCGCACCCTGGAGCGCAACGGCGTGTCGGCTGTCATCATAGAAGACAAGACGGGGCTGAAAAAGAATTCCCTCTTTGGCACCGACGCGGTACAGACACAGGACAGCATCGAAAACTTTTGTGCCAAGATCCGCATGGGCAAGAACGCGCAGGTCACCAAGGACTTCATGATCATAGCGCGCTGCGAGAGCCTCATCGCGGGTAAGTCGGTGGACGACGCCCTCACCCGCTGCTGCGCCTACGTGGAGCAGGGCGGCGCCGACGGCATTATGATCCACTCCAAGGAAAAGACGGGCGAGGACATCCGCGAGTTTTGCACACGCTTCCATGCCTTGCATCCCTACGTCCCCATCGTGGCCGTGCCAACCACCTACAACCATCTGCGCGAGGAAGAACTGGCCGACTGGGGCGTCAAGGTGGTCATCTATGCCAACCACATGCTCCGCGCTGCCTATCCCGCCATGGTGAAAGCCGCCACGAGCATCCTGCAGCACCACCGCTCACTTGAGGCCAACGAACTCTGCATGCCCATCAAACAAATCTTAGAACTCATTCCTGGAACAAAATGATCGACGTCAAGGAAGCCTACGACGCATTTACCGCGAGCGGCATCAGCCTGTTCACCGGCGTGCCCGACTCGTTGCTGAAAAACATCTGTGCCTACATCACCGACACCGCGCCGGCCAACCGCCACATCATAGCGGCCAACGAGGGCAATGCCGTGGGCATCGCCGCGGGGCACTATCTGGCCACCGCAGAGCCCGCGCTGGTGTATATGCAAAACTCAGGCCTGGGCAACACGGTGAACCCGCTCCTCTCGCTGGCCGATGAGAAGGTGTACGGCATTCCCATGGTGCTCCTGGTGGGCTGGCGCGGAGAACCGGGCGTGCACGACGAGCCCCAGCATGTGAAGCAGGGAGAGGTGACGCCTGCCCTGCTTGAAGCGATGCAGATACCCTACACCATTTTGGAGGATGTGGGGCAGATACGCCAGCAGACCGAACTGGCGATGCAGCGCAAAGCACCCACCGCACTGGTGGTGCGCAAAGGGACCTTCGGCAGTTACACGCTGCGAAACGCCCGTGCCAACGCCAACCCCATGAGCCGCGAGGAGGCCATGCGCCTCGTCACCGACAGCCTGCGCAGCGACGACGTGGTGGTCTCCACCACCGGCAAACTATCGCGCGAACTGTTTGAGCACCGCGAAGCGCGCCATCAGGGACACGGCCACGACTTCCTCACCGTGGGCTCCATGGGCCACAGCAGCAGCATAGCGCTGGGCATTGCACTGGAAAAGCCCGAGCGGCGCGTATTCTGCTTCGACGGCGACGGCGCATTCATCATGCACACCGGCGCATTGGGCGTCATCGCAGCGGCAAAGCCCGCCAACTTCTTCCACATCCTGTTCAACAACAACGCGCACGAGAGCGTCGGCGGACAGCCCACCGTGGGCTACGCCATCGACGCCGTGGCCATCGCCGAAGCCAGCGGATACCGCCACGCCTTCAGGGCCGCCACACGCGAAGAGATTGCCGAGGCGCTGCAAAGGCTCAATGGGCTGCAAGGGCCCGTGCTCCTGGAACTGAGGGTGAACGTGGGCTCGCGCGACGACCTGGGGCGCCCCACCACCACGCCCACAAAAAACAAGGAGGCCTTTATGCAAGAACTCGCTCGCCCTGCTGCCACTGACATTATGCCCCATGAAATCAGCAACTAACGCCCCGAGCACCCGCCCCACCGCGGCGCGAGCCACCCAGCGCGTCACCACAGCGGTGATTATGGCCGCCGGACTGGGCACACGCTTCGGCGATATGACCGAGACGCTCCCCAAAGGCTTTGTACCAGCGGGCGGGAAACCCATGGTGGTCCGAGCCGTGGAGACGCTCCTCGGCTGTGGCATCAAGCGCATCATCATTGGCACCGGACACATGCACGAGGCATACGACAGGCTGGCGGAGCAATTCCCAGAGGTGACTTGTTGCTACAGCCCGCGATATGCCGATACCAACAGTATGTACACACTCTACAACTGCCGCGACGTGATTGGCGATGATGACTTCCTGCTGCTGGAGAGCGACCTGGTGTTTGAGCGCAGGGCCATCACGGCGCTGCAAGACTGCCCCCACCCCGACGTGATGCTCATCACGCCCGTGATAAAGTTCCAGGATCAATACTATGTGGAAGCCGATGCCGACGGGCGGCTCGCCAACTGCTCCGTAAACAAGGAAGAACTCAAAGCGAAAGGAGAACTCGTGGGCATCCACAAACTCTCATCGGCCTTCTACCGCCAGATGTGCGCCGACTACGCCACCAAGGCGGAGCAACTCCCCAAACTGGGCTACGAATACGAACTCCTACACATGTCGCGCCACCTGATGCCCGTCCACGTGCTCTGCGAGGAGGGGCTGAAATGGTATGAGATCGACGACGTGCGCGACCTGGAGTACGCCGAAAAGCACATAATCCCCCACCTATGAACATCAAAAGGAACATCCTGCTCAACCCCGGCCCCGCCACCACCACCGACACGGTGAAGATGGCACAAGTGATGCCGGACATCTGCCCCCGTGAGAAAGAGTTTGCCGGACTGATGAGGCAACTGCGTGCCGACCTGCTGCGCATCGCCCACGCACCGGCTGAGAAATACACCTCGGTGCTCTTCTGCGGCTCGGGGACCATCAACATAGACATCTGCCTAAACTCCTTGCTGCCCGCCAACGGACGGGTGCTGGTGATCAACAACGGAGCGTATAGTTCGCGCGCCGTGGAAGTGTGCCGCTACTACGGCCTGCCGCACATCGACCTGAAATCATCCGTCTTCGCCCAGCCCGACCTCAACGAGGTGGAGCGCACACTCGCCGAGAACCCCGACGTGGCAATGGTCTATACCACACACCACGAGACGGGTACCGGCGTGCTCAACCCCATACGACAGATCGGCGCGATGGCCCACCGCCACGGCGCGATCTTCGTAGCCGACACCACCTCGTCGCTCGGCATGATACCCTTCGACATGGAGCACGACAACGTGGACTTCTGCATGGCCTCGGCACAAAAGGGGCTGATGGGCATGGCCGGCCTCTCGTTCATCATCGGCAACGAAGAGATCGTCCGCAAGAGCCAGGAGTATCCCAAACGCTCGTACTATTGCAACCTGTTTATGCAATACGACTGCTTCGAGCGGACCGGAGAGATGCATTTCACGCCGCCCGTACAGACCGTCTATGCCGCCATTCAAGCCCTGAAAGAATACTTTCAGGAAGGCGAGGCAGCGAAGTTCGCTCGCCACAAGCGCGTGATGGAGGCCATACACCACGGGCTCGAGGAGATGGGCCTGCGCGAGGCCATCCGTCGCGACATACAGTCTGGGCTGGTGGCCAGCGTGCGCTATCCCGACGACAGCAACTGGGACTTCACTTGCATCCACGACTATTGCTACGAGCGCGGCTTCACCATCTACCCGGGCAAGATTTCTACCACCGACACCTTCCGCCTCTGTGCGCTCGGAGCAATAGACGAGCCCGACATCAAGGCCTTCTTCCGCACGCTGCGCGAAGCGTTTGAGGCACATGGCGTGCAAGTTCCGGCAAAATACGATGAAGACTAAGCCCGCATACGACTATCTGATCGTAGGCTCGGGACTCTTCGGGGCTACCTTCGCCCACCGTGCCCACCAGGCCGGCAAACGCTGCCTGGTCATCGACAAGCGGCAGCACCTGGGCGGCAACGTCTATTGCGAAGAGGCCGAAGGCATCAACGTACACAAATACGGCGCACACATCTTCCACACATCCGACCGCGAGGTGTGGGACTTCGTAAACCGCTTCGCGGAGTTCAACCGCTACACCAATGCCCCCGTGGCCAACTACAAGGGGCGGCTCTACAACCTGCCGTTCAACATGAACACCTTCTACCAGATGTGGGGCGTCAGCACACCCGTCGAAGCGCAACGCATCATTGAAGCACAACAGCAGGAAGCCATCGGGAAGACGGGGGGAGAGCCCCGCAACCTCGAGGAGCAGGCCCTAGCACTGGTGGGGCGCGACATCTACGAGCGGCTCATCAAAGGCTACACCGAGAAACAATGGGGACGCCCGTGCAGCGAACTGCCGGCCTTCATCATCAGGCGGCTGCCCGTAAGGTGGGTTTTCGACAACAACTACTTCAACGACACCTACCAAGGCATACCCTGCGGCGGCTACAACCGACTCATCGAAGGGCTGCTCAAAGGTGTGGAGACGCGCACCGATGCAGACTTCTTCCAGCAACGTGCAGAGTGGGAAGCCATGGCCCGAAAGATTGTCTTCACTGGACAGATCGACGAATACTTCGGCTACCGCTACGGGCACCTGGAGTACCGCAGCGTGCGCTTCGAGCAGGAGACGCTGGACACGCCCAACTATCAGGGCAACGCCGTGGTGAACTACACCGCCGACGACGTCCCTTACACGCGCATCATTGAGCACAAGCACTTCGAAGCCTTCGGCAGCCAGGTGTACGACAATCCCCACACCATCATCTCGCGCGAATACAGCGAGGAGTGGCAGCCAGGGGGCGAGCCCTACTATCCCATCAACGACGAGCGCAACAACCGCCTCGCCGAGCAATACCGCCGCCTCGCCGACGACACCCCGAGCGTGGTTTTCGGCGGACGGCTGGCCGAGTACAAGTACTACGACATGGCCCCCGTGGTCAGGAAAGCCCTGGACATAGCCATCAATTAGAAAGACCACAGCCGCGGTCGGCGCATTCATGAAGAAACGGACGACGAACACTGCATCCTCCACCCGATGAGCCGCCACAGACATCGGACAAAACGCTAAGAAAAACGAAAATACGTGCCCGCCACTTCCTTTTCAGTACGCTTTTCGCTACTTTTGCCCACTGATGGTCGCTGCAATGGCCATCGGATGACTTTGAAACACTACAAAGAAAACTAATACTTATGAAAAACACGCTCCGAGCACTCCTGGTGCTCCTGCTGCCCGCGCTTCTCGCAACGGCTCAAAGCGAAGTACGCTTCAATGACCTCACACTGACTCCTGTTGCCCCGCTGCAAGTGGGTGGCACGCAAGGCGTGGCCGCCGCATTCGCCGGACAAGCCGATGGCACACTCATCGTGGCGGGTGGTTGCAACTTCCCCGACACGCCGGCTGCCGAGGGCGGCACGAAGAAGTTCTACGCCGACATCTATACCCTTACGCCCAGCACGCAAGGGACACAGTGGCAAAAGGTGGGCACGCTGCCCAAAGCCCTGGCCTATGGCGCAAGCGTCTCGACGGACAAAGGCGTGGTATGCATCGGCGGCACGACCGATGGCAAACAGAGCGAGAAGGCCGCCTGCCTCATCCAGAAAGACGGCAGCGTGACACCGCTCCCCGCCCTCCCCGTAGGGCTTGACCAAATGGCCGCCGCAGCAAACGGCAGCATGGTCTATGTGGCTGGCGGACAGACCGACGGCAAGGCCGCATGCAAGGCGTTCTGCATCGATCTGAGCCAGAACGGTGCGGCATGGGAGGCACTGCCCGACTTCCCCGGCTCGCCCCGCGTACAACCCTGCGCCGCCGTACAGAGTGCGGCTGTGGGCGCAGCATTCTACCTGCTCGGAGGATACGACCCTGCCACAAAAAAAGCGGTGACCGACGGCGTGGCATTTGACTTCAACACCAAGACTTGGCGCACCATCGCAGCCATTCAGCCCTATGGCGAGGCACAGCCCGCAGCCCTCATCGGCGCATCGGCGGTGCCCAGCGGCTGCGGGCACATTGTATGCATCGGCGGCGTGAACAAAGACGTCTTCGAGCAGGCTCTGGCTGCTCCCGCCGACGACTACCTCAGCCACCCCGCCGAGTGGTATAAGTTCAGCCCGAATCTGATGGTCTATCAAACCGTGACCGATGCCTGGGCACGCCTCTTTGAGGGTAAGGAACTGGCACGCGCCGGTGCCGCCGTGGTGCCGGTGAAAGATGCGCTGGGCGGCGTACACTGGTATGTCATCAATGGCGAAGAGAAGCCCGGTGTGCGCTCCGCCGCCGTGACCGACGCGAGCGTGGGCTACACTGCGCAGTTCGGACTGCTAAATTGGGCCGTGCTGCTGCTCTACCTGGTAGGAATGATTGGCCTCGGCGTGTACTTCATGCGCAGACAGAAAGGCGGCGAGGACTTCTTCAAGGGTGGCGGACGCATCCCCTGGTGGGCCGCCGGCATCAGCATCTTCGCCACCATGCTCAGCGCCATCACCTACATGAGTATCCCCGCCAAGGCCTACGCCACTGACTGGACCTACTACCCCATGCAGATCTGCATCCTGCTGGTGTCCTTCCCCGTCATCAAATACTACCTGCCCTTCTTCCGCCGCCTGAACGTGACTACGGCGTATGAATACCTGGAGCGCCGCTTCAACTACGCCACACGCTTCATGGCCTCGCTGCTCTTCATCGTGTTCATGGTGGCACGCACGGCACTCGTCATCTTCCTGCCCTCGTTGGCCATGACCGCCGTGACGGGCATCGACATCTATATCTGCATCGTACTGATGGCCGTCATCACCATTGTATATTGCACCATGGGCGGCGTGGAGGCCGTAGTATGGGGCGATGTGATACAGGGCATCATCCTCGTGGGCGGCGCTATCATTGCCGCCGGATACCTCATCGTGCAGACCGGAGAGAACGGGGCGAGCGACTTCTGGCAGATTGCCACCGACAACGACAAGTTCCGTATGTTCGTGTGGAGCCTTGACTGGAAGAGCGCCACGTTCTGGGTGGTCATCCTCGGTGGACTGGCCAACAACCTCATCTCCTACACCAGCGACCAAACCGTGATACAGCGCTACCTCACCACCAAGGACGAGAAGAGCGCGGCACGCGGCATCCTGACCAACGGCCTGATGTCAGTGGTGGTCACCATCGCCTTCTTCACCATCGGCACGGGGCTCTACACCTTCTTCAAGACACACCCTGCTGCCATGGACATCACCATGCAGAAGACCGACGCCATTTTCCCCTTCTTCATGATGAGCCAACTGCCTGCCGGACTCGCCGGACTGCTCATCGCCGCCGTCTTCTCGGCCACCATGAGCACCATAGCCTCCAACATCAACAGCATCTCCACTGCCTTCACCGTGGACTTCTGGAGCCGCTTCCGCACGGTGAGCGACGCAGGCAAACTCAAGACGGCACGCTATGCGGGCATCGCCGCCGGTCTCATCGGTATGTTCATCGCCATTCTCATGGCCATGGTGGACATTCAGTCGTTGCTCGACTACTTCAACACCATCCTCGGGCTGCTCAGCGGCGGCATCGGCGGACTGTTCATGATGGGCATCTTCTTCCCGCGCATCGGCAGCCGCGCTGCCTTGATAGGCTTCCTCTGTGGCACTGCCGTGGTGATGTGGATGAACTTCTGCACACCAGCCTCCTTCCTGCTCTTCGGCTTCGTCTCCATGGCCGTCAGCGTCGTCGTGGCCCTGCTCCTCTCCTACGTTTGGCCGCAGCGCGACGAACAGCGCGGGCTGACATGGAAGACGCGCCCCGAAGCATAAATCCATTGAACATTGAACGTTGAACGTTGAACATTGAACATTGAACATTAGCAATCGTCAGCCCGCCTATTGCAAGGGTTGGGAGCGCGGGCGTCCCCGCCCGCCGAAGCGCAGAAAGCAAAACCCGCGGGCGAGACGCCCGCGCTCCCAGGGATGCAACACCGGCAGCATCGGGTTTTGCTAACGGTCAACGGTCAATATTCAATGATATACACACCTACCAGAACCATGCGACACACATTCCTCTCCCCACTCACGCGGCTAGCCACAGCCCTCTTGATAGCCGCCATGCTCTGCCTCCCTACCCTGCGGGCACAGACCTTTGAGACCGCTACAGAGGCGGTGACGAACATGAAGGTGGGGTGGAACCTCGGCAACACGCTCGACTCCCACAGCGCCAGCGTCTCTGACCCCGCCATCACCGAGAAATTGCGTAGCCAGCCGCTCACACAGCCTGCACTGATGCAGATGCTGAGTGAGGCAGGATTTGGAGCCGTGCGCGTGCCCGTCACCTGGTATCCCCACATGGACGCCAGCGGCAATGTGGACGCCGCATGGATGGCGCGCGTGAAGGAGGTGGTGGACTATGTGCTGGACCAGGGTATGTATTGCATCATCAACGTACACCACGATGGACACTACGAAGGTAGCACCTTCCCAGGCAACCCGTGGATAAAAGCAACCATGGCCAACTGGACGGACAACCACGCCCGCTTCGAGAGCCTTTGGACGCAGATTGCAAACGCCTTCATCGAATACGACGAGCGGCTCATCTTCGAGGGATACAACGAACTGCTCGACAGTTACAACTCCTGGAACTACGCCTCCTACGCCTGCGAAGACAAATATGATGCTGAAGTGGCCGCTGACGCCTATGCCGCCATCAACGCCTACGCCCAGAGTTTTGTGACCGCCGTGCGTGCCACGGGTGGAAACAACGCACAGCGCAACCTCATCGTGAAGACCTACGCCTCGTGTGCCGCACGTGGCACATGGAGCGCCTACATCACCCACCCGCTCTCAAAGATGGTGATGCCCACCGATGCAGCGGAAGACCACCTCATCCTCGGCGTGCACGCTTACCCGCGCATCGTGGAGGACAATGGCAATCCACGCTCATGGGACGCAGACCTCAATTCTCAGTTTAACAACCTCAACATCTTCAAGACCACCAACAACGTACCCGTTGTACTCACCGAATGGGGCACGCAGAACGGCGACAATGATTATAAAGCCGTTCGCAGCCATTTCCTTGATTTTGCTGCCGACTTCATCACGCGCTGCAAGGACGCGGGCATCGCGGCCTTCTACTGGATGGGGCTCACCGACAGGACCTTCCGCGCCATGCCCGCCTTCAATCAGCCCGACCTGGCTGAGACCATCCTGGACGCCTACTACGATGGCTCTTATGCCTCACTCCTGCCCGTCAGAGACGACTACGACATCTCCTACGCTTTCACCTACAAACGATATGGGCAAGTGGTGTTGCTCCACGACTCTATCTCACTGAGCGACTACACGGGGATAGAGGTTAATTTCCCCACCAAACCAGGTGGAACTCGTTTTCGTTTGACATTTTATTACAACGGCACAACGACTGAGGTGGGCGTTGGCGCTGTGACAACTCGCACATTCAACTTCAGCGAAATCCTCTCCCCGACGCCCGATAAGATTGCCTCTATCACACTGAAACAAAACACCACGGCATCCGCAGCATTCAACGTTAGTTCCATCTATCTGATTAAAACCGACGGCACGAAGGAGGAACTAATCCCCACACTGCCCTACAACGACACCGACCCCAAGAGCGACATCGCAGTAAATGCCACACCGCGCTTCGCCAACGTGAGGATTAGCGCCGCACAGTTCGCGTCGCTCTATTATAGCGACAAGGCATTTGTCATCCCCAGCGGCATCGGGGCTTTCGCCTATAAGTTGGAGGGCGGACGACTGGTCTGTGTAAAGCCCTACGACGCGGGCGACATCCTGCCGCAGGCCACTGGCGTGATACTCTATTCCGAAACGCCTGGCCACTACAAGTTCCCCTACACCACAGAAGCCGGCGAAGCCCCCGTGGGCAGCATGATGCGCGGCACAGACACCGAGACTACCACCACGGGCGGCGACATCTACTACAAACTCTCACTCAACCGCAACAACGACCTCGGCACGGCAGGCTTCTACTACGGCGCACCGAGCGGCGCAGCCTTCACCAATGGGGCGCACAAGGCCTACCTCGCCGCACCGGCCTCCAGCGCCCTCACCTCACGCTACTACTTCGTTGATGCCATAGACGGCGGGCTTGCCACGGCTATCGCCTCCTCACTAACCGCTCCCCACCCCGCCGCTGGCTGGTACACCCTCGACGGACGCGCCCTCAGCGCCCCTCACACCACCCCCGGCATTTACATCACCCGTGGCCGCAAAGTCATCATAGGCGGAGCACACCATTGATTTAGCCCCAACATCCTAACAACATCTCCCAAATTCAATCATCATGGCAAGCACGTTAGTAAAAATTGATGTACACCTCATCTTCCATGTCAAAACGACCAGCATTGCCATTCGTGAGGACGACCTGGATAGGCTCTTTGCATATCTCGGCGGGACTATTCGTAACCTGCAAGGCATACCCATCGAAATAGGTGGTATGCGCGACCATGTGCATATCCTCACGTCGCTCCCAAAGAATATGAGCCTCTCGGATTTTGTGCGTAACATCAAGGCAGAAAGTAGCAGATGGCTGAAAGGAATGGGCCGCGTATATGCCGATTTCAGTTGGCAGGCTGGGTATGGGGCATTCTCTGTCAGTCCGTCAATGACCGATAAGACCGTGGACTACATTCGCAACCAGCGTAAGCACCACGAGCGCAGCACATTCCAAGAAGAATACCGCCGTTTCTTGAATGTATATAATGTGCCTTATGACGAGCGGTATGTTTTTACGGATTGAAGGCATCATACGTAGTAATTCGTGGTTTAGGTCTGTCGCCCTTACAGGGCTAATTGAATTGGGGACCATTCTCACAGGGGTTTCGCTCCCTTTGGTCGCTACACCCCTGCCTGTGGTCTGACGCCCCTTTCTTCGACTAGCGAAGCGGCAAAGCCGGTTACGGGGCTAACCAATACCAGGAGCGCTGTCGCGGGCGTCTCGCCCGCGGTTCCAGGGATGTGCAAACCATTGCAGCGCTCCCATGCATAAAAACTTGGGCCGGAGCGCTGCGATAGCGTTCCGGCCCAAGGGTTATAGGGGTTATGGGGATTAAATCACATTCCCCAGAAATTGGTGGATACGGACTCATTGGTCTCAAAGTCATCTTCTTCATCTAATTCTTTCTTGCGAGAGAAAAAGTCTTCGGTCCACATGCTTGGCGATAGAACATGACCTTGTATCTCCACCTCCACGGCGCGGATGGTGGGGACGATGTATGCTTGTTTTTTCATTCTATTACTTCTTTTTTGCCGTTATGAATATAAACACCTTTGAGTGAGGGCTTCCCACTGAGACGTATGCCGGAGACGGTGTACCATTCGCCATCGTTGTGGCCGGCTGCTACGCCACGCAGGCCGGTAATGGTCTGCTCGCCCGCGCTGAAGTAGTCGCTGAAGCCGAGCGTGAGGCCGCGCGTGAGGCTCACGCCTGAGTTGGAGCCGAGACGTGAGGCACGGATGAAGGCGCGGTGCGCGGGGATGGTGGTGCGACGCGAGGGCCAGAAGCCGATGCGCGACTTGGAGGTGGGCTCGCCGAGTTCCGTCTCGCCCATCACCTGCCCACGGCCCAGTGCGAGGACTTCGCCCATGACCACCGTTGTTTCGGTGAGTACGCCCTCAAAGATGTTGTCTTCGAAGTCGATGACGTCGTCTCCCAGTTTGGCCACGCCAAGGGGCTGCGCCACGCCGCCGTGGTTGTTGCGGTCGAAGCCAAAGAGACCGGTCTCGGTGGTGGACTTCACATATACGGGTGTCCGTGCGGGTATCACCACTTCGGTGGCGCCTTCGCCGGGTACGAGCGGCACGAGTTGCAACTGGTCGGACGTGGTCTTGTACTGACCCACCTCGGAGGAGTACCACTCTTCCTTGGCGAAGTTCACGCTGGTGGCGATATAGGCCGTGGTGCCGGCGGGCACGATGGCGTCGTAGTCCAGATAGATGGTGCCGGAGTAGAACGGGGCGGCGGGCGTGGTGAAGACGTCTAGGCTGCTGGGGTTGATGTACATCACGTAGGGATAAACCTTCACCGTGATGTTCTCATTCGCACGACTTGACTGAGCCGATACATTCACACCTGTGTGCGTCACCCCATCCAGGATGACGGTGCCGAGCGTGTCGCCATTCGTGGAGAAATAGGTGCTCTTGCCGAGGGCATTGTCGGCATCGGGCATGCCATATGCGTCGAAGAGCGTATAGTAGCAATAGGACAGGTTCTTGCCGTAGTAGTCGGCATCGGCATTTGCGCTGCCATTGGCAAGGTCGTAGAACACCAGGTACTGCTCGTCGATGCCATCCTCGTCGAGGTCGCGCGAGATGATGCTTGCCTTTTCAGGATCAACGCCGCAGTTGTTCCACGTGTGGACATAACTTTCAAAGTCGGACTCAGCGTCTGCAACAGCACCATTGGGCAGCAGGAAGGCGAGTTTGTTGTGGTCGATCACCACGAGGTCCTGGATGGAGCGCTGCGAGTGGGCGAGCAGGCCCGTCTCATCAAGGTTGGGGCAGTTGCTCAGGTCGAGGCTGAGCAGGGCGTTGTTGTCGCACTTCAGCGCGGTGAGAGAGTCGCTATTCAGTTTCAGCACACGCAGTTTGCGACCGCCACCTATCTCTGCCTGGCTGTAGCCGCCCTGCGCGTCGCAGATGAGCGTCTTGAGTTTGGTGCTGGCGGAGAGGTCGAGTTCGGTGAACTGGTTCTGGGTGCAATGGAAGGTCACCAATTCCGTCAGTTTGCTGAAGTCGGTGTTCGTCAGGCTGTTGTTGTTGGCCATGAGCACCTTCAAGTTGGTAAGGTTCTCCAGACCGGTGATGGTGTTGATGCCGCAGTTGTTGATATAGATATCCTCCACGAGGGGGCTGTTGCTCAGGTCGATGGTAGAGAGCGTATTGTTGGACAGACGGAGGCGCCTCAGGCCCGTCAGCGTGGAGAAGTTCAGGTTGCTCTCGTCGGTCAGGGCGCAGGAGTAGGCATAGAGCGTATGCAGAACGGGGTGGCCCACGCCGGCATGGTCAAACACCAGCGAGGTGAGCCCAGGGTTGCCGCTGCAGTCCAGGTACTGGAGGTTAGAGAGTTGACCGTCGAAGTCGAGCGACGTAAGGAGGTTGTTCTGGCACTCCAGGGTGTGGAGCGTGTTGTCGTTGTAGAACACCAGCGAGGTGATCTGGTTGTTGCCGCACCACACGCCCTCGAGGTTTGCATCGTCGTGGAAGTCGAGCGACGTGAGTTGGTTGTACTGGCACTTCAACTGGCGCAGGCTGGGGCAGCCCTCAAGGCACGAGAGGTTGTTGCGCCGAAGTTGGTTGTTGCGAACTGTCAGGATTTCAAGGTAAGGATAGATGCCAGTGGCTGGATCATTATTCCAATCCTCAGAATAATATTGATCTGGACTTAAATAGATACGACGTACGGTTGTATCCGCCTCGTTGTGGAAGATCCACTTGAGGTTGTTGTACTGCACGTCGAAGGTCTGGAGGCGCACGTTGTCCACGACATTGAGATAGTTGAGGTTAGCATGGTGCACCTCAAGGGTGGTTAGATAGCCGCATCCATTGACGTTCAGGGAGTCGATATTGGTGTAGTTGCCTTTTACGGAAACAAGGTAGGGACAATCCTGACAATTCACCTGTCGGAGAGGTTTGGGATTCGCGCTGGTGCCGTTCACGTGGAGGCATTCAATCTTAGTGTTGCTGCAATTGAGCACCTCAAGGTGCTTGAAGAAGAGCAACATGTAGGAGAGGTAGTGCCTGCGGGCCTCATTATACCCAGCTTGTCCCTGGCAATTAGGATTGGCCTTTCTCATGTCGGCAGCGGGCAGTCCGTAATAATCGTGCTGTTCCTGAGTATAAACATCCGGATTAATATAGCCATAAGCCAGATCGAACGACGTATTATTTGCAATGTTGAGTTCCACGAGATTGGAGAAGATCTGAATGCCTTGCAGGTTCTCAATGGAAGCGGCAGAAGTAGATGCGGCACTTAGATCGAGCGACGTCACCGCGTGAGCCTCATCTTCCGTGATGTAGAAACCGCGCTGATTGTTATCCACCGCTCCAGGCCAGTAGGTGAAGTGGCGCGCCAAGCGGTAGCGCAGCGTACCATCAGGGAAGTTGTCATTGTTGTCGCCCGAAGTACTGGTGTTGGTTGTATATTTATAAATACGGCAGTACTTCGTGTTGGGCGCAATCTGATATACAATCTGATAATTACCAGACGCTTTCAACTTGAAGTAATTGCATTTGTCATTCGTGTCGGCATTACCGTACGCATCGGTGGTATACCACACTACTGCCCTCACCGGAACGGGGGCGAAGACGTAAGCCAACAAAATGGCGAAAAGAAGTAATCTTTTTGTCATAGTTGTACAAGTTTAGATTTAATTACTATTTGCTGGTGGAAATATTGATAAAGTTCTGTGAGACTATCGGCAAATAGCCTCAAGTTCTGTGCTTCGCAAATGATAATAATGATAACTTGCGGGCTATTGATTACAAAAGTACGACAACTTTGCGCACAATGTGAAACTTATTCACATTTAACACTAACAAAATGATATTTTCTGGAATACCCCCCCCCCCATTTTGCAATATAGGAGTTGCAAAATGCATTTTTCTTGCAATGTTTTTTAACAATTCAGGGCGGGAAAATTTGAAGGGAGCAAGTGTATAACTTCATCCGTGTGACTTTAAAGTTACACAGAGCAACTTTAAAGTTACACGGAGTAAGTTTCTGAGGCTGTGCCCGCGCTCCCAGGGCTGTGCAAACGTAAAAAAGGGCGGCAGTCCGCAGCATGGTAATTCGTGGCTGTGGTCTGTCGCCCTTACAGGGCTTAATTGGGGGGAGGCGCATCATCACAGGGGTTCCGCTCCCTTCGGTCGCTTCACCCCTGCCTGTGGTCTGACGCCCTTTCAGGGCTACTATGCAGCACGGGGAGCGCAGAGTAGCCCCGAAGGGGCGACAGAACACAGGCAGGGGTGGAATGTAGCGAAGCGGAATGGAACCCCTGTATGTGTAGGGCTAAGTATTGATTAGCCCTGAAAGGGCGACAGAATACAGGCGGGGGTGGAATGTAGCGAAGCGGAATGGAACCCCTGTATGTGTAGGGCCAAGTATTGATTAGCCCTGAAAGGGCGACAGAATACAGGCGGGGGTGGAATGGAGCGAAGCGGAATGGAACCCCTGCAATGGCGCGCCCCATTTGTTTAGTCATATAAGGGCGGCAGACCAACACTACGTGGAAAATCGTTGTGTTGGTCTGTCGCCCCTTTAGCGCTTAGGCGGGCGGGGACGCCCGCGCTCCCAGCCCTTGCAAGTGGCGGGCTGACGATTGCTAATGGTCAATGATCAATGGTCAATGGTCAATGGTCAATGGTCAACGGTCAATGGCCTACGGCTCAGTTGAACCAGCGGACGTAGGCAAAGTCCTGACGGTGGGCAAGGAGTTTGTGGCGCGGGTACATGCGGTAGGCCACCTTGAAGGTGCCGGCGAGGTCCATGGCCACGGTGCCGGCGAAGGTGTGGAGGTTGCCCTCGTGCGACATGAGGTTCATGGGGAACACCTTGTAGAGGCTGTCGATGCCGTCGATGGTGCTGACCACTACCATGTCCACGCCGATGGCATCGTTGAGGCCTGCCTCGTCGATAACCACCTTCACGGTGAACTCGGTGCCGCTGACGATGTTGCCGTCCTGCATATTATCGCAGGTCTCGGTGCTTACCACGCTGACGCTGTCCCACTTGGCTGCCACGTCTTCTTTCCATGCTGCGAGGCGACGTGCAATATCGGCATTGTCGGCGCTGATGATGCGGAAGCGTTCGGCAAGCGGGTTGTAGAACTTGGTGTAGTAGTCGTCGAGTTGGCGCTTCATGGTGTAGTGAGGTGCGATCTGTGCGATGCTGTTCTTCACCACGCGCACCCATCCCTCGCTGTAGCCTTTCGTGCCGCGGGCGTAGTAGAGCGGTATGATTTCCTGCTCCAGCAGGGAATAGATGGTGCTGGCGTCGAGTTTGTCTTGATAGTCTTGGTTCTGGTAGGTGCGCTTGTCGGTGAGTGCCCATCCGGCGCCTTCGCGGTATCCTTCGTACCACCATCCGTCGAGCACGCTTAGGTTTACCACGCCGTTCATCAGTGCTTTCTCGCCGCTGGTGCCGCTGGCCTCGAGGGGGCGTGTGGGGGTGTTCATCCAGATATCCACTCCGCTGACAAGGCGGCGCGCGAGTTGAATGTCGTAGTTTTCAAGGAAGATGATTTTGCCGAGGAACTCGGGGCGCTGCGATATTTCGTAGATGCGCTTGATGAGTCCCTGTCCTGCTCCGTCGGCGGGGTGTGCCTTGCCGGCGAAGATGAACTGCACGGGGTAGTCGGGGTTGTTGACAATCTTGGCCAGGCGGTCGAGGTCGCTGAAGAGCAGGTGTGCACGCTTGTAGGTGGCGAAGCGACGTGCGAAGCCTATGATGAGGGCATTGGGGTTGATCTTGTCGAGCAGGGATACGACGCGCGAGGGGTCGCCCTGGTTCTTGAGCCATGCCTCGCGGAAGCGTGCACGGATGAAGCGTGCCAGTTTCTCCTTGAGGGCGGTGCGTGCCTTCCATACTTCGGCGTCGGGCACGTTGTAGATGGCTTCCCAGAGTTTGGCGTTGCTCTGGTCGTTGAGGAAGTTCTTGTCGAAGTGCTTCTTATAGACGTTGAGGAACTCCTTGGAGCACCATGTGGGGAGGTGCACACCGTTGGTGACGTAGCCCACGTGGCTCTCCTTGGGGAAGTAGCCGGGCCAGATGTTGGCGAACATTTCGCGGCTGACGTTCTGGTGGAGGTAGCTCACACCGTTCACTTCCTGGCAGGTCTTGCAGCAGAAGGTGCTCATGCAGAACTTCTCGCCCTTGTCATCGGGGTTGGTGCGTCCGAGGCCCATGAAGTCGTCCCAGGAGATGCCGAGGCGGTCCTGATAGCCGCCGAGGTAGCGGGCGAAGAGCCCTTCCTCGAAGTAGTCGTGGCCAGCGGGCACGGGGGTGTGGACGGTGTAGAGCGATGAGGCACGCACGAGTTCGAGGGCTTCGTCGAAGTTGAGGCCGCTCTCCACGTAGTCGCACAGGCGCTGCACGTTGCACAGTGCGGCGTGGCCCTCGTTGCAGTGGTAGATGTCCTTCTTGATACCCAGTTTCTTGAGCATGAGCATGCCGCCGATGCCGAGGAGGTACTCCTGCTTGATGCGGTTCTCCCAGTCGCCGCCATAGAGGGCGTGGGTGATGTTGCGGTCGCCCTCATCGTTGTACATATTGTCGGTGTCGAGCAGGTAGAGTTTCACGCGGCCCACATTGACACGATAGACGGCTACGCGCACGTTGCGGCCAGGGAAGGGCACGTCTACGAACACCTGGTTGCCTTCGGCATCGAGTTCACGCACGATGGCGATGCGGTCGAAGTCCTGCGGCTCGTAGTTGGCAATCTGCTGTCCGTCCATGGAGAGCGTCTGCGTGAAGTATCCGTAGCGATAGAGCAGTCCGATGCCACACATGTCAACGTTGCTGTCGCTGGCCTCCTTCATGTAGTCGCCGGCGAGGATGCCGAGGCCGCCGCTGTAGATCTTGAGGCTGTGGTGCATACCGTACTCCATGCAGAAGTAGGCCACGCTGGGGCGTGTCTTGTCGGGCTCCACGTCCATGTACTTGCGGAACTCCTTGTAGGCCTTGTCCATGCGTGCGATGACTTCAGGGTCCTCACTGGCCTCCTTGAGCGCATCGTAGTCCATGCGATAGAGGAGTTCCACGGGGTTGCGGTTCACCTGGCGGTGCAGTTCGGGGTCGAGACTCTTGAAGAGGTCGCGGCAGGGCTGATTCCAGGAGCCCCAAAGATTGTGCGCCAGTTCGTCAAGTTTCTGAAGCTTGGCGGGGATATGGGACTTGACGTTGATGGTGTCCCAGTTGGGTTGATTGGCGTTGCTGCTTTTTACTTTCATTGCTATTGTTGTGTTTTATTGATTGCTATTTTGTAGGCTTCGAGGTAATGTTTGGCGAAGTGTTTCCAGTCTGCTTTTTTGGCCAGTGCAGCGGCCTTGCGGCTGATGGCTTCGCGTTGCTTCTGCGTCAGGGCGGCATAGTCGTGTACGGCTTGGCACACGGCGTCGCACACCTCGTTGAAGTTGTTGTCGTCGCGGTGGAGCACCAGCACGCCGTCGTGGAGCGTACCCGCGTGTCCGAGCGTCTGGTCAACCCACTGTCCGAAGCCGCTGAGGTCGGTGGTGACGCAGGGTATGCGGAAAGCCACGGCCTCGTGGGGGGTGTAGCCCCAAGGCTCGTAGTAGGAGGGATAGATGCAGAGGTCGGATGCCGTGAGCAGGTCGTAGTAGGGCATATTGAAGAGGCCATCTTCGCCCTCGAGGTAGCACGGCACGAGGAGCGTCTTCACAGGTGCGTCCTTGTCGTTGCGCAGTCCGAGTTGTTTGATGAGGCAGAGGATGCGGTCTTCACCAGGATTTACTAAGCTATGGGTGAGGTTGGGCTCGGGCAACCCGCCATGCTGTCCCATTGCAAGGGCTTCGTTGAGGTCGGCACGCGGCCCGTCACACCAGCAGGGCACTTCGATCAGAGCGAGCACCTGTGTGCCGCTCTTGCCCTGGCTGCGCAGTTGAGCATCAAGGCGGGCGAGGCTCTCAAGGTACACGTCGAAGCCCTTGCAGCGGAAGTCGTTGCGTCCGCTGGTGGAGATGACGAGGGTGTTGTCGGGGCAGGGTGCGCCGGTGAGGGCTTCGGCCACGTTGAAGAAGGCTCTCCGTGCGCGGCAGCGCGTCTCGGCATAGGCATCGGGGGCAGGCACGAAGTCGGCCTCAAAGCCATTGGGCAGCACGGTGTCGGGCGTCTTACCAAGCAGCCCCGTGCACTCACGCGCAGTGAAGGTGCTCACCGTGGTGAAGCAGTCGGCGCGGTGGGCGCTCTGTTTCTCTATGCTGTGCTTGGCCTCCATATTGAGTTCGCGCGCCATCTGGTCGCCGTTGTAGCCTTCAAAATAGGCGTAGAGCGGTTTGCCATTGCCCGTGATGCTGCGACCTATGCTCGTGGCGTGGGTGGTAAAGACAGTGGCCACGTGGGGCAGGCTTTGCTTGAGGAAGAGCATGCCGAGGCCGCTCATCCATTCGTGCGCCTGGTACACCACGGCTTTACCGGCAAGGAACTCCTTGGCCACGGTCTCGGCGAATTTTCCCGCCGCGTAACTGAACATGGAGGCTTCGTCATAGTCGCCGTAGGCGTGCAAAGAGTCAACGCCGAAGTTCTCCCAGGCGAGGCCATAGAGTTGGTCCTTTATAATATAATACGGAGTGAAGTCCACCAGGGCTGCCACAGGCTCACCTGGCACGCGCCAGCGACCAATGCGCACGGCGATGCCGGCTCGTGCTGCTGCTTCGCGCCATTCAGGGTGCAGGGTGTCGTCCTGCGTGAAGTAGGGTGAGGGTTTCTCCTTCCAGATGTCGGGCCCGATAAAACAAAGGCCGGCGGGCAACTTGTCGCCCAACGTCTTGGCTACTGAGGAGAGAACGGTATAAATGCCGCCCACTTTGTTGCAAACTTCCCAACTGGTTTGGAATACAAAGTCGGGCTTCTTGTTTTTTGCCGTCATTCTGAGGCCGTTTCTTGTTATTTGGCGGCAAAAGTACGATTTGCGCGGCATCCCGCCAACGTCGCTGTGTCTTTTCTCTTAAATTTCTTTAACAAACACCGCGGGAACGTTGTTCATTGAACATTGAACATTTCTTTTCATTGACCGTTGAACATTAGCAAAACACTATGGCCGGTGTTGCATTCATGAGAGCGCGGGCGTCTCGCCCGCAGAAACGCTCTTCGTTTTGCTTTCAGCGCTTCGGCGGGTTATGCTTTCAGCGCTTCGGCGGGCGGGGACGCCCGCGCTCCCAACTCTTGCAATAGGCGGGCTGACGATGGTCAATGGTCAATGGTCAATGGTCAACGGTCAATGGCTTACGCTTTCCGTGGCCTCCCCCTACCCCGTCTGCGGTGTCCACCGCGGCGGGCACCTCGGCCACGAGCATTGTCCTTGGCACGGGCTATCTCACCGCTTGTGGGTGGGCGGAGGCCGTCGGGCAGTTCGGCGCGTGGCACTTTCTCCTCAAGCAGGCGCTCAATCTTTTGAAGCAGGGGCATGTCGCGCTCGCCCACCAGGGTGAGGGCCTGGCCGTCGCGCCCAGCACGTGCGGTGCGTCCTATGCGGTGCACGTAGTCCTCGGGGTCGCGCGGGCAGTCGTAGTTCACCACCATAGAGACGTCGTCGATGTCAATACCGCGCGAGACGATGTCGGTGGCTGCAAGGATGTCGGTCTGTCCGGCCTTGAAGCGCAGCATCACTTGTTCGCGCTCGGGCTGGTCGAGGTCGCTGTGCATAGCCTCCACGTTGAAGCCGGCACGCTTGAGCAGGATGTGGAGTTCCTTGGCCTTGGTTTTCTTGGAAGCAAAGAGGATGACGCGTTTGGGGCGTTTCTGCTCGAAGATGCGGCGCAGGATATAGTCCTTGTCGCCCTCGCGGCAGAGGTACACGCTCTGGGCAATCTTCTCGGCGGGTTTGCTCACGGCGATACGCACCTCGACGGGGCGGTGCATGATGGTCTTGGCCAGCGCAGTGATCTTGTCGGGCATGGTGGCAGAGAAGAGCACGGTCTGACGCTTCTCCTTGGGCGGCATCTGGGCCACGATGCGCAGAATGTCGTCGGAGAACCCCATGTCGAGCATGCGGTCAGCCTCATCGAGTACCAGGTGTGTGGTGCGCGAGAGGTCGAGCGTGCCGAGGTCGATGTGTGTGAGCAGACGTCCGGGGGTGGCTATGACGATGTCGGCTCCCTGCGAGAGTGCTCGGCGCTCGGCCTCATAGCGTATGCCGTCGTTGCCGCCGTAGATGGCCACGCCGCGCGGCTTCATGTAGTAGCCAAAGCCTTCAAGGGCTTGGTCGATCTGCCGTGCGAGTTCGCGTGTAGGAGCCATGACGAGGATGTTCACTGCGTCGCCAGGGTGGTTCTCACGCTCGAGCAGGGTGAGCAGCGGGAGGAGGTAGGCGGCGGTCTTCCCCGTGCCGGTCTGTGCGATGCCGATCACGTCGCGTCCCTCGAGCAGGGGCGGTATGCACTGCTCCTGCACGGGTGTGCACTCCTCGAAGTGCATGTCATAGAGCGCGTCGAGTATATCTTCAGAAAGGGGAAGGTCTTCAAATAGCATGATCTTCTTTTCTTTGTAAACGAAAGGAGAGGATTATTGCGGCGTGCGCCGATAGAGCACAAAGGCGATGGCCGCGAAGAGGATATTGGGAATCCATGCCGCGAGCATGGGCGGCCATCCGCCATTCACCGCGAACGAGGCAGATACCGTCTGGAACAGGATGTAAGAGAAACTCAGTGCGAGGCCCACACCGATGCTGGTACCCATGCCACCGCCCTTGCGTTTCTCGCTGCTGAGCGACACGCCGATGAGCGTCAGGATGAATGCGGCAAAGGGCATGGCGAAGCGTTTGTGGTACTCCACCTCGAAGGCCTGCAATCCTGCCGCGCCGCGTTCCCTCTGGCGGCTGATGTAGCGGCGCAGTTCGGGCGACGTCATCGTCTCCTGCTGGTTGCGTGTGTTCACCAGGTCGGCGGGCTCCATGGTGATGGTGCTGTCGAGCGACTCGTGGTATTCCACCTTCTCGCGCATACCGTTGAAGGTGCGCACCTGCACCGAGCGCAGCGTCCAGTGGTAGCGGTGGGCCGAGAGTGTGTCGTACTGCACCTGCTGGGCAGTGAGGTGGGAGACGAGTTTCTTGTCCTTAAACTTGTCCAGGGAGAAGCCGTAGCCGCTCTTGGTCTCGCTGTCGAAATGCTGGAGAAACGCCACCACGCCTTTGTCCACCTGCAGTTGTATGTTCTCAGCGGTGGTCACCTTCTTGCGTTTCACATAGGTGTTCTCGAAGTTCACGCGTGCCACGTTGCCACGCGGGATGACGTAGAGGCCCAGCAGCAGGGTGGTCACGGCGATGAGCGAGGCCGAAATCATGTAGGGGCGCAGCAAGCGGCGGAAACTCATGCCCGTGCTCTTCATAGCGATGATCTCGCTGCCGTCGGCCAGTTTGGAGGTGAAGAAGATGACGGCAATGAAGACGAAGAGCGGACTGAACAGGTTGGTGAAGTATGGCACGAAGTTCAGGTAGTAGTCCATCACCACACTTTTCAGCGGGGCGTGCGAGGCCGATATCTTGTCGAGTTTCTCGTTGATGTCAATGACGATGCTGATGGCAATGATGATCAGCAACAAGAAAATGTAGGTGCCGATGAACTTCCCGATGATATAACGGTCGAGTATCTTCAGACCAAGGAGTTCCCACAAGCGGCGCAGCGTCATCTTGCGCGCTTTCTGCAGAAGGCGCGTGAGGAGACGGGGCATTTTGAACGAGGGAATCTTCATCGGGGAAGGGAGGCTGTATTCAGCACGTTGTTGTATGGTTTCAGAGCCTACGGCTGACACGTTCGGCGGTCTCGCGTTTCCACTCCACGAAGTCGCCCGCGAGGATATGCTTTCGGGCTTCACCGACGAGGCGCAGATAGAACGCCAGGTTGTGGATACTGGCTATCTGCAAGGCGAGCAGTTCGCCAGCCTTGAAGAGGTGGTGTAGGTAGGCGCGTGTGGTGACCTCGTCGAGCGAGCAGGCCCCGCCTGCCTCAAGGGGCGAGAAGTCGGTGGCCCACTTCGCATTGCGCAGGTTCATCACACCGTTGGCAGTGAAGAGCATGGCATTGCGCCCGTTGCGAGTAGGCATCACGCAGTCGAACATATCCACGCCGCGCTCGATGGCTTCAAGCAGGTTGAGCGGTGTGCCCACTCCCATGAGGTAGCGCGGGCGGTCGGCGGGCAACACGGCATTGACCACCTCAATCATCTCATACATCTGCTCCGTAGGTTCGCCCACGGCCAAGCCACCTATGGCATACCCGTCGGCGGGGAAGCGGCTCACAAACTCGGCACTCTCGCGCCGCAGGTCGGGATACACGCAGCCCTGCACGATAGGGAATAGGCTTTGGTGGTATCCGTAGAGCGATTCCGTGCCCTCGTACTGCCGCCAGCAGCGTTCCAGCCAGCGGTGTGTGAGGTCGAGCGACTTACGGGCATAACTGCGATCGGCGGTGCCTGGCGGGCATTCGTCGAAGGCCATCATGATGTCTGCGCCGATGGCACGCTGGGTGTCGATGACGTTCTCGGGGGTAAAGAGGTGCTTACTCCCGTCAATGTGCGAGCGAAACTCGCAACCCTGCTCCTTGAGTTTGCGTATGCCAGTGAGCGAAAACACCTGGAAGCCGCCACTGTCGGTGAGTATCGGTCTGTCCCAACCGATGAAGCGGTGTAGCCCGCCGGCTGCCTTAAGCACCTCGGTGCCGGGGCGTAGGTAGAGGTGGTAGGTGTTGCCGAGTATGATCTGCGCCTGTACCTCCTCGCGCAGTTCGCGGAAATGCACGCCTTTGACACTGCCCACCGTGCCCACCGGCATGAAGATAGGGGTGCGAATGTCACCATGCGCGGTGTGTAGCACACCAGCGCGGGCGGCTGTGCGAGGGTCGGTGCACTCAAGCGTGTAGCACATGTACTTTGTTCATTTGAAAGAGTTGGAAGGAGAGCCCGTTTGCAGGCCACTTACTTGGCTGTCGGTCCGACTCAAGCCTCGATCTTTTCTTTGCTGGTGGCAAACTGCAACGGCCTGGCCACTTTCTCCTTGAGCAGGGCGAATTTCAGTACTTCGTCGGCGGTATCTACGAAATGGAAGTTCAGACCATCCAGATAGCGTGGCTGAATCTCTTCGATGTCTTTGCGGTTCTCCTTACTGATGACGATGTCGGTAATTCCTGCACGTTTGGCAGCGAGGATTTTCTCCTTGATGCCACCCACGGGAAGCACCTTCCCGCGCAACGTGATTTCGCCGGTCATGGCGGTGCGGGGCCGCACCTTGCGCTGTGTGAGCGCACTGGCTATGCTGGTGGCGATGGTGATGCCGGCAGAGGGTCCGTCCTTGGGCGTGGCGCCCTCAGGAACATGAACGTGGACGGCCCAGTCGTCGAACACTGCGGGATCGGCACCGAAGTCTGCTGCGTGGGCCTTCACATATTCAAGGGCGATGACAGCGCTTTCCTTCATCACATCGCCGAGGTTGCCGGTGAGGGTGAGATTGGGCTGTTTGCTGCGTGTGAGGCCGGTCTCTATGAAGAGAATCTCGCCGCCCACGCTCGTCCAAGCCAGTCCGGTGACCACACCGGCGAAGTCGTTGCCCTGGTATTTGTCGCGGTTGTAGGGCGGCTTGCCGAGCAATTTCTCGATGTGCGTGGGGCGCAGGCCGCCGCGCTTGGGCAAGTTGCCGTCGTCGAATGCCACGCTGTAGGCAGCCTTACGCAATATCTTTTCTATCTGTTTTTCCAAGCCGCGCACGCCACTCTCGCGGGTGTACTTCTCTATGACGTATTCGAGCGTCTTGGGCGGCAGGCTCACGCGCTTTGCGATTTCGTCTTTGTACTGATGAAGGTGCCTGGGCAGCAAGTGGCGCAGGGCTATTTCGCGTTTCTCTTCGGTGAGGTAGCCCTCCACGTTGATGACTTCCATACGGTCAAGCAACGCGGCGGGGATGCCGGCCAGACTGTTGGCCGTGGCGATGAAGAGCACGCCGGAGAGGTCGTAGTCGATGTCGAGAAAATTGTCGTGGAAAGCGTTGTTCTGTTCGGGATCAAGCACCTCGAGCAGAGCGGCCTGTGGGTCGCCGTTCCAACTGCCGCCACCGCTGAGTTTATCGATTTCGTCGAGCACGAAGACGGGGTTTTCGGTACCGGCCTTAACGATGTTGCGAATGATACGTCCGGGCAAGGCGCCTACATAGGTGCGGCGGTGCCCGCGTATCTCGGCCTCGTCGTGCACGCCACCGAGCGAGACGCGGACATATTGGCGCCCCAGCGACTCGGCGATGCTCTTGCCAAGCGACGTCTTGCCGACACCCGGAGGCCCTACGAGGCAGACTATCGGCGACTTGACTTCGCGGCTATAAGCAAGGGCGGCGAGGTATTCGAGGATGCGCTCCTTGACGCGCTCCATGCCGTAGTGGTCGCGGTCGAGGATGCGGGCGGCAGCAGGAATGTCGTGGGAGTCCTCGGTGCGTTTGCCCCAGGGCAGCCCTACGATGGTCTCAAGATAAGTGAGTTGGGTGGTGTAGTCAGGGTACTGCGAGTTCATCCTTTCGAGGCGTGCGAGTTCCTTGTCGAAGGCTTCTCGCACGCTGTCGGGCATGGGCAGGTCCTTGGCTTGCTCTCGCAGCGCGGCGGCATCGTGCCCCTCGGTGTCGTTGCCGAGTTCGCTCTGGATGCTCTGTATCTGCTGGCGCAGGAAGTACTCCTTGTGCTGTTTGTCAAGGTCTTCGCGCGTCTTGTTGGTGATCTGCTGCTTGAGTTGTGCGTACTGGAGTTCGCGGTTGAGGATGGCGAGCAGCCCTGTGGCGCGTTTCACCATGTCGCCCTCGGAGAGCAGTTTCACCTTCTCGGGTACAGGGAAGGGCAGGTTAGTACAGATGAAGTTGATCATCGCTACGGGGTTGTTTATTCCCCGTAGGGCAAAGGCCGCACTGCCTGGTATCATGTCGCTGGCCTCAATGAGTTTCACGGTGTTGTCGCGGCAGGCCTCCACCAGGGCTTGCCACTCCTTGTCTTCTGCCTCGGGGAGTATTTCCTCGAGGAGGCTGACGCGGGCACGCAGGAAAGGCGTGCGCTTGGTGGGTGCACCCATGGCGAAACGCCCGTAGCCGTGCAGAATGGTGGTGTTGCCCAGGGGCCCCATGTCGATCGAGCGCACCACCTTGGCCACAACGCCCACGTCGTGAAGGTCGCTGGGGACGGGGTTCTCCTTATCGGCGTTGAGTTGTGGCACCACGCCGAAGAAGCCATCCGTCTCACGCGCCTGTTCAAGCAAGAGCACGGAACTCTGGCGGTTCACGCTGATGGGGGCAAACATTCCGGGGTAAAGCACCAGGCCACGCACGGGCAGTATGGGCAGTGTGGCGCCGATATTGGGCTTAAACATCTCGCGGATATCGCCATCGAAGTCGGTGACGAGCGAGAAAGGGCTTTGTGTGTTGTCTTCAAGTTTCATCATTGCGGCGCGAAAATACGATTTTCCCCTTGATTATCGCCGCTTTTTTCACGCCCGCCTCGGTTTTGGGCGTTCCCGTTGCCCCTGAAACGCAAAAACTGCGCCCGTGGTCGCACAAAAGAGGCACGCATGCATTACCTTTGCGCTGAAATCATTAACACCAACACACCAACAACAATGAACGCATACGTATTCCCTGGACAAGGGGCACAGTTTGTAGGAATGGGCAAGGACTTGTACGACAAGCACCCTGTGGCTAAGGCACACTTCGACCGCGCCAACGACATCCTCGGTTTCTCCATCACCGACATCATGTTCGGCGGCACCGACGAGGAACTGAAGCAGACGCGCGTGACTCAGCCCGCCGTGTTCCTCCACAGCGTGATCACCGCCCTGTGCCTGGGCGACGCCTTCCGCCCCGACATGGTGGCCGGACACTCGCTCGGTGAGTTCTCCGCCCTCGTCGCCAGCGGCGCACTGAGTTTTGAAGACGGGCTGAGGCTCGTCAGCCGCCGTGCGGAGGCCATGCAGAAGGCCTGCGAAGCCGCCCCTGGCACCATGGCAGCCATCATCGCCCTGCCCGACGCCACCGTTGAGCAGGTATGCGCCGAGGTGAGCACCCCCGAGGCCATTGTCGTGCCGGCCAACTACAACTGCCCTGGACAACTTGTCATCAGCGGCGCTGTAGAGGCCGTGGAGGCAGCCTGCGCAAGGCTCAAGGAGGCCGGCGCCAAGCGCGCCCTCGTGCTCAGCGTGGGCGGCGCGTTCCATTCTCCGCTGATGCAGCCTGCTCAGGAGGAACTCAAGGAAGCCATTGCCGCCGCTGAGTTCCTCACGCCGCGCTGCCCCGTCTATCAGAACGTGAACGGCCTAGCCTCGACCGATCCCGCCACCATCCAGGCGAACCTCATCGCACAACTCACCTCGCCGGTGCGCTGGACGCTCGAAGTGCAGCAGATGATGGCCGCCGGCGCACGGACATTCACCGAGTGCGGCCCAGGCAAAGCCCTGCAAGGCATGATTGCAAAAATTGCCAAAGGGGAGGACGTGACGATCGGCAGCGCCAGCGAGATGTCATGAGTGCACGCCCCGTCATCTACCAAGTGTTGCCCCGCCTGTTCGGAAACCGACAGGCGGGCGCAAATGTACCAGGCGGCACGCTCGAAGAGAATGGCTGCGGCAAGATGTGGGCCTTCACGCCCGCCGTGCTGAAACGCCTCAAAAACGCTGGCTACAACTACATCTGGTACACCGGCCTGCTGCGCCACGCCACACAAACGCCCTACCCCGCCCTCGGCATACCGCAAGACAATCCCGCCGTGGTGAAGGGGCGTGCCGGTTCGCCCTATGCGATCAACGACTACTACGACATCGACCCCGACCTGGCCGACGACCCTGCGCGCCGCCACGAGGAGTTTGACGACCTGATACGCCGCACACACCGCGCGGGCCTGAAAGTAGTGATGGACTTCGTGCCCAACCACGTGGCACGGCAATACCGCAGCGTCTGCGCACCGCCGGAGGTGCGCGACCTCTGAGCCGACGACAACCTGGCCCAGGCCTTCTCCCCACAGAACAACTTCTACTACATCCCCGGGCAGCGGCTGCACACCGACAACTTCGCTGCCGGCGCGTACTACAAAGAAGACCCCGCCCGCGTCACCGGCAACGACTGCTTCCACGCCTTCCCATCGCGCAACGACTGGTACGAGACGGTGAAACTCAACTACGGCGTGGACTATGCCAGCGGCCACCGCGAGCATTTCAACCCCGTGCCCTCCACCTGGCAGAAGATGACACACATCCTGCTACACTGGGCGGAGCGCGGTGCCGACGCCTTCCGTTGCGACATGGCCGAAATGGTGCCCGTGGCCTTCTGGGAGTATGCCATCGCCGCCGTAAAGGAGCAGTATCCCGACACGCTGTTCATCGCCGAGGTGTACGACCCCTCGCGCTATCGCGACTACCTGCACCGCGGGGGCTTCGACTACCTCTACGACAAGGTGGGGCTGTACGACACGCTGCGCGGCGTGGTGGAGGGCCACCGTCCGGCTGCCGACATCACACGCTGCTGGCAGGCCACCGACGACATTGCTGACCGCATGCTGCATTTCCTTGAGAACCACGACGAACAGCGCATCGCCTCCGACTACTTCGCCGGACGCGCCGACGCGGGGCTGCCGGCTTTCTTCACCGCTGCACTGATGAACCGCGCGGCAGTGATGGTATATGCTGGCGAGGAAGTGGGCGAAACGGGCATGGAGGCCGAGGGATTTAGCGGGCAGGACGGACGAACCACCATCTTTGACTACTGGCGGGTGGACAAACTCAACCGCCTGGCACGCGGCCTTACTTATTTAAAGAAGGAGGAACGTGCACTCTACGACCGCTATGCCGCCATCACAAGCCTCTGCACGCAGCACGACACGGTGCGCGAGGGCGGCTTCTACGACCTGACCTACGTGAACTTTGACCACCCGCAGACCTTCGACGCAGCGAGGCAATACGCCTTCCTGCGCACGGCTGCAGGAAAGGGCACGCTGCTCTGCGTGGCCAACTTCGACGCACTGCCCCGCGAAGCGGAGGTGCGCATACCGGCCCATGCTTTCGACTTTGCCTGCTTAGAAGGTGGTACGCGCGAGGCCAAAGACCTGCTCACCGGCAAGGCACAACGCGTCAGCCTCACTCCCGATGGCCTCACGCAGGTGGCACTACCGGGCTACGGCGGCGTGGTGCTGGAACTCTGAACCAACACCCGCGCGGCGGAGACAAAATGCAGAAGTAGCACAACGGCTTTTCCTGCATCAACAGTGCATAAAAGGGCAACGCCTGCCAGAAAAGCCCCTTCGGGCGTGCGAAAACCCAAATCGGACTTCGTCAGAACAAAATCGGACTTCGTCAGAACCACAAAGCCAATGGTTTCGACGAAGTCCGTTGTAGTTTGGTACAAGTCCCGTTCAGGATGGGGCGTGTTCGCGGCGTATCCTTCTCCCTCCCCGTGCTGCAAAAGTAACGCGGCAGCCGAGCATCGCACAAGGACATTTTGCCTGGGCCCTACCCTCGTTGCTATAACATTGCGCAAGCCCGCCGCTCCTGGATGGGGCGGCGGGCTTGCAGGCTTCATCAGACAGCGGGCCGCTCCGTGCATGGAGCGGCCCGCAGCAAGAGGGGATGTGCGGACGTTAGGCTTCGCCTACAACTACGCTGACCACGCTGCGGTCGCGGTTGCCACGACGGAAATTCACCACGCCGTCGGCAAGCGCATAGAGCGTATTGTCCTTACCCATAGCCACGTTGGTGCCAGGATAGTGGACGGTGCCGCGCTGACGCACGATAATGTTGCCGGCGATGCACTTCTGGCCGCCGAAAATCTTCACTCCAAGTCGTTTGCTGTGGGACTCACGTCCGTTCTTCGAACTACCCACACCTTTCTTATGTGCCATGTGTCTGTTCTCTGGTTTAAGGGGTTAAGCAACTACTTGTTTCACACTGATCTGGGTGTACTGGTGGCGATAACCATTCAGTTTGCGGTAGCCCTTGCGGCGCTTCTTGTGGAACACCAGTACCTTGTCGCCCTTCACGAGGGGATTTACCACTTCGCAGACCACCTTGGCGCCTTCAACGGCGGGGGTGCCCACGGTTACGGCGCCGTCCTGGTCGAGGAGCAGTACCTTCTCAAATTCAACAGTCTGGCCTTCCTCGGCCTCGGGCAGGTGGTTCACGTAGAGTTTTGCGCCCTCCTGCACCTTGAACTGCTGACCGTTAATTTCAACGATTGCGTACATTACTTTTATTATGGGTTGAAACGGATTTTTCCGGGAGGCGGCGACCCCTTTGGCCACACTTCTTCGAGCCCCGTCGGACTAAAAACGCGGCAAAAGTAAGCACTGCAAGCCAACCGCGCAACCTTTTTCAATGAAAAAAACCACTTTTTGAACTCCCTGCGCGGCTATTGCACCACCGAACCGCCAAGCAACTGCAAAAAAACACACTGAATTGCACAGGATGGGCTGCCTTCGCTATATATAGGGAGAAATGTGCAGCAATTATAGAAAATGAAGGGAAATGGTCGGCAAAAAATGAAAATGCCGTACCTTTGCAGACAAAACAGCACGTTTTCATGAGACGAATCGCAGTCCTTGTAGGGCTTTTTTCTATATTCCTACTCCACACATCCGCACAACGGGTACTCACCTTGCAGGAATGCAAGGACATGGCCCTAACCGACAATGCTTCGCTGGCGGCAGCACGCGCCACCGTGACGATGCGCGCCGCCGAGCGCGATGCGGCACACACCAACTCGCTGCCAAAACTGCAACTCACCGCCACCTACCTGCGCCTGGGGCGTTCGGTATCCATTCTGAGCGACGGGCAGAAAGACGCGTTGGGCAACCTCGGCACGAACCTCTTATCCCCACTGGCCGAGCGCATGCCGCAACTGATGGAGATGGCTGGCCCCATCCTGCAACGCCACCCCGAACTCGCCGGACTGCTACAACGCGTGCAGAGCGGCGCACAAAGTTTCGCCGACGCCCTCAACAGCGCGGGGCAAGGCGTGGTGGACGCCTTCAACACCGACACCCGCAACGTGGGCGGCGCAGCCCTGTTGCTCACACAGCCCGTCTATATGGGCGGGAAGATACGTGCGTACAACCGCCTCACCGACTATTCCGCACAACTCGCAGCCGAACAGTTGCGCGGGGCGGAGGAGGAACTGATGCTCGACGTGGAGACCGCCTACTGGCAAGTTGTGTCGCTCTGCGCCAAAAAGAAACTGGCCGAGGACTACCTGGAGATGCTCCGACACCTGGAACACGACGTGGAATTGATGGTGCGCGAAGAAGTGGCTACGCGCTCGCAACTGCTGAATGTGAACGTGAAGGTGGACGATGCCGAGATGACACTGCTCAAGGTGGAAGACGGATTGGCGCTTTCAAGGATGCTGCTCTGCCAATTGTGCGGCCTGCCGCTCAACACCGAGGTGCGCCTGGCCGACGAAGACCTTGATGACGTGGCCACCGCCGCATCCGACCCACAGGGCGACGCACAGACGGCCTACGACCACCGCTCTGAGATCAGACAACTCAACCTGGCCTCTAATATATATAAGGAGAAAGAGCGCATCGTGGCTGCCGACTTCCGCCCCCAAATAGCACTCGTGGCGGGCCTTACACTCAGCACGCCCTCGCTCTATAACGGCTTCGAGAGGCGGCTGCGCGGCAACTGGGCCGTAGGGGTGACATTCTCTATGCCTATTTGGAGTTGGCACGAGGGACGCTACAAACGCAAGGCCGCACGCGCCGAAGGCCTCGTCACCACCCTACGCCTTCAGGACACACAGGAAAAGATTGCCCTGCAAGTTAGCCAGTGTCGCTACCGCCTCACAGAAGCACACCGCCGCGTGAACCTCAGCCGCCACAACCTGGAGCGTGCCGACGAGAACGTCAGAATAGCCAACCTGGGCCACCACGAGCAGGTCATCACCACCAGCGACGTGTTGCAAGCACACACCGCCTGGCTGCAGGCACACAGCGAAAAAATCGACGCACAGGTGGAGGTGCGCCTGGCGCAGACAGCCCTGCGCAAAGCCCTGGGCCTGCTGGACTGAACACACCAAGCACCACAAGTCACCACAACGCGTGACAGCCCATCCCATACCGACCAACATCACACAACGACAAGCACCACAATGAAAGCCAAAAACGAGAAGAAGCCCAACATATTACCGCCACTGCTGATCTTCATGGCGGTCGTGGCCTTAGTGGCGGCAGGCAGTTACTTCGCATTCCGCAAACAGACGGAGACCATACAGGGGCAAGTGGAAGTGACGGAATACCGCGTGTCGTCGAAAGTGCCATCGCGCGTGCTGCAACTGCACGTGCACGAAGGCGACACGGTGCACACAGGCGATCTGCTCGTCACACTCGAAGCCCCCGAGGTGGAGGCCAAACGCGAGCAGGCCGATGCCGCCATCGATGCTGCACGCGCGCTTGAAGACAAGGCCGAGGCGGGTGCACGCGAAGAGCAGATACGTGCCGCACGCGAACTGTGGAACAAAGCGAAGATACAAGTGGACATCTTGCAGAAGAGTTACACACGCATAGAGAACCTCTACCAAGAGGGTGTGGTCACTGGCCAACGGCGCGACGAGGTGAAGGCACAATACGATGCAGCACAGGCCGACGAGCGCGCCGCACGAAGCCAGTACGACATGGCACTGGCGGGTGCGCAACGCCAGGATCGCGAAGCCGCCGCAGCACAGGTGAGAAGGGCACAAGGCGCAGCACACGAGGTGGGCGCATATCAGCGCGAAACGGTGCTCCGAGCCACACAAGACGGCGAGGTGACAGAGATATTTCCCTCGGTGGGCGAACTCGTGGGGACGGGGGCACCAATCATGAACGTGGCCGTGATGCAGGACATCTGGGTGACGTTCAACGTGCGCGAAGATCGCCTCCAACACTTCGCCGTGGGCAAGGTGGTGGAGGCCACAGTGCCGGCCCTGGGCGACAAGACGTACAACTTCGCCGTGTACTACATCAAAGACCTGGGCAGTTATGCGGTATGGAAAGCCACGAAGACCATGGGGCAGTACGACATGAAGACCTTTGAGGTGCGCTGCCGCCCCGTCAAGCCGATACCCGGGATGAAGCCCGGCATGTCGGTGCTGCTCAAGCAGTAATCGCACGCTCTCGCACCTATGTTCAACTTCCTGCAACTGTTCAAGCGCGAGTTTCTGCGTATGGCCGAGCGACCCGTGTACTGGTTCGTGATGGTCATCGCCCCATTGGGTGTGTACGCCTTCTTCGTGCTGTTGATGCAGTCGGGATTGCCGAACAACCTACCCGTGGGGCTTGTGGACCTTGATGGCACAAGCACCACACGCAACATTGCGCGCAACCTTGACGCCTTCCAGCGCACCCATATCGTGGCCAACTACGCCAACATGGGCGAGGCACGCCGCGCGATGCAACGAGGCGACATCTATGCCTTCTTCTTCATTCCCAAAAACACGACAGAGAAAGCCAATAGGCAGGAACAGGCCACCGTGTCGTTCTACGTCAATTACAGCTACCTCATCGCGGCCTCACTGACGTATCAGGATCTGCGCATGATGAGTGAGTTGGCCTCGGGCGCAGCGGCAAGAAAGGTGCTGTTTGCAAAAGGAGCCACCGAGGATCAGGCCATGGCCTACCTGCAGCCCGTGGTGATGGACACGCACCCCATCAACAACCCCTGGCTGAACTACAACGTGTACCTGAGCAACACCATTGTCCCGGGCATGCTGCTGCTCTTTGTGGCGCTGCTCACCGCCTACAGCGTTGGTACGGAAATCAAGGACGGCACCGCACAGGAATGGATGCACCTGGCCAAGGGAAGCATCAAGCGCGCATTGTGGGCAAAACTCGTACCGCAGTTCACCATCTTCTGGTTGATGGGGGCTATCTATGTGCTGCTGTTCTACGCCGTGCTGCACTTCCCGTGCCACTGCGGAATACCGGTGATGCTCGGCGCAATGACCATGCTCGTCCTGGCAGGACAAGGGTTGGGGCTACTCTTTTTCGGAATCACACCCTCGCTGCGCATGAGCATGAGCCTCACGTCATTGTGGAGCGTGCTTAGTTTCAGTATGTGCGGCATGACGTTCCCCGTGATGGCGATGCATCCCGCCGTGCAGGGGCTCGCTGTGCTGTTCCCCCTGCGCCACTACTTCTTGATCTACGTGAACTGCGCGCTCAATGGATTTCCGTGGCAGTACGCCTTCTGGAACTTCCTCGCGCTCCTCCTCTTCGCCGCAGCGCCGTTGCTGCTGCTGCCGAGGATTAAGTACAGCGTGCTGAACTACACCTACGTGTCATGATACGCCAATACTACGCCTCCTACTGGAAAGAAAGCCTGCGCGCCTTCCTGTTTATCTTCAACAGGGAAATGCGCAACGTGTTTCGTGACGAAGGCGTAGTGATGTTCCTTATCATCGTCCCCATTTTCTACCCCATACTCTACTCCCTCATCTATACCACCGAGACTATCCGCGAAGTGCCGGTCGCCGTAGTGGACCTGAGCCGCACAGCCACAAGCCGCGACTACCTGAGACGCGTGGACGGCACGCCCGACGTGCAGATCGTGGCCTACTGCGCCAACATGGAAGAAGCCAAAGAGATGGTGAAGCGCCGTGAGGCCTACGGTGTAGTGTGCGTGCCGCGAGAGTTTGCCGACAACATCAACAAGGGGATTCAGGCCCGCGTAAGCCTCTTTTGCGACATGAGCGGTCTGCTGTACTACAAAGCCATCCTGGTGGCCAACACCAACGTGTCGCTTCATCTCAACGCGAAGGTGAAAGTGGAGCGTGCTGGCAACACCACCAATGAGCAAGACAAGGTGACCATCTATCCCATCAGTTACGAAGAGGTGAACCTCTACAACCCTCAAGGCGGCATGGCCTCGTTTCTGCTGCCCGCGGTGCTCATCCTCATCCTGCAACAGACACTTATGCTTGGCGTGGGGATGCTCGCCGGAACAGCGCGGGAAAACAATCGCCTGCACGAACTCATCCCAGTAGAGAAGAGCCACAACGGATTGCTGCGCATCGTGTTTGGAAAAAGCGCAGTCTATCTGCTCATCTACATCGCGCAAAGCGTCATTGCCCTCGGCGTGATACCGCGTCTTTTCGGCTTCCCACAAATTGGCAACCCAGTGACAATAGCGTTCTTCCTCGTGCCGTTCCTGCTGGCCATCACCTTCTTCGCCATGACCTTGAGCGCACTGATACGCGAGCGCGAGAACGTCATGCTCATCTGCGTCTTTGTCAGCGTGCCATTGCTGTTCGTCAGTGGCGTATCATGGCCCAGCGCAGCAATACCGCAGTGGCTCAAAGTCATCTCCTGGCTCTTCCCAAGCACATTCGGCATCAACGGATTCATACACATCAACTCCATGGGCGCAGACCTGCTCGAAGCAAGACACGAGTGGGACGCCCTGTGGGTGCAGGCTGCCGTCTATTTCCTGACCTGCTGCCTGACATTCCGATATAAGATCATACGCGCGCGTATCATCACCTACAACGAACTGAAACGTGAACGCGCCATGCGGAAAGGCTGAGCCGCGAACGCCCTGCGCCACGCCGACCATCGCGCTAATTCCGTATTTTTTTCAATCACGCATTACAAAAAAGGGGGTATGCATAATTATTTTACGGATTTCGTTTACTAACTTTGCGCCACAGTTTGCGCCTTTCGCTGAAAGGGCGAGGGTGCAAGCCTCATTTATATCACTACGACAGACACTGACCATTCCTGAGGAACACTGCGTATAAGACAAACCTATCATAAACCATCAAAAACAACTTATGGCAAAACAAGCAAAACAATGGGGAGCCATCATCGTGATGATCGCGCTCTTCGCCATGATTGCCTTCGTGACAAACTTGTGCACGCCGATGGCAACCATCATCAAGAACCAGGGCGAAATCAGCAACGTGCTCGCCCAAATCGGTAACTACGGCAACTTCGTGGCCTACCTCGTGATGGGTATCCCCGCAGGTATGCTCATTTCCAAGTTTGGCTACAAGAAGACCGCGCTCATCGGCCTCCTTGTCGGCATTGTCGGCATCCTTATCCAGTGGTGCAGCGGCCTGATCGACGCTGGCGATGGCTCTAACATCGGCACAGTGTTCGGTGTTTACCTGCTCGGCGCTTTCATTAGCGGCCTGACGATGTGTATCCTCAACTGCGTAGTAAACCCCATGCTCAACCTGCTCGGCGGCGGCGGCAACAAGGGCAACCAGCTCATCCAGATAGGCGGTGTGTTCAACTCCACAGCCGCCGTGTGCTGCTACATCCTCATGGGTGCGCTCATCGCTGACGCTACCAAGGCCAAGATCTCCGACGCCACGCCTGCACTGATGATCGCCCTCGCCATCTTCGTCATCGCCTTCGTGGTTATCCTCTTCACCAAGATTGAAGAGCCGGAGCAAGCCCCCGTGGAACTCGGCCTCATCAAGGGAGCAATGAGTTACCGCCACTTTGCCCTCGGCGCGCTGGCCATCTTCCTCTACATGGGCATTGAGGTGGGTGTGCCCAACTACGTGCTGCAATACCTCACTGCCACAAAAGAAGCGGGTGGCTTCGGCATCTCGGCAGGTATTGCCGGCTTGCTCGTTGCCGTCTATTGGTTCATGATGCTTGTGGGCCGCTTCGTCGGCGCAGCCATCGGCAACAAGATCAGCAGCCGCACCATGGTGACCACCGTCAGCATCGCCACGCTCTGCCTCGTGCTCTTCGGCATGTTCGCACCCGCCGACACGCTCGTGAACTTCCCCGGCGTGGATTGGGGCAAGCTTGAACTTATCTGGCAGGAAATCCCCGTCGGCATCTTCGCCTTCCTGCTCGTGGGCCTCTGCACCAGTGTGATGTGGGGCGCTATCTTCAACATGGCTGTTGAAGGTCTCGGTAAGTACACCGCCATCGCCTCTGGCATCTTCATGACCATGGTGTTCGGCTGTGCCGTAATGATGGCTGTGCAAGGCGCTGTGGCCGACGCAACGAACTATATCACCAGTTTCTGGGTTGTCGTATTCTGCGCCGCCTACATCCTGTTCTACGCCCTGGTTGGCAGCCGCGTAAGCAAACGCTCCGAAGAATAATCTCATACAACGAATAAGTAAAAAAACAACATTATGAAATTGACCATTGAAGACGTTCGCAGCCGCTTCCTCAAGCACTTCGGCGGCACAACGGGCAACGTGTACGCAGCCCCTGGACGCATCAACCTCATCGGCGAACACACCGACTACAACAACGGCTACGTATTCCCCGGCGCTGTGGAGCAGGGAATGATTGCCGAGATCAAGCCCAACGGCACGCGCAACGTGGATGCCTACAGCATTGACCTCAAGGACCGCGTGCAGTTCTCGCTCGACGACGAGCAAGGCCCCAAGGCCACCTGGGCAAGATATATATACGGAGTGTGCCGTGAGATGATGGCGCTCGGTGTGCCCGTTGAGGGTTTCAACACCGCCTTCGCCGGCGACGTACCCCTCGGCGCTGGCATGAGCAGTAGCGCCGCCCTTGAGAGCACTTACGCCTTCGCCCTGAACGACCTCTTCGGCGACAACAAGATCGATCGGATGGAACTTGCCCGCGTGGGCCAGCGCACCGAGCACAAGTACATCGGCGTGAACTGCGGCATCATGGACCAGGCCATCTCTTGCCTCGGCAAGGCCGGACACCTGATGCGCATGGACTGCCGCAGCGGCGAAGTGGAGTACTTCCCCTGGCATCCCAAAGGCTACCAACTCGTACTCGTGAACAGTTGCGTGAAGCACGAACTTAAAGGCTCGCCCTACAACGAGCGCCGCCTGCAGTGCGAGCACGTGGCTGAGGTCATCGCCAAGAAGCACCCCGAAGTGCAAAGCCTGCGCGACGCCACCATGGAGATGCTCGACGAGGTCAAAGACGAGATCACCGGCGCCGAATACAAGCGCGCTCGCTACGTCATCGGCGAAGTGGTTCGCGTGCTCGCTGTCTGCGAAGCCCTTGAGATCGACGACTACGAGAAAGTGGGCCAGATGATGTACGACACCCACTACGGCCTCTCGCAAGAATATGAAGTGAGTTGCGAAGAGCTCGACTTCCTCAACGATGTGGCTAAAGAGTGCGGCGTGACCGGCTCGCGCATCATGGGTGGCGGCTTCGGCGGCTGCACCATCAACCTCGTGGCCGACGAACTCGCTCCCAACTTCAAGAAAGTCGTGGTAGAGAAGTTCGAAGAGAAATACGGCAAGAAGCCCATCGTCATCGACGTAGTCATCGGCGACGGCGCACGCAAACTCTGCTAACATTTCTTTCCCCCACTCCCTACCCAAGCGGACGGACTGAGGCACACGAAGCCTCGGGCCGTCCGCTTTCCATTCAGACACCTTCACATCCGCTCCCACCACAATGCCCAAGCCTGCAATGACCGTTGCAACGTATTCCACCGCTCATACTCAACCTTCGCGTTCCGTATCCCTCGTCTCTACAATCGATTTCATAAGAACCTTGTTCGTTCTCTTTGTGACTTATACAGGAAAGCAAACTTTTGCCGCTGAATTTAGATGGCCCCATAACAAACTATCTATCCATCATGAAGAAAGCTCTTTTCTCCTTGCTTGGCCTCGCACTGGCTCTAAGCATCAGCGCACCGGCCTTCGTCTCCTGCGACTCTGACGATGCCAACGAGTTTATCATGAGCGTATTCCTCGCATCTGGCACCGGTGAATGGCAACCCACGGCAGCCAAGGTGAGCGAGAACGGAACGTACGTCAGCTGGACCGACTACGTGAACACCAACATCATGGAGAACATACGCCCCACCGCGCTCGAGACCTCCATGGTCTTCAAAGCCGACGGAACGGCCACCTTCCACAGACTGTATGGTGTAGGGGGCACACTGAAGTACACCGTCAGCGGTACCACGCTCAGTTTCACCAAAGACGATAACCACATCTACGACATCGAGGTGCTTGAACCCAACATCGTGGACGGCACAGCCATCTTCAAACTCTATGACCGCCAGGTCGACAAGACCATCTGGATGAAGGTCGCCAAAGTAAAAGAGGCGAAATAACCCCTCCCTCATCATTACCTCCGACGATCTACAACGGCGCGCAGACCTCCACGGTTTGCGCGCCGTTGTTCACGTTTCTGCGACAAGAAACGCGCAAAATCACTGCACAAAAGTCAAAAAGTGTGCAGTAGTTTCACAGAAACACCACAAAAACAGCAATAAAAAGCGTGGCGTAGCGTTTATTTTATACTTTTGCAGACCAAATTAGGCGAATTATGCGGCAACTGAAAATCAACAAGAGCATTACGAACCGCCAGAGTGCGGCTCTTGACAAATATCTCGTAGAAATCGGGCGCGAGGAGCTCATCTCTACCGACGACGAGGTCGAACTGGCGCAGCGCATTCATAAGGGCGACCGCGAGGCCTTGGAACGTCTCGTGAAGGCAAACCTGCGCTTTGTGGTCAGTGTGGCCAAACAATACCAAAACCAGGGTTTGGCGCTCAACGACCTCATCGACGAGGGCAACCTGGGGCTGATCAAGGCGGCTCAGAAGTTCGACGAGACGCGCGGCTTCAAGTTCATCAGTTACGCCGTGTGGTGGATCCGCCAAAGTATTCTTCAGGCCATCAGCGAACAGAGCCGCATTGTGCGTATGCCCTTGAACCAAGTGGGGTTCCAGAGCAAACTCACTAAGGCCATCGTCAATTTCGAGCAGGAACACGAGCGCCGTCCCAGCGCGCAAGAACTCAGTGACATCCTCGGCACCGACGTGCAAAAGGTACAAGACGCCCTCGGTACCAATGGCAAGAAGGTGAGCGTGGACGCGCCTTTCCAGGACGACGAGAGCAACAGCCTCATCGACATCATGACCGACGAGAATGCCCCTGCCACCGACAACAAGATGGACAAGGAGTCGCTCTTCAACGACTTAAACGCCGCCCTCGGCACCCTCTCCGAGCGCGAGCGCACGGTGCTCAAGATGCTGTTCGGCATAGGTCGTCACGAGATGACCGCCGAAGAAGTGGCCGGCCAGATGGGGCTGACGCGCGAGCGTGTGCGCCAAATCAAAGAGCGCGCCCTGCGTCGTCTGCGCGAAGCCGAAAACATTGAAATCCTCACCAAATACTTAGGATAGGAACTAAGTCTATCTTACAAACAAGACGCAAAGAAACGCCAAGGAGTTCAACGCTACCACTGCACGTCTCTTTGCGTCTTTTCATAGCAACAAACCCACACACCCCCATGATACTCTCCATGACTGGCTATGGCAAAGCCACCGTGACCTTTGCCGACAAGAAGATACACGCCGAGATCCGCACGCTGAACAGTAAGACTCTCGACCTCTTGCTGCGCGTGCCCCACCTCTACCACGAGCGCGAGATGGAAATGCGCCGCCTGCTCACTCCGTTGCTTGTGCGCGGCAAGGCTGAGGTCTCCGTATGGACCGAGGACGCTCCTGCCAAAACCGCCGCGCACCTCAATGCCGCCGCCATCGCTGCCTATTCGGCGCAACTCCAAGATGTGAGCACGCAGTGCGGCCTGCCCTACCCCACCAACCCCTGGAACATCATCATACGCCTACCCGACACCTTCACCGCCCAAGCCGAGGAAGAACTCAGCGCAGAGGAATGGGACGCGGTCTGCCAAGCGTTACGACAAGCCGCGGCGCGCCTCGAGGAATTCCGCCGCCAGGAGGGAGAGGCACTGCAACATAAGTTTGAGGAGAAACTCTCCAACATCGCCTCGCTGATGCAGGCCATAGAACCCTACGAGCAGCAACGCACCGAAAAGATACGCCAGAGGCTTGAAGAGCGACTGGCCGAGATCAAAGGCGTGGACTACGACCGTGGACGCCTGGAGCAGGAACTCATCTTCTATATTGAGAAACTTGACATCAGCGAAGAGAAGCAACGGCTCGCCAACCACCTCGCTTATTTTCGCACCACGATGGCCGAGGGGGAAGGGCAGGGCAAAAAACTCGGCTTCATCGCACAAGAAATGGGACGCGAGATCAACACCACTGGCTCGAAAAGCAACCAAGCCGAGATGCAAAACCTTGTGGTGCGGATGAAGGACGAACTGGAACAGATCAAGGAGCAAGTACTCAACGTCTTATAACACCGAAAAGCCATTCCCGCAGCCATGTCTAAACTCATTGTATTCTGTGCCCCGAGCGGCAGCGGCAAGAGCACACTCATTGCTCATGCCATGAGGGAGTTTCCCCGCCTGACCTTCTCCGTCTCCGCCACGAGTCGCCCCCCGCGCGGGCAAGAACGCGATGGCGTGGAGTACTATTTCCTCAGTAGCGACGAGATGCGCCGCCGCATTGACGCAGGAGAGTTTATCGAGTGGTGCGAGGTGTACCCCGGACGCTACTACGGCACGCTCCGCAGCGAGGTGGACCGCTTGCTGGCATCTGGCAAAGACGTGGTGCTCGACCTCGACGTCATCGGTGCAGAGAACGTCAAGAAACTCTACGGCGAACGGGCCCTCACCATCTTCATCCAGCCGCCAAGCGTTGCCGAATTGCGCCGCCGCCTCGAACAGCGTGGCACAGACAGCCCCGAGGTGATACAGACGCGCATCGAGCGTGCCGAATACGAACTGGGTTTCGCCCCGCGCTTCGACCGGCGTATCGTGAACGACGATCTCGAAACCGCGAAGCGGGAGGTGGCCAGCACACTCCACCAATTCCTTTCCCTTCCATGACGGCCCTTCTCGGCGGTTCGTTCAACCCCGTACACATCGGGCACACCAGCCTCGCACGCTGGATGGTGGAGCATGGCTACGCCGACGAGACGTGGCTGATGGTGTCTCCCCACAATCCGCTCAAGGCGGCCCACAACTTGGCTGACGAGCAGTCGCGCCTGCAATGGGCGACACTGGCCTGCACAGACATTGAGGGCATCTCGGCAAGCGGATTCGAATTCGACTTGCCCCTTCCTTCCTATACCTGGCAGACGCTCACGGCATTGCGCGCAGCCTACCCCGATAAGCAATTTGCCCTCGCCATCGGCGCAGACAATTGGCTCTGCTTCGACCGCTGGGCACGCCACGACTGGATCCTACGCCACTTTCCCCTACTCGTCTATCCCCGCACGGGCTTTCCCATCGAAAGCGATAACCTTCCGTGCGGCGTCACGCTCATGCCCGCCCCGCTGTTCCCTTACAGCAGCACGGATATCCGCCGCCGCCTCGCTCGGGGCGAAGATTGTGCAGACGCCATCCCGCCCGCTGCGCTCCAAGCCATCCTGCAATCGGGCTTCTACAGCAGTAGTACTGTTTCCCATTAACAGGGCTGTTCTCATCCCCAACCAAAGCCGCCACGCCGTGTGCGTAGCGGCTTTGTCGTGCGTCCACAAACGGAAAATCAAGCACAGCGCAGTGCCAAACACGGGGAAATGCGTACTTTTGCGCGTTTTTTAATGACTTGGCGTGCCATTTCGCGCTGACGTTTTCCTTCGGGACACATTCCTCGGCGAGTATGGTCACACCCTGCAAGACATTCCACAAAACCTCTTCATACCTTATTATAACATGTATAGGACCCACACCTGCGGTGAGTTGCGGCTCACCGACGCAGGAAAGACAGTGACACTGAGTGGCTGGGTGCAGCGCGTGCGCAAGATGGGCGGCATGACGTTCATCGACCTGCGCGACCGTTACGGCATCACCCAACTTGTATTCAACCAGGAGACCGACGCCGCACTTTGCGACCGCGCCAACAAGATGGGGCGCGAGTTCGTGCTGCAAGCCACGGGCACCGTGGGCGAGCGCTTCTCAAAGAACGACAAGATGCCTACGGGCGACATTGAAATCACCGTGACCGAACTGCGCGTGCTCAACGAAGCGCTCACACCGCCTTTCACCATTGAGGAACACACCGATGGTGGCGACGACCTGCGCATGAAGTATCGCTATCTCGACCTGCGCCGCGAGCCAGTGCGTCGCAACCTTGAACTGCGCCACAAGTTTTGTTTAGAAACGCGCCGCTACCTCGACAGCGAGGGCTTCCTGGAGATCGAAACGCCTGTGCTGGTGGGCAGCACGCCCGAGGGGGCACGCGACTTCATTGTTCCTTCGCGCATGAACCCTGGCTCATTCTACGCCTTGCCGCAGAGTCCGCAGACGCTCAAGCAACTGCTGATGGTGGCGGGCATGGACAAGTACTTCCAAATCGTGAAATGTTTCCGCGACGAGGACCTGCGTGCCGACCGCCAGCCCGAGTTCACGCAGATTGACTGCGAGATGAGTTTCGTGGAGCAAGACGACATCATTCGTGTGTTTGAGGGCCTCACCAAGCACCTGTTCCGCACCGTTCGCGGCACCGACCTCGGCGACACGCCCTTCCTGCGCCTTTCGTGGGAGGAGTGCATGCGTCGCTTCGGCTCCGACAAGCCCGACATGCGCTTTGGCATGGAATTCGTTGAACTGGCCGATGTACTGAAAGGCACGGGCGACTTCGGAGTATTCAACAGCGCGGCCTACATCGGCGGCATCTGCGTACCCGGCTGCGCCTCCTACACGCGTAAGCAGTTAGACGAACTCACTGCCTTTGTTCGTTCGCCGCAGATCGGCGCTAAGGGCCTCGTTTATGCCCGTGTGGCAGACGACGGCACCGTGAAGTCGAGCGTTGATAAGTTCTATTCGCCCGAGACGCTCGCTGCCCTCAAGGAGAAGATGCAAGCCACCGCTGGCGACCTCATCCTCATCATGAGCGGTGACGAAGCCAATCGCACACGCAAGCAACTCTGTGAACTGCGCCTGCTGATGGGCGGCAGGCTCGGGCTGAGAGACAAGAACAAATTCGCCCTGCTTTGGGTGGTGGACTTCCCCATGTTTGAGTGGAGCGACGAGCAGCAGCGCCTCATGGCGATGCACCACCCCTTCACCGCCCCCAAACCCGAGGACGTGCCGCTCCTCGACACCGATCCCGCCAGTGTGAAGGCCAACGCCTACGACATGGTGTGCAACGGCGTGGAAGTAGGCGGCGGCTCCATCCGTATCCACGACGCGGTGCTCCAGGCCAAGATTTTCGACATCCTCGGCTTCACACCCGAACAGGCGCAGGCCCAATTTGGCTTCCTGATGAACGCCTTCAAGTACGGCGCACCGCCCCACGGCGGGCTGGCCTACGGGCTTGACCGCTTCGTGTCGCTCTTCGCCGGCCTCGACAGCATTCGCGACGTCATCGCCTTCCCCAAGAACAACGCCGGACGCGACGTGATGCTTGATGCTCCCGCTCCCGTGGCGCAGGCTCAACTCGACGAGTTGCAGATAGCCCTGGCCCCTGCCGAGCCGCAACAGCCGTAAGCGCAGCGCGACGAGACTGGCAGGCCCAGGTATCATCTTCGCTCCGCCAGGCACAAAATCTCGGGAACGCCCCTTTCTTCAAGGTGGCGTTCCCGCTTTTATATGAGCGGGGTGACAGAGGCGTTTGCTATTGTTTGTGTTTCTCTGACACTGAAAAACAATACGCTATGGGGCAGGCTTTCGATTTTTTCCTTACTTTTGCCCACCCTTGCAGAGAAAATTCGGCTTCCTTCGCAGCGAATGATTGACCGTGCCACCATAGACCGCGTGCTGTCCGCCACCGACATCGTCGATGTGGTACGGCAGTTTGTACCTTTGCGCAAGGCGGGCGTCAACTACAAGGGTTTGTGTCCGTTCCACGACGACAAGACGCCGTCGTTCTTTGTCTCTCCCGCGCGCCAGGTTTGCAAATGTTTCGCCTGCGGACAGGGCGGCGACGCGGTGGGGTTCCTGATGAAGCACGAGCAACTTACCTATCCCGAGGCCATCAAGTGGCTTGGCAAGAAGTACGGCATTGAGGTGCACGACAAGGAACTGACCGATGAGGAGAAATCTGCACAGAGCGACCGCGAGAGTATGTTCGTGCTCAACGAGTGGGCGCGCGACTGGTTCGCCGACTGCCTGCGCAACGACGCAGACGGTGTGTCAGTAGGCCTACCCTATTTCCGCTCACGCGGTTTCCGCGACGACACAATACGCAAGTTCCAACTCGGTTTCTGCCCCGACCGGCGCGGTTTCTCAATGAGTGCGGAGGCCATGGCTAAGGGCTATAAGGAAGAATACCTGCTCCAGACCGGCCTCTGCTTCAAGACGGAGAGCGGGCGGCTGGTAGATCGCTACCACGGGCGTGTCATCTTTCCCGTGCACACCGTGAGCGGACGCGTGGTGGCCTTTGGCGGACGCATACTGGGCGAGAAGAGCAAGAACGTGGGCAAATACGTGAACAGCCCCGACTCGCTCATCTACAACAAGAGCCGCGAACTCTACGGCTTGTACCTCGCCAAGCAGGCCATCGCTCGCCACGACCGCTGCTACCTGGTGGAGGGCTACACCGACGTGATGCAGATGCACCAGAGCGGCATCGAGAACGTCGTGGCCTCGAGCGGCACAGCACTCACCGAGGGACAGATCAGGCTACTGGGACGCTTCACGCGCAACATCACCATCCTCTACGACGGCGACGAGGCCGGCATCAAGGCATCCCTGCGAGGCATCGACATGCTCCTGGCAGGCGGCATGAACATCAAGGTGCTCCTGCTGCCCAACGGCGAAGACCCTGACAGTTTTGCACGGAGCCACACCGCCGAAGAGTTTCGCAGTTTTATTGCCGAGCACGAGCAGGACTTCATCAGTTTCAAGACCTCGCTGCTCATGAAAGACGCTGGCAGCGACCCTACACGCCGTGCCGGCATCATTGCCAACATCGTGCAGAGCATCAGCGTCATCCCCGATGCCCTGGTACGCCAAATGTATGTGCGCGAGTGCGCCGCCATGATGCAGGTGGGCGAGCAACTCGTCCTGACAGAAATCACGAAGTTGCGCCGCAGCCGTGCCGTTCGCGAGCGGCAACAGCGTGAGGCCGAAGCAACACGTGTCGCCACAGGTGCTGCCGTGCCCGAGGCCAGCGCCACGACAGTATCCTCCGCCACGCCTTCATCAGGCAGCGTTCCGCCCTTTGACGCGCAGGCGGCAGCGCAAGCGGCAGCAGAGGCCGAGGAGGCTAGGCAGACACAGCAAAGCATACAACGCGCCACCGACACCGCCGCCGACACCAACATTCAGCGTCAGGAGCTGCAAGTGGCGGCCATCGTGGTGCGCCACGGCGAACGGACGCTTGACCCTGGGCCGCCCGCCATCACCGTGGCGCAATACATCGCACAAGACCTCGCCGCCGACGGCATCATACCCACTACCCCCGTCGCCGCCGTCATCATCACCGAGGGAGCGCAGATGGCAGGGCAAGAGAATTGGCGCGCCGCCACCTACTTCATGCACCACCCCGACCCCGCCGTCAGCGCCTTTGCAGCGCAGCAGGAGAGCGACTTCGAGATGCTCAGCCCCAGCCAACTCGCGGGCTACACCGAGGAGAAAGACCGGCTGCCCGAACTCGTCAGCCTGCAACTCAACACACTCAAGTACTTCATACTCTCCGCCCGCGTCAAGGAAAAGCAACGCCTGCTGCTCACCCCCGAGGCGCGCGCCGACATGAGCAAGACGCTCGCCATACTCAACGAAATCAAATCACTCTCCGCCATCGTGGAACAGTTTGGCAAAGCCCTCGACCGCGTGGTGAAGTAAAGATACAAACCCCTCACAAGCAGAAACCTCACCGCCATGAAACGTCTCCATCTCATCGGACTCTTTGCCCTGCTCGCACTCATCGTGCAGGCACAGTCTGTGCCAGTTGGCTACTACACCACCGCCGACGGCAAGAAGGGTGCGGCACTGAAAACCGCTCTCTACGACATCATCTCGAAGAACGTCACCGTCCGCACTTACACACAGGTGTGGACCGACTTCACCACCACCGATGTGCGCTCCGACGGCTACATCCTCGACCGCTACGCCCCACAAACCAACTACACGCCCGTCACCGACCAGGGTAGCACCGGTAGTGCTGTGGGCGACGGCTACAACCGCGAGCACTCCATGCCCAAGAGTTGGTTCAACGAGGCCAGCCCCATGTACACCGACCTCTTCCACCTGATACCCTCCGACTGCTACACCAACACACGGCGCAGCAACTACCCCTTCGGCGAGACGGCAGGCACCACCTACACCAACGGATACAGCAAACTCGGCACCAGCACGCTCGCCACCTACAGCGGCACCGTCTTTGAGCCCTACGACGAATACAAAGGCGACTTCGCACGAATCTACTTCTATATGGTCACGCGCAACGAGAACGTCGTGGCCACATGGTCCAGCCCCATGCTCGCGGGGAACAAGTATCCCGCTCTCTCCTCCTGGGCATTGCAAATGCTGCTCGACTGGGCCGAGAACGACCCCGTCAGCGATCTGGAGATTGCCCGCAACGAGGCCGTTTACGGCATACAAGGCAACCGCAACCCCTTTGTGGACTACGAGGGCTTGGAGCAACACATCTGGGGCGACTTCAGCGACCAGGCCGTGAGCCTCAGCAGTTACACCAGTCCCTACCAGCGCACCGATGCCACGGGCAATGGAGGTGTGGAGAATGTTGCTGACACCGGCCCCACCGTAGCCACCAACCTCTACGAGGCCGTCACTACTGCCGAACAACTCGACGCGGCCATCCTCGACGGAAAGAAGTTTATCCTCGTGGGACACTGCACCGACGACTACGCCACCCATGACTACACGATGACCACCACTGCGCGCACATCGGGCAGCGGAGCCAGCGCGGTACACTACTACAGCGGTGCGGCCTATGCTCCCAACACCGATAACTACATTGACATCAACTGCGTCAGCGGAGTAGCCGTATTCAGCATGGCCAAGAACGAGAACGGCTACACCTTCAACTTCGATGGCACGACCAACTACCTCCAGGCCACCGCTGCCAAGCGCATCAGCGGCACCTCGGCAGCCACCGCCCCCACCACGGGCACTGCCGTGTGGACTATTGCCTTCAGCAGTGGCACGGCCACCATCACCAACACCACAGCCGACTATGGCACGCTGCGTTGCAACTACAACAGCGGCACGCCGCGTTTCACCACCTACACCTCCTCGCCCAGCGACGTGATTCCCCTGGCGCAACTCTACGTGCAGACCACCAATGGCACCACACTCCCCGCCACACCAGTGTTCAGCACCGCCACGGGCAGCAGCGTGGCACAGGGCACCACCATCACCATCACCACCGCCACCAGCGGCGCCACCATCTACTACAGCACCGATGGCGGCACATCCTACACCGCCGGCACGGCAGGCACCGGCACAGCCACCGTCACGCTCAGCGAGACGGGCACGACCACGCTCATGGCCTACGCCACGTTGGGCGGCGTAAACAGTGCAACAGCCACTGCGACCTACACCGTGACAGCAGCCACCCACCAGTACTTTGAGAAAATCACATCGGCAGAGGAATTGGAGACCGGCGTTCGCTACCTCATCGTGTGCGAAGGCTACAGCAAGGCTTTGGGCGGCAAGTCGGGCAATTTCCGCAGCGGGGCTACCGTAAGTATCGACAACGGCGTCATTGACCTCAACGCGGCACCGCTGGCCTACCCCGTGACGCTCGGTGGCACGAGCGGGGCCTACACCTTCGCACTCAGCGGCGACAGCCTGCTGGCTATGAGCGGCAGCAACAACACCACGCTCACCACCAAATTGGCTTCTGCCATCAACGACAACGCCCGCTGGACCATCACATTCAGTAACGGCGACGCCGTTATCCAGAGCCTCACGAGCACCACCACCACGCGAGCCATCAGGTACAGCAACAGCAACACCCGCTTCGGTTACTATGCGGCGACGGGCGAGAATGCCGTGCAACTCTACAAGGAAACCACGGCAGCCGTTGTAGCACCTGCAGCCCCGACCATCAGCCCGTCGGGAGGCACCTACTCCGCAGGAAACACCGCCACGGTGACCATCACGGCGGATGACGGCGCGACGATCTACTACACCACCGACGGCACCGCCCCCACCACGTCATCCACCACCTACACCGCCGCCCTCAGCCTCACGGCCACGACCACGCTGAAAGCCATCGCCGTGAAGAATGGTGTGAGCAGCAGCGTGACGGAAGCCACATTCACCTTCAACGCACCCTCCAGTGGCGAGGACGAATACGAGCGTATCTACACCACCGACGACCTCGTCTCGGGCGATGACTACCTCATCGTGTTCAACGGCACGGTAAACACCGGCTCCGTGGCTTCGCCCGTCAACCAGGAGGCCACGCGGGCGCTGGGAGCGTGGGTATCGGGGAGTTCAAGGTATGCCGGCGCTGCCGTCAGCGTCACTGATGACGACATCCTCGACCTCGGCGCAGCCACCGGCACGCCCACGCTGTGCACCATCACCGATCGTGGCGAATACTACACCATCAGTTACAACGACAACGGCACCACGCGCTACATCGGTTACAACGGTTCTGGCACCAACCTCTCGCAAAGCACCAGTTACAGCGACACCAAATTCCAGTGGGACATCTCGTTTGCCAACGGCATTGCCACGATACAGAACAAGAACACTCCCACGCGCTATCTCGGCTACTTTTACAACGCAGATGGCGGCTATTTCAAAGCCTACACCAAGACGGAAATCGAAGCAGGGAGTTACACCGTCAAACTGCAGGTGTTCGCCAAGCGCACCACCGAGACCTCCATCTCGCGCTTCCGCTACGGCACCTACTTTGACCAGCGCGCCTGGCTTGTGCCCGATGGGCTGACGGCCCTGACGCTCGTGGCCGATGACACACGGCGCATCGCTGCCGGCACCACCTATACCACCGGCACCACAGTGCCCGCTGCCACACCCGTGCTGCTCTACGGCGGCGATGGTGTGAACACCACCGACTACACCCTCACCTTCCGCTACGCACCGTCCGACAAGCCCGCTGCCAACACCGACGTGAACCTGCTCCGAGGTAGTATGAGCACCGTGGCGGCCAGCAACCTCGCTACGGCCAGCGGCGTGAGCGCTGACGACTACCGCTTCTACAAACTCACCACCTACCAGGGTGCGAACATGGGCTTCTACTACGGGGCCACCGACGGTGCGCCGTTCGACATCACCGCCACGCACAAGTGCTGGCTCGTGCTGCCCCGCAGCGCAGCGGAGGTACGCTCCTTCGTGCTCGACTTCGACATGCTCACGGCCATCGGCGAGGTGACCACCGACATGCCGGGCATCACCAGCGGCACGCTGCGTCAGCCCATCTACGACCTGCAAGGACGCAGGGTGGAGAAACCCGTAACAGGCCGCATGTACATCTCCGGCGGCAGAGTTGTAATAGCACGCTGAGCCATGGCACACCCCGTAAGTACCACACCGGCACGCAAGGCCTACCCCGCGCGGCCCACAATGCGCCTCGTGGAGATGACCGGCGGCTATCAAGCCGTAGTGACGCCCAGTGTGCACGATACGATTGGCGACGATGAAATCTACACCCGCCGCCACGCATGGTGGGAGGACGAAACAGAAGAGGAGGAAGAAGAAGGCTGACCAATCGACCGGCAACCGCCTATCGTACATTTTGTCCTTGCCACCACCGGCCACGCAGCGCTACCTTTACGGCACGGAAGCACGAGGCAGCCCATCCGCCCCACATACCGCACTGCCCCAGACGGCAGAAACTACATCGGACTTCGTTTAAACGATCACGGACCTTGTTTAAACGAAGTCCGTTCTTGTTTCGCCCGCAACGCACCTGCACCAGACCAGGTGCGACACCTGCGTTCCGACATGGGTAGGCGCCTTTCGTAGGTCCGTGAAAGGCACATTTTGTCCCCACGGCGGGCCGCGTGTTTCCTAAAAAAGGCTAAACACGCGGGCCGCCGCACTAAATTCAGCCCGCCGCCTTTGCAGGATATCCGAGAAAGCGTAATTTTGCAGGCTGAAAAAGTGTAACCCGATGCGCATACCACATCTCCTCACGCTCCTGCTCGTAGCCGCTGCGCTCACCGCGTGCAGCGACATCACGCGCGTACAGAAATCAAGCGACCCCTTCTATAAATACGAGGCCGCCAAAGAATACTACATGCGCGGACAATACAACCGCGCCGCATTGCTGCTCGACCAGATCCTACCCGCCCTGCGCGGCACCGAGGTGGGCGAAGAGGCACTCTACATGCACGGCATCGCCACGCTCAACGCCCGCGACTACGAGGCCGCGGCCACCATACTGCGCAAGTACTACACCGACTATCCGCGCGGACGCTTCGCCGAGCAAGCCATGTACAACTGCGGAGTGGCGCTCTACAAGAGCGTACCTGAGGTGAGGCTCGACCAGACGGCCACCTACGATGCCGTGAAAGAACTCTCGGCCTTCGTGGAGCGATACCCACGAAGCACGCTGACCAACGATGCACGCAGCAAGGTGTTTGAACTGCAAGACCAACTCATTGAGAAAGAATGGCTCTCGGCTAAACTCTACTACGATTTGGGCACGTACAAAGGCAACTGCCTCGGCACGGGCAACAACTACCAAGCCTGCATCACCACCGCCGAGAATGCACTGCGCGACTACCCTTATATGAAGCGCCGCGAGGACTTCATGTTGCTCGTTCTGCAAGCCAAATTCAACCTCGCCGCACAGAGCATACCCTCCAAGAAGCAGGAACGCCTCGCCAGCGCCATCGACGAATACCACAACTACATCAACGAATTCCCCGCCTCGCCCCGTCGCAAGGAGGCCGACCGCCTGTACGAGCGCTACAGCCCCCAACTGCAGAGCAATCCCAACACCGAGAATAGCGGCGCATAGGCCCACACCGAAGAAAACAACAACACACCCAATATGGACTACAAGAAGACAAAAGCCCCCACCAACACCATCACGCACAACCTCATGGACATGTGCGAGGAAACTGGCAACATCTACGAGAGCGTTGTAATCATGTCGAAGCGCGCCAACCAAATCGGCAACGAGATGAAGAACGACCTGCAACGCAAACTCAAAGAATTTGCACAGGGGAACGACACGCTCGAAGAGACCTTCGAAAATCGTGAACAGATAGAGATTTCACGCTACTACGAGAAACTCCCCAAGGCCACGCTCATTGCCACCAAGGAGTTCGAGGACGGCAACGTCTATTTCCGCAACCCGGAGAAGGACAAGGACGCCCTTGACGACTAAAAGCGCACACGGCACCGAGAAATAACGCCATGATACAACGCATACAGACCATTTATCTGTTGCTGGCCGTTGCCTGCGGTGTGGCCTTGTGTTTCCTTCCCATAGGCACCGCCGGCCCCGGGGCCATCATCACCGCCTTCACCGCCACGGCCAACGGTGCACCCATCGACACGGGGATGCCCGCGTGGATGCCCGCAGTGTTCCTCATCATGGGCATCGCCCTGCGCCTCGTGGCCGTGTTTGGATACAAGAACAGGCCCAACCAACTGCGCACCTGCCGCTCGGCACTGATTGCTGACATCTGCCTCGCCACACTGGCGGGCGTGCAGATATGGCAGGTGGGAAAAGCGATGCCCGCCACCGATGCCCTGCCCCACCCCGCCGCGGCCCTGTTGCTGCTGGCAGTGGCATTCACCCTCCTGGCCATGCGCGGCATACGCAGCGACGAACGCCTGGTGCGCGCCGCCGACAGACTGAGATAACCCGACCAAGCACCTACACACCATGTCCCTCAACAAAGTGATGCTCATCGGCAACGTGGGCCGCGAGCCCGACGTCAGATATGTGGACGCGGGAGTGGCCACCGCCGTGGTGAGTCTGGCCACCACCACACGCGCCTACCGCCTGCAGAGCGGCACAGAGGTGCCCGAGCGTACTGAGTGGCACCGCATCGTGCTTTGGCGCAGACTAGCAGAAATCGCGGAACGCTATGTCCACAAAGGTGACAAACTCTATGTGGAGGGAGAACTGCGCACCCGCGAATGGACCGACAAGAAAGGACACGAACACACCGTGACTGAGATTTGGGCCACCAACATGGAACTGCTCACCCCGCGCGCCGAGTCACAGGCTAACGCTGCCCAGAGCCCTTCAAACCCTTAACCCGAGCGTATGCCCACCCCCGTAGTATGCTCTCTCGCCGCCGTGAGCGTGCTTTCCCTTTTCGGAATGGCCTTCCTCGCGGCAGTGGAGCGCGGCTTCACCTCGCTGAGCGCAGAATCGGCACGTAGCCTGCGCCACCTCTCCGACAAGAAAAGACAACGCCTCGCCGTGCTGTGGGCTCACCCCAATCGCCTGCGACAGGCCGTGATGCTCTACCGCAGTCTGTTGCTCGCCATCTACGCTGCAGCAGGACTGGCAGCGGCAGTGAGCCTATGGGGATACGAAAACCTGCTGGCAGCAACCGCCACAATGGCCGTGCTCGCCATCGTCGTGGGCGGCATCTTGCCACGTCGCCTCGCAGCGGCCTATGCCACCTGTATCATCAGCCGCACCGCCACAACGGCACTGCTACTCGTCAAGACCGCGGGCCTGCTCACCAAACGCACAGGCAGATTGGGAAACAGCGGTGCGGAGGACCCCGACACCACGCTCAAAAACCTGGAACGCGCCATCGAGAACTACGACACCGCGGGCAGCCAGGGAGAAAAAGAAATCTTGAAAAGCATACTGCGCTTCGGCGATGAGACAGCAGGCGACCTCATGACACCCCGAGCACGCGTCTTCGCGCTCGACGACAAGGCTGGATTTGCCGAAGTGCTGCGCAAGGTGGAGGAGGAGAACTATTCTCGCATTCCCGTTTACGAAGGCTCGCCCGACCGCGTGCGGGGCATACTCTACATCAAGGACCTGCTGCCGCACCTCGACAAACCCGATACGTTTGAGTGGCAACGCCTGGTGAGGCAACCCTTCTTTATTCCCGAGAACAAAACCATTCGCGACCTGCTGCGCGAATTCAAGAAAAGCCGCGTACACATCGCCGTCGTGGTGGACGAATACGGAGCGATGGCTGGCGTGGTGACGATGGAAGACATCTGGGAGGAAATCTTCGGCGACATACAAGACGAGTTCGACGAGGAGAAACAGCACTTCATCCGCCTTGCCGAAGACGACTACATCGTGGAAGGCGAGACAAGCCTGGCCGACTTTTGCGACTTCTTCAACCTCGACGAGGACGAAGTGGCACACAGGAGCGGCGAGGCTGACACAGCGGCGGGCCTCGTCCTTGCACTGCTCGACGGTTTCCCCGAACTGCACGACACGGCCAAAGCCTACGGGCTGGAAATCGAAGTGCTGCAAGTGGAGAACCGACGCATCAGCAAACTGCGCGTGAAACGCTCGTCACAACAGGCCGACGATGCAGATTGAAACCCTACGGACGGGGGACGTCACCGTATGGATTGCCGACGCTGCACCCACCGAGAAGCCCCTCCCCATAAATAAACAACGGGAAACCATCGGACTGCTGCTCAAAGCCGCTGGGCTTCAACCCACGGGGCTCTCTCACACACCAGAGGGGAAGCCGTTTCTCACCGCAGCCAACGGCCTGCACATCAGCATCACACACACCCAGAGCCACATTGCCATTGCGCTATGTGCTTACCCCGTAGGCATCGACATCGAGGCCATCGGGCCGCGCACCAGGCGGGTTCTGCCACGCATCACCGAGGCCAAAGAGCGCGCATTGCTCCAAGAACGTTCCGATGAAGCGGAGGCAACGCGCGTGTGGTGCGCCAAGGAAGCCGTATTCAAACTCTATGGCACACAGGCGCGCGCCATGACCGACATCTGCCTCACGGCTTTCAACCAGGACACAGCCGAAAGTGCTGCACCCTACGCTGCAAAGATCAGTTTCCTCGAAAGGCGCGGCCACATCCTCGCCGTGGCCACCGAAATCAGACAAGGGCTGTCAGAAAGCCGCCCCTGCCCTACTCCTAACCTCTAATCTGCCTCATGAAAGGCATGAGTTCCTCGGCCATGCGTGCATGGAAGGGAACTGGTGCGTGCCATAACCCAAGGTATCGTCCAGGGATAAGCGAAAAGCCAGGCAGTGCTTCGAAGGAAACAGAATTAAGGGAGCAAACGTCAGAACTGCGCGTAAATAAAAGGCTGCACCGTGCTCTGACCAGCCTCAACCGCCAACTGGACGGTGCAGACGAATACGACAAACTTCACCACCCACGGCGCGCAGACAAAGGCCGCAGCAAGACGAGGCGCACAGCGCGTAACTGCAGGGGTGTGGCATACGGCTGCCACAACCATCACCAAGCACCAGAGCCACCTGACCTGCACAAAAGGCACAAGGTAGGCCCAATCAAAGTCGGTAAAAATACGCGCAAACACCGACGCAGCGACAGTCAGGTCGGGGGCACGGAAAAACACCCAGGCGGCCATCACAAACACCGTAGTCAGCACCCAGGCCGAAGCCTTCAGCCACCAGGAAGCGGGCAACGCAACGAGGAAGAGACGCTTGCAGAACTTGTGCACCACCAACGCAGCGCCGTGCATCGCACCCCAGATGACGAACATCCACGAAGCGCCATGCCATACGCCCGCCACGACCATCGTCAGGAAGTTGTTGGCATAAGTGCGAGCCATCCCCTTGCGATTGCCACCAAGCGGGATGTAAAGATAATCGCGAAACCAGGTGGAAAGGCTGATGTGCCAGCGACGCCAGAACTCCGAGACATTCAGCGACTGGTAAGGGGCATTAAAATTGTCGCGCAAGCGGAAACCAAGCATGGCGGCCAGGCCAATGGCCATGTCGCTGTAACCGCTGAAATCAAGGTAAATCTGCAAGGTATAGCCCGCCGTTGCCATCAGGTTCTCAAAACCGCTGTATGCCACGGGGTCGTCATACACCAGGTTCACAAACTGCGCCAAATAATCAGCACAAACCGCCTTCTTCAGCAAGCCACAAATGAAGAGCCACACGCCATACCACACCATATGCGAGGCCACACAGCCCAAACGCCGCATCTGCGGAATGAGCGTGGCGGCACGCGTGATGGGGCCGGCCAGCAACAGCGGAAAGAACGTCAGGTAGAAAAGAAACTCCAACAAGGTGGGGCGCAGGCGGAACGTACCGCGATACACATCCACCACATAACTGACGCTCTGGAACGTGTAGAACGAGATACCCACCGGCAAGGCAATTTTCCACGGCGAGAAATTGCTCCCAACCATGGCGGCCAGCGACGCACCCAAAAAGTTGGCGTATTTGAAGTAAATCAGCGGCACGAAATTGAGCACCACAATGAACGCGAGCCACGCACGCCGTGGCACAGTGCCAACAGCCTCCCTAAGACAGTTCACAAGCATCCAGGTCGCCACCGCCGTGAAGGGGAGCAGGAGCATCAGCAAGCCATTGGCCTTAAAAGCAAGAAACAAGCCAAAAGCCACCACATAGGCCATCATCGCGCCACGGCGGGAATACCTCAGCAACGCATAGCCTGCAAGGAACACCACGAAGACGGCCCAGAAACGAATGCTGCAAAACAGCAGGACACCTCCCGATTCAGTCAGGAAGGCGGCCATCTCTGTAAGCCAATGGCAGAGAACAGCGGTGAAACCCATAGAAAGCCTTACAAAATGAAACACCGCCGGCAGAGCATTCCGTCGGCGGCATTCTGACCTGAGTGTGGTGTCACTGGAGAGCCTCTTGTCGGATTCGAACCAACGACCCCGAGATTACAAATCACGTGCTCTGGCCAACTGAGCTAAAGAGGCGGGTGGGTAAGCTCTCTGCATCGCGCCGCTACAACCAACTACCTTTGCTGCGGTCAAGCCCTGGAGGATTCGAAGGGAGCTGGCCGTGCAGCACTTACCCGTTTTGTCCTAAAGACGGCGCAAAAATACGCCAAGAATTCCAAATAGGCAAACTAATCGCTCAAAAATCCGCTTTTTCCTTGGCGCGTTCCGATTTTAGCCCTACCTTTGCAGCCGCAAAGCAGGAAAACACCTTTCCCCTTATGCAACAACCAATGATCCTCTAGCTCAGTTGGTAGAGCACAACACTTTTAATGTTGGGGTCTTGGGTTCGAGCCCCAAGCGGATCACAAGTGTTCCCAACGGTATCACGAAATTACTTCAAAAGCAAAACAAGGACATCGTAGCATCTTGTTTTGCTTTTGCCTTCTAATTCAGGCAACTACACTGCAACTTCTTGACAATTGGCGGATTTAAACTGTAGGACAGGAAAGTCGCAAAAAGTCTTGGATAGGGTATAACCTTTAGGACTGAGGGCTTTACGATTGTCGGGGGTCTGTTCGTTCTCGTCAAGATAAAGATGGATAACGTTCACAGGGATGCCGTCATTCAGAAGAATGCTTGTGCGGCTTTTAGGCGTTCGTAATGCGCTGCATCGCGCATCTTAAATATTTTGGCTGGATGCCCTCCTGCAATGCCTAAGGGCGGGATGTCTTTTACCACAACGCTACCTGCCTGTATGATGGCGCCTTCGCCAATGGTGGCACCGCCAAGGATGATAACATCGGCCCCTATCCACACGTTGTCGCCAATGGTGACCTCTTTATGGATGACGGTTTCATCGTAAGGCAACTTCTCGCCTTCGTAATTGTGGATGGTGGTAAAGACTTGCAAGCCTTTCGCACAATGTACGTTGTTGCCTATTGTTAATTTACCTCCCCCATAAACGGATATGCCGTTAAAATGCACGTTGTTGCCTATCTCGGTTCTGCGGTTGACAAAAGAGGCGTGGTTGGCACGAACCCACGTTCCGCAGCGTGCGGCGGTGCGACGAATACGCCAAGAATAGAAAGCGGATACAATAGACTTGAAAAACTTTCTCATAAGACTTCACAATATAAGATTGAAAAAGAAACAATATATTGAGACTTACTACCTCACCCTTTCACCATTTCCGACAACAAGCAGCATCGCTCTTTTGGCTCGGCAAAGAGATACATCCTATCGCGAAGTGCTTTCATACGTTGTGGGAAAGTGACGTCGTCCATAACGACAGTCTTTCCCGAGACATACGCTTGGTTCAACACTGTGGTAAAAGAGCCAGCCGCATACTGTAGGTTGGATAGGCTGGTGGCAATATCTACTTCGCGTGGATCTTCTACTTCGCGCGCATCTACCAATGAATTCAGCAAAGCAACATCGCTATAGCGTGGGTGCGGACGATACATCACGCTGTAACCTATCGCTTTCAATCGCTCCATGGCAGCCACGATAGACGTTATCTCTTCCTTATTATATATCTGCAAGTAATACTTCACGTCGGCATAATTCTTGGCAGACTGATGTTTGTCCACAACGATACGCATAGCGGCAGGCGTGTAGAGGAAGAAATGGTTCTGTGTTGCACGCATCTCATTAAATAGCTTAACGTAATGTTCGTCCCACATGTAAGACCTATGGAAGCGGAAGAAGGTGTCGCGCAACCGGAATAACTTTTCGCCGTGCATCACGTTGATATGCTCCACGCCCCGCCGCTGACAATAGGCCGTCAAAACGGAACTGGAAAAGGCGTACTCGTTATGGGTTATCACGGCTTGGGGGCTGTACCGTCTTATCATATCCGAATAACAGCTTACCTTGAGCATACATTTCAGGCCAAAGAAGCACGACAGCGGTTTGAAAGCTGCTACGCGACACACAAAGGATACGTCTTGCCAACTTAAACTACTGTGCTTAAACCAATGGTCGTAATCCATCCGAAACTCTGCAGCGAGTTGCTCGGGTATCACGTCGCGGAATCCACCTAAGTCACAAACGGCATCAAAATCTACCTTCTGCCGCATTACCCACAATCCCTTCAGCAAGAGGACCAGTAGCATGAAAGGGAACAGCCATGCCGAGACGAAGTTCAAACTCCACACATAGAGTTTACTCCGATAGAAGTTTTGGCATAGGTATTGGTTGTAGGAACGCTCTACGTCCGATGTGGGTTCAGGCAACTGCGAGAGGAAGGCTCGCTCCTGCACTACGGGAACATCCAAGAAGTCCTTTGCACCTTTCTGCAACTGCCGAGCAAGTCGATAAAAGTATTTAGCCATTGGGAATAATGTTATCGTTCAACAATAAAGGAAAAAGGAGCCACGAAGAAGACGAAGAAGGCGGATGGCACAAAGACAGAAGAGGCGAATACTCCAAGTTTGCATGCCATATGCGATACGCTTCTTGTGTTGAGATTTTCAAGAGTTCACGATGCTATTAAACACGCGGATGTAGTTATCCGCCATCGTGTCGGCTTCGAAGCGTTCGGATGCTTTGCGGATGGCGGTTTTATCCCATTCAGTGGTCAATAACGTCTCAAGACCTTTGGCCACACATTCGTCCGCATGTTCATGCACGCCCACCACGGCCTCGGGCGCATAAATATCGTCATAAGCATCTATGTCGTCGAAACATAGGCAAGGCAGGCCGAAGTGCATGCCTTCAATCAAGCTCAAGCCGAACCCTTCAGAGATGCTCAACAGCGCAACGGCATCGCCTTGTGCATAATAATTCGGCACGAGTTCCTTATCTATTGCACCACAGACTATAAGATGCTCTTTATAGGGCAGAGACTTTGCAAGTTCGGTTATATTATAAGTTGTACTAACAATCGTGGCGCCTAAGAATAGGACATACGTTTTGTCTGCAAGCTCATTCGGCAATAAGTTAAACGCCCTAACTAATGCTCCTTGATTTTTTCGTGGGCACACATTACCTATATACAATATTATTTTAGCGTCGTTAGGTATTCCGTATTTCCCTCTCACGTCAAGTTTCGGAAAATTTTGCAGAAAAGAAAAGGAGTTGCATACTACACTCATATTCTTAATAGCGGTTTGCTGGTATTCTGCTTCAATAATCCGCTTCATTCCTGTGCTGATCACCGTAATGGGTATTTCCCCTTCAGCCACTCTTCGCAGGAAATCTCTTTCATAGCGTTTTCCCGCTGGTTCCAAAGGCACGTTGTCGGAGAAGGAATTCAGCCCGTGCAGCGTCACAACGAACTTCTGCTTTTCCTGCTGGCAGAGACGAATCCAGAGTTCGGTGTTGAACCGACAACCATGGATATGCACGAGGTCATATTGGCCCGTACGCAACACGTGGCGATAGTAGCCCGAGATAAGCCAATAGTACAACAAGCGCACCGAGGCACCCTTGCTCATCTTATACTTCTTCCACATACCGATGACTACGCCTATCGATAGGCTTTGCCACAAATAGCGAAAGAATCGTCCATACGAGCGCGCCAAAAAACGGATGCGTTCTTGCTCAAAGGCTTCATCGCGCGTATCAGAGAGAAGCATTTCCACGTCTTCTTTCTCGGCCACACTACGCGCAATGTCGTACACCATATAGCCAAAGCCTGTACGGTTGCGCTTATATTTAGGCCGCGAATCGATCGTCACATACGACGATAGCATGAGTATCTTCATGATAAAGATTTTTTCAGCGGGACTTACTGCGCACGTCCTAATTCATTGAAAACTCCTTAAACGCCTCTTGTCCCTCTACGCTATTATAAGCAAAGGTCATTTTATCGCGTAGCATGGGATAGCGCATTTGCAACATCTTCTCTATTTGCTCCACGCGCCTTGAAACAAGTTTTCCTTTATTGACATAGAACATCGGATAATCTACCCAAAAGCCTACTATCAAGCCCCCACTTGATAATGGCTTTTGATACACCACTTGCGTTACATTGCTTACATCTTGTGCTACTTGCTCAGCCAAGTCAAGCTGCGCTGTCTTTATCACACAGCAAAAACAAAGCCCTGACTGAAACATTCTTTCTTCATTCTCGGCATACGCTTTGCGTATCCTTGACAAATCAGCAGTAGAAAACAGTGGATTTAGAAACCAGTCGGCCACCTTTTTGTGGTTCGATTTCCATCGTACCACTTTAACCCGCACATAAGGAATGTTTGCCCAAAAAGCGATGGCCAATCGATGGGTGCCATCAACAAGAGTAAAGTTCCTATCTACGGTTAAAAGAGAATGTTCGTTATCATACCCATTTGCCTTTACAGATTCTATTAAGGCAGAGAAGCGGCTATCGCCTAATGGCTGGTCGTGCTTATCACCAAACAAAGCGGTGCTAATACGATTTTGGAAATAAAAAGACTTATCTCCGTTCATGTAGTTTTGAATATCGAGGATACGAGAAGTAACGACCAGCTGAATCTGGTCAACCTCTCCCCTCAAATGCAATAGGTCCGCACGGGGAAATAGGATATACTCAGCAGTAAAGTAATCATATAGGTTACGCAAGCTGATATGTAGCGAGCGCAAATAATATCTTATACCTTTCTTCATAATAATTTGATGTTTTAGGAAGTGTTATACTACACGCTTTATTTCATGCTGAATCCGCCCTTCTCTATTCAAGAATGCAGCTATCGTGCTTATTTGGAAAGTAAAGACCATACTCAAGGCTAACCCTTGGAAGAACCAACTTACCACCAAACACAATATATAGGGAAGTATTTCTTTATCGCGTTTATAAAAGTCATAATACATCTGTAGATAAATCCATAAACCCACCAATCCGTATTTAATCAACATAAACCAAAAAGTGGGAACAAAGAGGAACGAATTATAACCTGATGAACTATAATACATGAAAGACTGTAAGTGATTCTCAAAAACAAAATCGTTTATATTAGGACTATTCACACCAAAAATCAGATATTTAGCATTGACGTGAGGCAACACCAATAGTCCGTTCATCAAACGGGCATTTTCATCTACCTCCGTATTGTCAATCTTTTGGAAGGTAGCCTCAAAGAGTGAACTGTGAAGAATAAAAAAACCTACGGCAATAAATAAGAGGACAAGAAAAATTGATCTCCCCTTATTCTTCCCAGATAAGGTCATCATCATATAGACCACTACTATGATTGCGCTTTCTATAACCGCCGTTGTTGATGTAGATAAGAAGAGTAAAATAACAATGGCAACAGACCACAGATATTTTTTTTCTTTCAGCGCATAGAAAAGCGGAACAACCATAAATGTGGCAAATGCCGCGGGTTCTGCATAGAACGACTTCGGTCGGGCTAACTCTTGCATCAAACGCGTTTTTTCCTCTTCTACGGGCAGAAACGGAAGTGTCAGTGGCGTCACAAGATTTCCCGACTGAATAAGAATAAAATGGTAGATAAGACCTAAACCACTGATAATAGCCACAACGATTAAAGCGTTAAAGTATCGCTTATAGTTTAGGGCTGGCACAATAAATATGGGACTCAATAAGGAAATCGATAGATGGATGGTACGGTTGATATGATAGGAAGGCAAGAAGGGCATGGTTAGAGATAGAATCAACTCATGAAATATAATATAGAAGAAAAGCAATAAATAGGGTTTATATATCCACAAACGCCCTGTCCTATGAAAAGCAACGAACGACAATACGATAACGAACAATAGGGCGAAAGGTAATCCGCCTAGGGTATAGCCCGCCAATATCGGTAGAAAAGCATATAGCAGTTCTATCAATCCAAAGGACTTTGAAGACTTTAAAAAAGATAATCCTAAACGCATTGTATCCTTAGAATGGAAATCCTCAGTTAAGGCTCATAAGATTTTCAGGAGTAAAAAAAAGGAAATTCGTATCTCACTCCAGGGGGGATTAACATTTATCCCCTCTTCAACAACATCTTCATCAACGTCTGCCCTATGGGCACGCGAAGCACGAACACAGCACCCGCATAAATACATATTGATACCAGTGTACCGATAATGAGTTTTAGCAGAGATGTCAGTTCTCCACAGCAATAGAAGAAAACGTAGATACATACCACCAGGATGATAGAAGCAAGAACGATGCCTTTTAGATTTCGGTAGAACACAGAGAGGTGCATCATCTCATTGCGTTTTATCAATAGATAAAGCAGCGACATTGAAATATACATCGCTGAAAGGCTGGTGGCAATGGCCAAACCTTTCACGCCCAAAAACCACGGCAGCGTCAGGTTCAGCACGATGTTCAGAAGAACACCTATTGTGGCATTCTTTGCAGGCGTTTTCGTGTCTTTTAAAGAATAAAACACCTTGGTAATGGTTACGCGAAAAGCCGAGAAGAGCAGGCCAACCGTATAACAACCAAACAACACCTGCGTCAGCTGCACAGCCGATTCATCAAAGCGTCCACGCGCAAAAGCTACCTCCACAATCTCCGTTCGGAAACAAAACAAGAAACACATCAATGGTAACAACAAGAGGGCATAGGCCGACAAGGTAGAATTGACGCGCGTATTTAGACCTTTCATGTCGTCTTTGGCCGAAGATTCAGCATATAGCGGATAAACAATCGTTGATATGGCCGAGACGAACAACGACATAAAGACCGTATTGATTTTCGAAGCATAGCCCAAGGCTGCAATGGAGCCAGCAAACAGGAAGGAGGCTACGGCACGATTAACAATGGTATTCACCTCAGCCACACTGATGCTCCAAATGACAGGCACAGACATTTTTAGCGAACGCTTCACCTGCGCATCGGCTGGTTCATAACGAAAACGGAAATGATAGATATGCCTGCCTACCACAAACATGAACAGCATATAGAGAAAGGAGCCCACGACTTGCCCCAAACAGGCAGCGGCAATCCCCATATAGTGCTGCAACAGCATCGTGAAAACGATGACCGTGCCACTTAATATATAAACGGAGAAAGCGGGCCAAATAAACTTCTTATGCACGTTGAGCAACGCAATGAATATCTGGCCTACCACCGTAAAGAGCATCGTCGGCAAGGTGAGCCGTAGCAACATCGTTGCCAATTGGTGCGTAGGAGCATCAAAGCCTGGAGCAAAGAGGTAGATAATACCGCCTGCAAAAATCTCGCAGACCACAATCATGGCTATGGCTATCAGCCCTACGATACTAATGACGTTGTCTAAGAAATGAGCACCAGCCGCCGCCCCTTCTTTATATAACAGGTCAGAATAAAGAGGTATAACAACCGACCTGACAGCCACACTGACTAAAGCAAAGAGCGTGACGGGTATCTGAATGGCGATGGTAAAGGCATCTACTTCAACTGACACACCAAAATAGTTGGCAATAATAGCCTCTTTTAAGAAAGAGACAAGGTAGCCCAACGTCATTATCACCGAGACAGCAATAGATGTTTTTGCAAAATTCATAAATAAGTTTTTAGCAACTTCGTTAATGGTTCTTATCAGCGTTTTCTCGCCAAAGGGATAAAGCAAGCTTTCTGCTCTTTTGGCTTCACGAAGGGCACGACGGCAAGCCATACCCCGCCATGAGAAGCTCTCTGAGCCCTCTCCTATCCTATCCCCAATTGGCGCAACCGAAAGCGGAGGTGATGAACGACGCGCCCCCAGTAGGTCTGCGCCGGATATTTAGCCGCCATAAAGTCATATCCATGTTGGGCATATTCCTCTTCGAAAGTTTTGCGACGCTGAATGATAGCCTGACGTTTTTCTTCCGTACGTTGCTCAACATATCCTTTCAATGCTTTCTTGACAACAAGGACGGCGTCCACTTCTGTCAAGACGAGTTGTGGCACGTCTTTCACGAAGTCTTTTCCCTTATCGGTACTGGCTATCAGGACCGACAGTCCTTGCCGGGTAGGAACGTCGGAGAAGAGTTTCTCCACGCCCCAGAAGTCGCCTATTGTCAAATCTGCGACACGTTTTTCTATCCGATAAGGACAGTGAAAACAAGCCTCCTGCGTATCATAGTCATGGGCGAACCAGGTCATAAAGACATCATTCCATGCAGGACGGCGGATGGTTGTGCCGTTCTGAAAGGTAAGCGCACTACGATAAGCGCCCCATCCTTTATCTTTACTCCTAAAGTTATAGCCTACAAGCTTTTTTCCTACCTTTTGCTCTTCATGGCGAACGTAATCTTCCCAAACCTTCGGCGAATTAGCGCCATGACAGATGATGGCGCAGGTCAGTACTGACGCACGCTGAGCCATAGGCAAAGAAGCCACTAAGGCCTGACACTGGCATGGCGTACCAAAAAACAGAACTTGTCTGTCCCCCTTCACGGCCTCGCGCACTTGCTCATAAACGCCTGTCACATCGCTCTGCACGTATTTCGAACCGCGGATTTTATCCAGGATGTCTTCCTTGTCGGATAGTATGTGCTTGACGCGTAGCCCTTCGTCGAAAGCGGCGCCACAAACCATCCAACCCTTGCTTAAGGCCTGTTTTGCCAAGGCTCCGCCAGTGCCGCCTGAAGTGGCCTTGGCACGCTCTTCGCCATCGCTGTTATAGGCACAATAGAACGTTTGCGAAACATCGTCGAGCTCTTTCTCATATCCACCCCGCACAGACGTACAAGCCTTCTCACACTTGCCGCATTGTATGCACGTATCAATGTCGATGTGAGGATAAGTGAAAAAACCATCCCCCTGAAAGGTAATACTACGAGTTGGGCAAACGGCCTCACAAGCATGGCAACCCAAACAGGTTTCATGGCTGGCTAATTCAGGCATTCTCTTTTCCATAGATGGCATTGATAAGATAATACTTAGAAGATTCTATATACTCGTCTCCTGCAGCTTCGCCTTGCGTGTAGTCAATGTTCAGGTCCTCCTTAGTAAGTGTTTGCAAGCGTTCCTCGGTCATAAGAATATTATCTATCTTATATTTACGCATTAGGCTAAGCACACGCTCGCTTGCCACTTGAGGCACATAGAAAAAGTCTTTGCGGAATAAGACAGACAGGGCCGAGCAGTGGAACGAACTGGTACAAACCAAGGTGGCATTGGCTATTAAGCCCAAGAAGTCGAGCGGATCGCCCGCCCGCATTTCTACGTCGCTCTGCAGCTTGTCGGTGGCATTGAAGTTGAGATAAACTACTTTATACCCCGTCAGTTCTTTCAGTCGCTTGACGGTACGCAGTGCCAAATCTGAGACGCCAAAGAAATAGCAGAAGATATAGGGCTCAGCAATAGCAGGCTTATGTGCTACTTTAAGCCAATCCTTTTGGCTCAAGAGGAAAACAGGGTCGCAAACGTGAGCAACGGGCTTGCCTGCGGTCTGTGCGACTTGCGCTACATGCCCCTCCTCCCGTACCGACAAGGCATCAAATTGTTGCAAATAGGGCTTCAAACGGCGGCACTCTGCTTCCGTCCATTCTACCCCCAGGCTGGGGGCATAGGCAATGCGGCGTTTTCCCTCGGGCACGAAGCTAAGGAAATAAACTTTGCCTATTCCTTTGCGCTTCACATTCCAAATCTGGTCGCTACCTACAACATAAGCATCGGCCTGCGGCGGATTGTTGTGGATGGATTGGTCCGTCATATAGGCCCCATCTTCTAACGGCAGATATTTCTTCACAAAGGCGCGGGCTGCTTCATTTCTCTTATGCTTCAGCCACAACAAATCGGGGCGACACAGCATATAGACATTGCTTAACAGTGTTTTAACGTTTACATTCTTCTTGAAGTAACGCCAGCCCGACTTCGCATTGGGATGCCAGTATTGAATGATTTTACATTCTATATCCTTTTGCTGGTTCAAGAACCTACTGAGCGCATAGCACTGCAATAACGCACCCAAATTGTTGGCATATTGTGTGGATAATGTGAGTACTTTTCTCTTACTCATAATTTTGTTTTTTCTGTTGGATGTTTCCTATCATTCATTCTCCAGCTTTTCTTCGCCACCATTCCCTTATACACATAGTTCTGTGCCTCGCGTAATCCTTAACTAAAGTGCTTCTATATTAAGACTTATGAAAAATCATTAGCAGCAGCTTTTCAAGGAAGGGAATAGTATATATTGCTCTTTTGATTTTCTTCTTCAAGATATTTTTACGCACCAATTTCTCGTGTTTGGCCAATATGCTCTCTGTGGCTGCAAAACCGCCTGCGACAAAACTTTTCCAGAAGTTTTCACTACTCGCATGTCGGCGCATGGGATGAGTGAGCTGACCATTGCGACGGGTAAAGTCTGTATAGGGATGCTCCACGCAAACGATTTCGTTACGGACGTCAGCCATCAACTTTTTCCCCCTCTCGGTATTGACGATAAGCATAGAAATCCCATCGGTTTTTTGTGCTGGCAATGCCGCTTTTCCGTCGCGGTCCCAAAAGTCGCCCAGGGTGATATCGCCCACACGGTCGGGGCAAGCGTAGGGGCAGGTATGGCAATTCGGGCGATAGAACATCGCGGCCATAAACCCAAGCGCATAGTGCTGCTGCGGGTGGTCGTCGCCATAGACCAACTGCCCCCCCGCATCATCGCAATACAAGCCATAGATGCTATGCTGTCCTTCTTCCTTTCTGCGAAAGCGCACGCTCTTCACGCGCGAGGTCTCATCGCCGCAATAGTAGGCAATGGCACTGTTGAGTACCTTCTGCGGGGGTACGCCGTGGCATACAAGGTCGAGGGCGAAGAAGTTGGGATAGTCTTTGCGCAGGAAGCCGCGTACGCCAGCCACCTGACAGGGCGTGCCCACGAATATGACGTCGCGTCCAGCCTGCAAATCTTCTTTCAGCGTCTTTAACAGCACGCCTATTTTGCTATGCACATACTTACTACCTTTCAACTGTTCGAGGTCGGCTTCCTTATCCACACGCACGTGTTGCACATTGAAAGCATCAACGGCAGAAGCACCATACACCACACCGCCATGTCGAACGACATGGCGCGACAACACAGCGGCCAGTCCTCCTGATGCCGCCGTTTGCTGCTCGCGGTGGTTGGCAGCATAGGCTATGTAGCTCTCCTTACACGAATGCAACGTGGGCGGCTGGCACACGGGACACACCTTCTGACACAGACCGCAATCGATGCAAGAGGACTGGTTGACGACGGGGTAAAGACAACCCCGCTCGTCCTCTTGCAATTGAATAGAAGCGGTTGGGCAAGCGTTCAGGCAGGCATAACAACTTGCACACTGCTCTTTCGGACAAATTTCCATCATACGCCTACGGCATCTTTAAGGTATTGCCAGGACGAGGCACGCAGAGCCTCTAAACGCTCGTTGACGGACTTATAGTCTATCTCTTCAAACGCCACGGGCGACTGCGGACTGCGCAGACGGCTCTCAAGGCCAAACTTCTTCAGGATGCCTACGATGCGCGAGTTGTCGGAAGCGCTTTCGCCGCCGGCATGTTTGAGGAAGGTGTAGAAAGGGGTGTTGAAGTTGATGCTAAAGATAGAGCCGTGGAACGAGTCGGTGCAAACACACTTGGCGTGCTTGATAAGTCCCAAGAATTCACGAGGCCCTGTCTTCGGCAGCAGCTGGTTGCCTTCGCCCACATCGCGCCACGACACGGGAATGTAGTAGGCGGGGCAATTCATCTGCTTCGACAACTGCCGAACGTATTCCCTATAATAGGGACGGTCGCCAATGAGATAGCAGAGTATATAGTCACCCTCTATCGTGGGTTTCACGGCCATCTCACTCCATTGTTTGCTATTCAGCAAGAGCGTGGGGTCGAGCACGACGGGAACTTCGCCCTGATAACACTCTGACAACACACTCGCACCAAGGTCTTCCCTACAAGATATATGTTGAAACGAGGATAAAGCCTCACTAAAGAATTGCTTTTGCTCTTCGTTAAACTCTGTAACGCCTATGCTCGGCGCGTAGGCTACTTTACAAGCGCCCCTCGGCGCAAATTTCAGGAACAATGCTGGGTTTAGGCCTATCAACGGGCTCCAAGTTTGGTCGGAGCCTACCATATAGACATCGTATGCAGGCGGATTGTTCTGCAACTCCTCATTTAATAGATAGGTGTTGGGCGAAAGTTGGAAATAATCATCAAAGAAACGTACGAACAAAGGTTGCTTTTCCATGAAAAGGTCTTTATACTTCACTTTTCGAGAAACCTTTTTGTAGTTCTTGATGTAATCAAACAGATGTTTCAAACGCACTTTAATAAACCACCAACGAGATTTATTAGCACGCTTCAAGTAGCGATAATCTATCAGTTCCGACTGCACGTCGGGCAACAAAGATACCGCCTTTTGCAAAGCATACGCCTGCAAAGCTGTACCATAATTATAGTACCGATAATATGTAATAATCCCTATTTTCTTCATAACTGCAAAATAAATGGTTGAGAGTTACTTCAAAGGCAAACCTTACTATTTCCTCACCACTTTGGCAGGCACTCCTACGGCAGTACAATTATCGGGTAAATCGCTCAGTACAACAGCCCCTGCTCCTATCTCCACGTTATTGCCTATACGAATATCGCCCAGCACCATGGCATGCGCCCCGATGTAACAATTCTCGCCAATCACAGGCGAAAGATGGTCGCCTGAGATTTCACCAATCGCAACTCCATGCTGAATGATAGTGCCCTTGCCTATTTTAGCAAAAGGATTGATAACGATACCGAAACCTTTATGACAGGACACAACACCATCTATGTCTGCCCGGTAAGGTATATCGCAACTATAAACAATCCTATGATAGCGATAGAGGAGCTTGGCAAAAATAACGAAGATACCTCCCCGCTTATACATCCGATGCATGCGCTGTATAGATTGATTGAAATTGTTCATGAGGAAAAACAATAGAGTGATTCAAGAGTTCCACTTATTGTTGATTATCAGCCGCGCTAACTCTAAGTCAAGCTGGTTGTCGATATCTACGCTGTCGATGGTGTTCATCTCGTAGGCGATGCACCGCGGGCCGTAGAAATGGCCTTGGCGCACGTAGGCCTCAGGGCGGGCTAGGAAGATTGCGCCGTTGGGCGTAAAGTCGCGATAGTTTTGACGACGATACTGCGAATAGTCTATGTCGAAGTTCTTCAGACTCATATCATCGTCAATCTCGCGCACGAGCACGCTGGGGTGGCTGGCACGAATGACGGACGTGAGGAAGTCGAAACGGTCGCTGTGGGCATCGAAGAGGGCACAGGCCTCTTGCAGATGGCGTGCACTCCGCAGGGGCGACGTAGGTTGCAAGAGGACGAAGTAGTCGAAGTCGGCAGGCAGGCGGCTAATCATGTCGCGCAGCACCACGGAGTGGGGCGCGGTGTCGTTGCTGAGACTCTCGCCGCGCATCATCACCTCGGCACCCCACTGGCGGGCGATGTCGGCATAATGTTCGGAGTCGGTAGAAACAATGATGCGGTCAAAGACACCACTCCCCGTGGCAGCCTCGATAGACCAGACCATGAGGGGTTTGCCACAGAGGTCGATGATGTTTTTGTCGGATATACCTTTTGAACCAGAGCGTGCCGTGATGAAAGCATAACGTTTCATAGGATTAAACATTAAGTTTTGAATTGGCTTTCCAAAAACCAATTCTTCGTGAATATCCCCTGCTCAAAAATAACGGGCGTTATTTTTGAGCAATGATGAGGATTCGTTATTCTGCCCTGTCTGTTTGTCGCTGGAAGCGCGGATGTAACCGTAGATTATAATAGTAAAAGATTAAGGGTGATTTTTCAAATGGCTGATAGGTGTTTGACATCATATGCGAAATCTCAAATACCGATACTTATGTTAAGAAGTCTGAAATTGCGTAGTAGAAAACACATGTAGAGAGGGAGGCTATTTCTCTTCAAAAAGAACGCTTTTGCGTAGAGACACACGCACAAAGATTGCGCGTTTACAACCAATTTTTAAGAAAAATTATACTTTTGCAGTTGAGTAATCGTGTAGTCACCAAAAACAACCGTGCGCCTAGAGTCGCTTGTACGGTGGCGGTGCATCGCGACTGCCCCTTTGCAGTTCATTCTCTCATTCCCCTTTCAACCAACGGGTAAGGGAAGATTGTGCATGTCGCAAAAGCCCACCGACACAGACAAATAGATTGTTTAGGCCAATCCCTGAAAACAAAAACTGCCAAATGGTAGTCCACCCTGCTCGATGGCCCCAAAGCATACGCCAGTATATCGCAAGCCGTCAACCCTTGTGGCGACGGGAATAGCTTGCCTGCGCATTGTGGACAGGCTGAAGGAGATTTGTACCGCGTCAATTTCTTAAACTATACTTCAAGAAACCGCGTGAACAAGAAAAAAACGATAGAAACGATACAACAGAAATAACTAACAATTATTCCCTGCTCAAAAATAACGCCCGTTATTTTCAGGCAAGGATACATGGAGAACAGAATAGAGCTTTAACCTTCCCTCGCTGTCACAAGTGCTCTTTGTTGCTTTATATTTTAGGCTGTACCTATTCTTTCATTCCGATTTATCTGTTATTACATCTTTGCCATGTGACAGCCCATCCTGTTCCGCTCGGCTCCGCCGCTTCGCTCATCTAAAAACTGTATTTATCTCTTTTTACTCGTAGGCATACACCAAGCCATACTTCTCATGCAGTTTGCGCAGGGAGCCATCTTTCTTCATCTGGCTGATGACATTGTTCACCATCTGCAACAAATCCTCCTGTCCTTTCTGCATCAGTACACCAATCTCTCCATGAGTAAAGGGGGCGTTTAATAGTGGGGCTGCGAGACGGGAGTCGGTTTGCACATAGTAGGGGGCCTCTGTAATCTCTGTTATCATCACGTCGGCTGCGCCTTCAGCAATGAGTGTGGGGATTTCCTCGTTTTTGGGGTGTACTATGATGGTGGCGTGAGTCAGGTTCTCGTTGGCAAACTTCTCATTCAGTCCCCCAGGATTCACCATCACACGGACTTCGGACTTGTCGATGTCGGCTAATGATTTGTAGCGCTCTGCCTGCGAAGCACGGCAAAGGATGGTCTTGCCGTTAGCCAAATAGCCGTCGCTCATTAGCATTGTCTCACGGCGGGCATCGGTGATGGTAATGCCGCCAATAGCAAGGTCGAACAACTGAGGCTCAGCCAATACATCTGCCGTCAGCGTAGGCCATGAGGTAGGAACAAACTGGATGCCGACACCCAAACGTTTGGCAATCTCTCCAGCCACCTCTATGCCGAAGCCCCAATAAGTCCCGTCGGGTTCGCAGAAAGACAACGGCCTGTAGTCGCCTGTCGTACCAATGAGGATTGTGCCACGTTCAATAATCTCTGCAACTTTTCCAACGAGGGGAATGTCGGTATAAGTTGAAAGGATGAAAACGGAGTATTGGCCGTTCTCCTTTCCGAATTGTAGTGCACCTTTCAGGTCTTCTTCTGGGAAAAGCTTTGTGCTGTCGAAGTAGTAAAGGCCATCCTCGCTGTTCAGCCAACCGCCGACATATCCTTCATGCTTCAAGGCATGGCGAACCACCTTGTCGAGTTGGTCACGCGAATGGCTGTTCTGTGTGGCTGCATAACTGACGGCGATTCCCTCTGTCGGCTCCGTCATCGTGCGGATGTCAATCGTGAATCCGTCGGGATGGGTCTGACTGAAAGCCCAAACCTTATCCGCGATATTTGTGATATCGCTTTTCTCTATTGTGTTGTCCTCATTTGAAGAGCATGAGGCAATACTGGCCGTACCACAAATGGCCAGGACGGCTATAAGCAGCCAAATCTTTAGTCTTTCTCGCATCATATTCATCGTGTAATTATCTTTGTTGTTTTTTGAATTTTCATCCCCCTCTTCATAGAGACAGGGTTTCTTGTCGGTAGTGTACATCTCTAAGCCTTTCTGCGCCACGAAAGTTTTGTTTGTAGTTTATATTTTAGTCAATCATAAAAGTATAGTCGTTTAATGCTTCATTTTATTATAATTCCTAATCTTCTCTAACATTAAAGCATTCCACATTTCATTTCCTGGCAATTGGTATCGGCAGTTTCCTGTCGCAGAGGGCGTGAAGATTGTTTGGGCTTCTGGTGTGAGAGTCACGGTTCCTCGTTCTGAAAGATAGAAGGATGCGTCACCCTCCACCGCATGAATGATGACCATTGGGTCCCACATCTTCTGCCCTGTATTGCAGTTGCAAGTCATGTATACCTGCTTAATGGGGTGGATATCGGTCCAAGGAATGTCACTGACGACCTGCTCGGGTTTGTACTCAACTTCCTGCCCCACCTCCATGGGCGAGAAAACAACATCGACCTCCTCCGGCCATAGACTGAAAAAGGTTTGGGCAAAGGTGATGCCCTGAGCGAAATTGAAATCAGGCTCAACAGATTCGCCAAACACTCCACCCATAATATAGAGGCATTTTACTTTATGCTTTACAAGTTCCACGCCACTGAGCGGCGAGATATCATCTCCCTCTGAAGTGAGCAGATCGGCCAATGCCGTGACGAAGCCTACGGAGCAAATGCTGACTGAGTGGTCGGGTTGAGCAGCCAACAGTTGGCGATAGAGTATGAAACCCTCAGGCAGTGTTGAGTAGTCGCGGACAGTGCGATGAAACATCGGCTGCTCGTCGTCGGTAGTGTAGGTTGGCAACGCCTTATAGTCAATCCATACTGGCGGATTGCTGATTCCCTTGCGAACCAGTCCGATGGGTACATTGGCATGACCAAAATACGTATTCATCACATCGGCCACAGCAGCGCAGTCCTCGCCTTCTCGGTCAACCACAACACCCAGCAATTTGCATCGGCCTTCCTCCTCATAGCGATAGAGCATCTCTAAGGCAAATAGGTCGTCGGTTGAGGAACCTATATCGGTATCATAGATGACAAGCGGGATGCCCGTATATGGCTCTTCTCCTTCCTTAGCAGAAGAATTGTCGTCGGAACATGACGGCAACATAATCATGCCACATAGTGCCATGATGGCGGCAAGCGCCCATGGCCTCTTTGCAATCATTGTGCTTACTCCTTGAAAGATACGTCTTGAATACTCGCGCCAAGGCCCTGTAGCAGGCGATGAAGTTTTGGCGAGATTATCTTTGGTGGATTTTTCTACGTTCATTTCTGTTATTTGTTATTGCTTTATATTAAAGTCATAAGAACTCCGTTAATTTCCGATTTATCAAATGATTCTCGGTTGCAAAAATACGAATTACCTGAAAAACAAATTGGCGTCGCTTCGCTTGCTTTCTTAGGGCGTGGGGAGGGATCGGCTTACTCACTATCTTCACACGCTAATGACCGATATAGTTTAAACAAGGTCCGTGTGACTTTAAAGTCTCACAGACCTTGTTTAAACTACAACGGAGGTAGTTGGAACTTGAAGGGAGTAAGTTGAATTTTGGAGGCTGCGAGTGAGGATGTTGAGGGCTCTAACGTATTACTTTGCGGCCTCCTACGATGTAGATGCCATGAGGTAGGTCTTGCAGGCGGGTGTCGGTGATGCGGCGCCCGTCGATGGTGTAAATGCCTTCGGCTGCGTTGGGTACGGCTTGTAGGCGCTCTATGCCGGTGGGGAGGTCGGGCAGGAGTTCGTTGAGGTAGGTGGTGTTGCGGGCGTACCACTCTTTGACATATTCTACTTCTTCGTAGGGGTCTTCGGTCAGGTGGCAGGCGGCTCCCCAGAGGGCGTATTCGCGCTGCCACGCTCCGCTGCGCTGGAAGAGGTCGGCATAGGTGTCAAGACGCTGCGCCAGCCGTTCCTGGGAGAGGACGGTGCGGCTGAGGTCGTGCCATTTGAGTCGCAGGCTGTCGCGGAATCCGAGGAGGTTCTTGGAGAATAGTCGTGCGAGGGGGTGTACGCGGGTGAGGTAGGTGGTGTCGGCGGTGATGTCGAGGCGCTTCCCGTCCCACAGGCCGCCGAGCGAGGAGTCCATGTCCCAGACGGTGAACACCATGCGTTTGCCGGCCTTCTGTATGTTCTTGGTGGAGACGTACATATTCTTCATGCCGTTGTCCTCAAGGTTGTAGGCCAGTTGCAGCAGGGCGTAGTTGAGCAGGTTGTCGAAATAGTAGTTTTGCTCAAAATTCTCCTGAAAGCGTGCGTCGGAGGTCTTGCCGTAGTTGATGAGGTTTCGCAGCGGTGTCCAGGCGGCTGCCGAGGGGTATTCGTCGGGGTATTCGAGTTCCCAGTTTCCCCAGGTGACGGTACTGGGCAGCGTGCTGCTGGCAACGGCTTTGAGATAGGTGTCGTCGCCCCATTGTTTGCCTTTGTAGAGCAGTCCTCGGGGTGTTACCTTGGTCTCATCAAGTAGGTCGATTTCCACCTTGGTGAGGTTGAGCAGTTTGCGGTTCACCTTGTCGGCGAGGCAGTAGAGCCCCTTATACTTGCCGTCCACGAATACTTCGACGAAGCGCCCTACGGTGCCGTTGCGGCGGTTGTAGTTGGTGTTGTAGGGCAGGCTGTCAATCTCGTTCCAGGTGTCGAAGCACACGCGGTTGCGCATGCGTATGCGGTCCACATACATTGCGTCGAGCATCCAGGTGTGGGTGTTGCGCAGGCCGAGCAGGTTGGCGTCTTGCTCTGTGACGCCGTCGGCCTCGTAGAGTTTGACGTTGTAGGGCTTCTTGTCGTAGCGCTGCGCGGTGGCTCCACGCACCTTCACCAGGGCGGTGTAGGTGGTGTCGATGCCTGGATAATCGGCGTCTTGCAAGCGGAAGGTGCCTTGCACGTAGTCTGTGCCATTGATGCCTGTAGCACGGATTTCGGCTATGGGGAGTGTGGTGAGGCGCAATGTACCGGAAAGCATGGGCTCTGTGCCGCTGAGTATGCGGTAGGGATAGGCTTCCTGGCAGGACACGTTGGTTATCCGAAATCCCTCGGCCGTCGGCTCTGCTCCGTCGACGAGAAGGGTGTAGGCGGTTGTGCCGTCGGTGCCATCCCAGGTCACTCGTGCCTCATAGTCCGCACCGAGGAGGGCATCGGGGATTGTCAGCAGGCAGTTGCCCGCTGCATCGAGCGGTACGGGCGATTTTCCCGAGATGTGCAAGGCAGAGAGTACGTAGCCGGGCGTGCCCTCTCCGGTGACCTGCGTGCCGTCCTCGGCATAGATATCGAAGGCCGTGACATAGGCTTCGTAGGCTTGCCCCGCGCTGACGGGCATGAGATAAGCCCAGTCGCCATATTCGCCTGTGCGGTGATAGACGGCGAGAGCCCAGTTGGGGTCGGAAGCGGCGTTGATGCGAAACGCGCCGTCTTGATAGTCGATGAGCCAGCAGGCGCTGTCGG
>JAFSWM010000115.1 GCA_017444485.1 Bacteroidaceae bacterium | reverse complement strand
TGAGCGCAAAGCCAGTCTTTTGCCCACAATATAAATACGCATCCCCCGCGCCGCATGGCCCGACGCGGGGGATTTCTTTGCCGTAAACGGCGGGCGGCGGCGAAGAACGAACGCAGGAAGTGAGCGCGTGTGGGGCATTTTCCTTACTTTTGCACGCGGAAACAGAAACTCAAACACAAAACACACACGCTATGGCTATACGCAAAAAAGCACTGCTGATGATTCTCGACGGATGGGGCATCGGCGACCAACAGAAAGACGACGTGATATGGAGCACGCCCACACCCTTCCTCGACAGCCTGAACGACGAGTGCCCGCACTCGAGGCTGCTGGCATCGGGCGAGAACGTGGGACTGCCCGACGGACAGATGGGAAACTCCGAGGTGGGACACCTCAACATCGGCGCCGGACGCATCGTTTATCAAGACCTGGTGAAGATCAACCGCGCCTGCCGCGACGGTTCTATCCTCGACAACCCCGAGATACGCCGCGCATACGGCTACGCCAAAGAGAGCGGCAAGGGACTGCACCTCATGGGCCTCACCAGCGACGGCGGCGTGCACTCCTCGCTCGACCACCTCTTCAAACTCATTGAGATAGCCGCCGAGTATGGCATCGCCGAGCGCACCTACGTGCATTGCTTCATGGACGGACGTGACACCGACCCCAAGAGCGGCAAGGGATTCATCGACGCGCTCACCGCCCACTGCAACAAATACGGCGCACACGTGGGCAGCATCATCGGACGCTTCTACGCCATGGACCGCGACAAGCGATGGGACCGCATCAAAGTGGCCTACGACCAACTCGTTGAAGGCAAGGGCCGACAGGAGACCGACATGGTGCAAGCCGTGCAGGGATGCTACGACCGCGACAGCGAGGACCACAAGGACACCGACGAATTCATGGAGCCCCTGGTGAACGCCAACGTGGACGGACGTATCAAGGAGGGCGATGCCGTCATCTTCTTCAACTACCGCAACGACCGCGCCAAGGAACTCACCATCGTGCTCACCCAGCAAGACATGCCCGAGCAGGGAATGAAGACCATCCCCGGCCTGCAATACTTCTGCATGACGCCCTACGACGCCTCCTTCACCGGCGTGCACATCCTCTTCCCCAAAGAGAACGTGGACAACACCCTTGGCGAATACCTCAGCGCACAAGGCCTCAGCCAACTCCACACCGCCGAGACCGAGAAGTACGCCCACGTCACCTTCTTCTTCAACGGCGGGCGCGAAGCACCCTTCGACGGCGAGGACCGCATCCTTGTGCCCTCGCCCAAAGAGGCCACCTACGACCTCAAGCCCGAGATGAGCGCCTACGAGGTGAAAGACAAACTCTGCGCCGCCATCCGCGAGGACCGCTACGACTTCATTGTGGTGAACTTCGCCAACGGCGACATGGTGGGCCACACCGGCGTATATAGCGCCATAGAGAAGGCCGTGACCGCCATTGACAACTGTGTGCGCGACGTCATCACCGCCGCCCGACAAACGGGCTACGAAGCCATCATCATCGCCGACCACGGCAATGCCGACCACGCCCTCAACGAGGACGGCACGCCCAACACCGCACACTCGCTCAACCCCGTGCCGTTCATCTATGTCACTGACAACAAGAGCGCCAAGGTGAGCGATGGCATCCTGGCCGACGTGGCTCCCTCGTTGCTCCACATCCTCGGACTGCCGCAGCCCAAGGAGATGACCGGCAACGACCTCATAGCAGACTGACCTGCAGGCGAGGACGCCCACGCTCCCAGGTTATTCGCGGACGAGACGTCCACGCTCCCAGGTTTGCATCACTCCCGCCGCCCGCCCATCGCCGCGGCCTATCTTCCCCGAACACAATGCCCCCCGAACCGCTATGGCTCGGGGGGCTTTGTGTTCGGCGGAGTGCGGAGGGAGAGTGGTGTGGGCCGCCTACTTGCTCATATCATTTGAGCAAGTTCCTGCTCTCATTGTTCTCCAACACACTCATTTGATTGATGGCTATTTGATTAAGGCGTACCAGGCGGTCGCTCTGTGGTACACCTTCGCTGATAAGAACGGCATTAATGTTCTCCATATTAGCCAAGCAGATGAGTTCGTTGATAGAGGCATAATCACGGATATTCCCTTTCTGTTCAGGATGGGCAGCGCGCCATTGGCTGGCAGTCTGCCCAAACATAGCCACATTCAATACATCTGCTTCTTCGGCATAGATGATGCTGGCCTGAGCCTTGGTGACTTTTTCAGGAATCAGGTTCTGCTTGATAGCATCGGTGTGTATGCGGTAGTTTATCTTAGTGAGTTCACGCTTAGCAGTCCACCCAAGGAGTTCTTGCTCTTTATCTTTTAGGCGTTGGAACTCGCGTATCAGATAAACCTTGAACTCTGGACTTATCCACATGGCGAACTCAAAGGCGATGTCCTTGTGGGCATAGGTGCCCCCATAGCGTCCTGCCTTAGAAACTATACCAATGGCATTAGTCTTCTCAGTCCATTCTTTAGCACTAAGGCGGAAACGGTTCAGTCCGGCCTGTGATTTAATTATGTCGAATTCGGCACAATTAAAATCAGGGTTCATCAACCGCTCCCATATTCCGAGAAACTCTATTGTGTTGCGGTTGCGCAACCAATTGGAAAAGAAGAAATCACCATCCTTAGCCTTTAGCATATCTGTAAGGCTAATATAGTCTTCTTCATTTTTCTTGATGACTGTTATCTGTGTGTCTTGTACAGTAATCTTTGCCATATTTCGATGCGTAAAGTCACAGAGCAGGCATACCAAGGTTGCCGAGTGTACCTCTAGTATGTAGCCCTCAAGCCTCCTCCGGCTTCATGTTGGTATAGACGGTCTGCACGTCGTCGAACTCCTCGAGTTTCTCCACCATCTTGTCGATAGAGGCGCGCTGCTCGGGGGTGACGTCCTTGAGGTCGTTGGGGATGTAGGTGAACTCGCCGCCCACCTCTTCGAAGCCGCTCTCCTCGAGGTGCTTCTGTATCTCGCCGTAACTCTTCGGATCGCCGTAGATGGTGATGGTGCCTTCCTCCTCGTCGGTGTCGTACTCATCCTCCACACCATAGTCGATGAGGTCGAGGATGAGTTCGTCCATGTCGATGCCGTCCTTCTTCTTGAAGGTGAAGACGCACTTGTGGTCGAAGAGGAATGCGAGGCTGCCCATCGTGCCGAGGTTGCCGTTGAACTTGTTGAAGACGCTACGCACGTCGCCCACGGTGCGTGTGGGGTTGTCGGTGAGCGTGTCCACGAAGATAGCGATGCCGTGAGGGCCGTAGCCCTCATAGGTCATGGTCTTGTAGTCGCTCTGGTCCTTGCCCATGGCGTTCTTGATGGCACGCTCAATGTTGTCCTTGGGCATGTTCTCGCGCTTGGCGGTGGCGATGATGGCGCGCAGGGCGGGGTTGTTCTCGGGCTCGGGGCCGCTGGCTTTCACGGCGATAGCGATCTGCTTGCCTATGCGGGTGAAGGTTTTGGCCATGTGGCCCCAGCGCTTGAGTTTGCTGGCTTTGCGGTATTCGAATGCTCTTCCCATAGTGGTGTGTGTTTATCTGAGTGAGGCGTTAAGTTGTTTTTGTAAGTTTGTGATGATCTTGTGCATGATGGCGTCGGTCTGAGCATCGCTCATTGTGCGGGCGTCGTCCTGCAGCATGAAGTTTACGGCGTAACTCTTCTTGCCAGCGGGCAGGTTCTTACCCTCGTACACGTCGAATAGATGCACGCTCTTGAGCAGTTTCTTCTCGCTCTGTAGGGCGATGCGCTCAATGTCGGCAAAGGGCACACTCTTATCGACGAGCAGGGCCAGGTCGCGGCTCACAGCGGGGAACTTGGGCAGTTCGCTGAAAGAAAGTTTGGCTCGGGCCGAGGCTTTCATCAGCGCGTTCCAGTCCAGTTCGGCGAAATAGACCGGCTGTGCGATGTCGAGGCGTGCAGTGACGGCTTTCGCCACCTGTCCGAACTCAGCCACCACTTTCCCGCCGCGCTCCTTGATGGCGAGCGAGGTAGCGAAGATGTCGTTGCTGCCAGTCTCTGCGACATAGGCCTTCATTGGCACGCCGAGGCGCTTTATCACGTTCAGCACGGCGGCCTTGAGTTGGAATACCGAGGTGTCCTCGTCGGCGTGTGCCCACGAGCCGCTCACGCGCTTACCGGTGAGCCATAGGCCCAGGCGCAACGTCTCGCTGTAGGGGGCAAGTTCCTTTTCAGGGTTGCGGCGCGTGGCGTCGTACTTGTAGCAGTTGCCGAACTCGAAGAGTGCGAGGTCGGCGGCCTTGCGGTTGATGTTGCGACGCAGGCTCTCCAATCCGCCGAAGAGCAGCGTGCGGCGCATCACGCCGAGGTCGCTGCTCAGGGGGTTGAGCACACGCACCAATCCTTCGGCAGCATAGTCCTTCAGGTCGGTGTAGTAGGCCTCGCGGGTGAGGGAGTTGTTCATGATTTCGCGGTATCCTGCACCGACGAGTTGCTCGCTGATGAGTTGCTGCAAGCGGTAGGAGCGGTCGGTGGCGGTCTCCACGGTGAGGCTCGACTTGACGCTGCTGGGTATCTCCACGTTGTTGTAGCCGTAGATGCGCAGGATGTCCTCGGCCACGTCGCACGGACGCTGCACGTCCACGCGGTAGGCCGGCACATCGAGCGTCAAACCATCTGGACGCTCCTCCACAATCTGCATCTCCAGCGAGGTGGCGATGCTCTTCACTGTCTCGGCGGGGATTTCCTTGCCGGCGAGGTCGTTGAGGTATTTGTACGGGAACTCCACGCGGAAGGTCTGTGGCAGTTCGCGTGCCACGACGTGGCGCATGTCCATGGAAATCTTGCCTCCGGCCAGTTCTTTGATGAGCAGTGCTGCCGCCTTGACAGCATAGACCTGCCCAGCAGGGTCGATGCCCCGCTCGAAGCGGAACGACGCGTCGGTGCTGAGCCCATGGCGCCGTGCACTCTTACGAATCCACGTGGGGTGGAAATAGGCGCTTTCGAGGAGCACGTTGCGCGTGGTGTCGTAGGTGCCAGAGCCTTTCCCGCCGAACACGCCGGCGATGCACATGGCTTCCTTGGTGTTGCAGATGGCCAAGTCGCGCTCAGAGAGCGTGTGCGTCTCGCCATCGAGGGTGACAAATGGCGTGCCCTCGGGCAGGGTGCGTACCACCACCTCGCCGCCCTCAATCATGTCGGCGTCGAAGCAGTGGAGCGGCTGACCGTAGGCCATCATGATATAGTTGGTGACGTCCACGATGTTATTGATCGGTCGCAGGCCGATGGCGGTGAGCCTGCGCTTCAGCCAGTCGGGACTCTCCTTCACCTCGCATCCCGTCAGCGTCACGGCGGCATAGCGCGGGCACGCCTCGGCATTCTCAATGCGCACAGGGATGTCGAGGTCGTGGTTATCGGCGGCAAAATCCTCTACCGAGGGGCGCTTCAGTTCCGTGTCGTATCCATTCTGCACGAGCCATGCATAGAGGTCGCGCGCCACACCGTAGTGCGAACAGGCGTCGGCGCGGTTGGGCGTGATGTCCACTTCAAGGATGTAGTCGCTCTCCACGTTGAAGTACTCTGCCGCAGGCATCCCCACGGGTGTGTCCTCAGGGAGCACCATGATCCCTTCGTGGCTGGTGCCCACGCCAATCTCGTCTTCGGCACAGATCATGCCGCAACTCTCCACGCCGCGCAGTTTCGACTTCTTGATGGTGAATTCCTTGTCGCCGTCATAGAGTTTGGTGCCGAGGGTGGCCACGATGACTTTCTGTCCGGCGGCTACGTTGGGTGCGCCGCAAACGATCTGTGCGGGCTCGTCCGTTCCGAGATCCACGGTGCAGACGTGCATGTGGTCGCTGTCGGGGTGGGGCTCGCAGGTAAGCACCTTGCCCACCACCAGTCCGCGCAGCCCGCCGCGTATGGTCTCGGCCTCTTCCACACCGCCCACTTCAAGCCCGATGGCGGTCAGGGCGGCGGCGGCCTCTTCTGCGCTGAGCGGGCAGCGCACGTATTCTCTGAGCCAGTTGTATGAGATGTTCATCTGTCTTCTCCTTATTTATTTAAGTCTGGTAGTTGTTTAGAAGTTATGAAAGGGAATTCTTTGGGGTAGTTATGAAAGGGAGTTCTAAAGTGCCGTTGCCTTGCTGCCTATGGAAAACTCCCCTTTTAACTCCTCTGATTAACTCCACATCATAACTTCAGAAACTTAAGAGACAAACTTATTCCTCGGTCTTCTTAGCTCTTGACGGACGCTTGCGCTTGGGCTTCTCTACTTTTTCTATCTTCACGCCGGCCAGTTCGGGGTCGATCATGATGCGTCCGCAGTATTCGCAGACAATGATCTTCTTGCGCATGCGAATGTCGAGTTGGCGCTGGGGCGGTATTTTGTTGAAGCATCCGCCACATGCGTCGCGTTGCACATAGACGATGCCCAGGCCGTTGCGGCTGTTGCGCCTGATGCGTTTGAAACTGGTGAGCAGACGGGGCTCAATGGTCATCTCCAGGCTATTGGCCTTCTCGCGCAGTTTGTCCTCTTCGGCGCGTGTCTCGGCAATGATTTCTTCGAGTTCGGCTTTCTTCACATCGAGGTCGGCACGGCGTTCGTCGAGGGTGTGGCGGCTTTCCTGCAACGTCTCTTCGCGCTCGGTGATGCCCGTCTCGGCCTCACGAATTCTCTTTTCCTGAAGGGTGATGTCCAGGTTCTGAAACTCAATTTCTTTGTTGAGCATGTCGTACTCGCGGTTGTTCTTCACGTCGTTCAACTGCTCTTTGTAGCGTTCCACGAGGGCCTTAGCCTCTTCTATCTTGCCGCGCATCACGGCGATGTCGCGCTTGAGTGTGTCGCTCTCGCCGGTGAGTTTCTCAATGCGTGTGGTGAGACCCACGATTTCGTCCTCCAAGTCCTGGACTTCGAGGGGCAGTTCGCCGCGCAAGGTGCGGATCTCGTCGATTTTGGAGAGGATTGTTTGGAGTTTGAAAAGCGCTTCCAACTTTTGCTCCACGGTCATTTCGCGACCTGCTGTTTTCTTTGCCATATTGGTTTTTGTTTGTTTGTATGTCGTGTGGTGTGTTGGTGTTTCTATACGTAGGTAGTGGGTGAACGTCTTTCTGCGATATACAGCGGTGTGTCGGGACATGCCTGTCGCAGGATGTCGCGCAGCAGGGCTGTGGTGTGGAACTCGCTGTCGTGGTGGCCGATGGCACAGATGAGCAGGTCGTCCTCATGCCCGAAGAAGTGGTGATAGCCCACCTCACCCGTGACGAAGGCATCGGCACCGGCGCGAATAGCGTCGCTGATGAGGAATTCGCCTGCTCCGCCACAAAAGGCTACGCGGCTTATCGTCGTTTTTTTTGCCCTGTTCGTCTCGGCTCGCTCGGCTCCGAACACGCTTTTGATGTCAAGCACGAACTGGTCTGCGCTGACGGCCTGGGGCAGGTCGCCCACGATGCCGCTTCCGCCGCCCCCGTTGGGCAGGGGACGCAGGATGCGCACGTTGTTGAGGCCGAGCATCTCTGCCGCGCGCCCGTTCACGCCGCCTGGGGCGTTGTCGAGGTTGGTGTGGGCGGCATAGACTGCCACGTCGGCTTTTACTGCCGCACGCACGGTGCGTTGCACATAGTCAGCATCGCTCACGCACTTCAGTCCGCGGAACAGCAGCGGGTGGTGCGCCACGATGAGGTTGCAGCCTTTGGCCACTGCCTCGGCCACGGAGTGCTCCGTGACATCAAGACACAATAATGCCCCTGATAACTCACGCTCTGTTAATCCGATCTGCAAGCCGGCATTGTCATAGTCCTCTTGCAGGGGCAGGGGCGCGAAATTTTCAAGGGCGCGAATAGCTTCCTTTATTTTCACGGCGCAAAAGTATGAAAAAGTGTCAAATAGTGTTCCTCCCACCGCTGTTTTTTAGCCTTTGCTTGAAATTTCGGTGCGATTTTGTGGCTCGTTGGGGCTTATCCTCTGCGTTTCAGTCCAGGCGCTGTTGATTAGCGCCCGTGCCGCCGTCTATCTGCCACGCCCTTTATAGCCCGCGGGCAAGGGGTGTACAAACTTTTTCAGACCTATATATAATAATCGGTACGGCGCGCGCGTTATAAGAGTAAACCTTTCAACTCCACGCTTATGGAGCATACTACTCCCCCCATCCTTCCCCGTCCTGAAGTCATTGAGTACATCCGCGCGTTTGCGCGTTCTTACCGCCCCGAGTCGCCCCGTCCCGAGTGGCCGCCCGTGATTGGCAAGTGCTAAACTTCGGATAGGACATGAGTCGCCTCTAGTCGGCCCGACATTACAGAAAACAGTCGGTCGGCAATTTCCGCTTGTGGAATTGCCGACCGACTGCATATATATTTTGACACGATGTCTGCCGCGGCTGGTCAGTGCTTGGTGGTTTTCTCCATGAGATGGCTTGAGAGCATATCCGCATTGTGCACCAGGCTTACCAATGGCGATAGTTCCAATGCGCGATAGAACGTGTAGCGTTGCGAACTGCCCTGCTCTCCCATGTCGAACATACCCATGTGCCAACGTATGGCCAGCAGTTCCTCCGACTTCAGTCGCATGAAGCGTTCCACGAGGAAAGCTGATTTCTCGCCGTGCCCGAAGGGGAACGCGTCTTCGATGTTGTATCCCTGATAGGCCACCCATCGGTCGTTCTCGTCCTTGGTGAATTTTTTTGTTTCGTGGTAGAGCCCTATTTTGCAGAGGTCGTGGAACAGGGTGCTCACTGCCACGCTCTCCACGGCGGGCAGGCTGTCAAAAGGTGAGCAACCGCTCTCCACGGCGGGCTTCAGCACGTGTTCGTAGAGTGCCATCGCCGTGTGGAACACGTTGAGCGAATGGAGGCACAGGCCGCCGGGCTCGTTGAGGTGGAACTTGGTGGAAGTGGGTGCGGTGTAAAAATCGCCTTTTTCGAGATAGGCGAGGAGGCTCTCCAGCCCGTCGCGGCTGATGTGGTCGCGGCAGGTTTTGATGTAGGCTTCCTTGTTGGCTTGTATCTGTTCGGAAGTCATTGTGCTGCGGGATTGAATTGTTTGAGCAGGGCTTCAGATTCCTCAAAGGCCTTTTGCCAGTTGGTGTCGAGGCTGAAGGGCGTCAGTTCTTCGTTCTCGGTGATGTAGGCTTGTGTGGTGGCGGTGTCGGGGTCGTTCCACATGGGGTTGTCGAGGCTGCACTGTATGAATAGGCGCAGGATGGCTTGACGCAGCGCGCCCTGGTTCTCACCGCTGTAGCGTATCACCTGACGCAGGAAGGAGGTGATGAACTGATTGAGGTAGAACGCCTGATAGTCGAGCACGCTGTATGTCACAGCGGTGTCGGCACTCTCGGCTTGTTGCCTCATGTAGGTGAGTGCGGTCTTTTTGAACTGGGCCAGTCGCACCTGCGTGAAGTTCGACGTGGGGTTGTTCACTGTCTGCGTGGCGCTGGCCAGCACCATCTCGTAGACCTGTTGTGCGGCGAGGGGTTGCAAAGCGGCCAGGGCCAATGCGAGGGAGAAGAGTATGCGTTTCATTGCAAGTATGGATTGCTTGGTATAGTCTGCGGGTTGAGGTGGAATATCTGATCGACCAGCCCGTCGTATTCCTCCGGGTAGTGCGACACCATGATGAGCGTGCGGCCGTTGTTGCAGTAGTTTTCTATGACACTGCGTGCTCGGTGACGATTTTGTGGATCGAGTCCGTGGAAGGGTTCATCAAGGATGAGTAGTTCGGGCTGTTTCACGAAGGCACGCGCCAGGAGCGTGATGCGTTTTTCGCCGTCGCTCAGTGTGAGGAAGTCGCGGTCGGCGAGGTGTGCAGCCCCGAACTGTGCGAGCCACTGCTCGGCTTCGGCGCGTTCAGCGGGTGTGGCGCGTCGGTGCAGGCGTCCGGTGTCGCTCAGTCCCGAAGCCACGATGTCGGCTGCCGCTCTTGAGGCGCTGTAGCCACGTACCTGTTCGGGCGATACGTAGCCTATTCGGCGCTTCACGTCCCAGATGCTTCCGCCGTGGCCGCGTCTGAGGCCGAATACGCGCACGTCGCAGGCATAGGCCATGGGGTTGTCGGCACAGACGAGGGAGAGCAGCAGGCTCTTTCCCGTTCCGTTCGCACCGGTAAGTGCCCAGCGTTCGCCCTGACGCACCGTCCAACTGACGTGTTGCAGGATGGGACGACCGAAGTAGGTGACGCTTACGTCTGAGAGCCTTATCGCTTCTGCCGCGTGGGGTGGTGCTACGGCCAGGTGGGGTGCCAACCTCTCCGGCAATGGCCTTCGTTCGGGGCTTTGACAGATGTCGTCCACCAACCTCAGTCCTTCTACGCGTTTCCTGCTGTTCACGAAGGCAGGGATGTCCCGCTCGTCGGCAAGCAGTAGCACCAAAGTGCATCGCTTGGCCATGCGCTCCAGAAAAGCGGTCAGTTCGGCTCTCGCTGAAGCGTCAAGCCCTATGTAGGGCTCGTCGATGACCGCCAGACGGGTGTCGCCGCTCAGGGCTTTCGCCAGGTGCACCTTGCGCAGTTCGCCACTGGAGAGCCAGTGCAGGGGCTTGGTGGCGAGCGCTGCGAGTTCGGGAAACGCCTCGCATTTGCTCTTCCAACCATCTCCGCCACCCAGGAACTCTGCCACGAGCGGCGAGTGCACGTCCTCTCCGTGGTGCCAACGCAGTTGGTGTGCAGCGGGGAGCGTGTCGCCCCAGGCGCCCGTGAAGGCCGTGAAGCGTACGGCGCTGCGCGGACAGCCGTAATCAATATGCCCCTGCCTCAGCGGTAATGCCCCAGCGATGAGTCGCCCCAGCGTGGTCTTACCTCCGCCGTTGGGCCCTGTCAGTGCAAGGTGTTCCCCAGCCTCAAGTCGCAACGTGAGCGGCTCAGGCAAGCGGAAATCAGGATGCAGGGGCTGCGCGTCGAAGACAGAAAACATGCGCTTGCGGTTTTGGCGGAGCAAAAGTAGCAATTATTGTGCGGTCCTTCCAACTCTTTCAAAAAGTTTAACGCTATGCGACATCTGCGCCCTACGCTTTCTTTTCGTATTTTTGCGCCGCATTTGCCAATGTTCGGATGCCCAATGTTTGGGTGGGTGATGTTCTATGGGCAATGCTCAATGCTTAATGCACAAACTCGCACTCCGCATACACCGCTGGCTGGCTCTGCCTTTCGGCTTGTTCATCTCCCTACTCTGTCTGTCGGGAGCATTGTTGCTGTTTCAAGACGAGATTGTCCACGCACTCAACACCGACAAGTACCACCTCACGCCGTCCGCCAGTATGCAGCATCTTGCTGACGACGAACTGCAACGCAGGGTGGAGGAGCAACTGCCACAGGGCCAGATACTCATGGCCATCGAGGTGAGTGATGTGCCCGACGCCCCTGCCAACGCCGTGATTGCGGGTATGGGACGTGCAGACTTCCTCGTCAATCCCTACACTGGCGAGGTCTATGGCACACCCACGGGCATTGAGTTTTTCGAAGGCGTGAGGTCGTTCCACCGCTTCCTTTTCGATGCTCCCGATGGTGCTCAGCGTGGTGCACTCACCGTGGGCCGCGCCGTGGTGGGGCTGACAGCCGTGGCCATGACGTTAATCCTACTCACGGGCGTGTTCCTTTGGTGGCCGCGCAACCGCAAAATGTTGCCTGGGCGCCTCACTGTCAGCACCCGAAAGGGTTTCCGCCGCTTCGTCTACGACAGCCACGTCTCCCTGGGCATTTATGCTGCGCTGTTCTTGTTGCTGATGTCGCTCACCGGCCCTGCATGGACTTTCGGCTGGTACAAGGATGCTGCAATGACCGTGACAGGCTTTTCGGAAAGCCCCACCGATGGGCAAAACGCAGTTCATCCAGCCCCCATAGCACGCCCTGATGGTCACAGCGGGGCCACCAATGTGAGCCAAGAACACGCCACGAAGGTGCGCCACATACATTCTGCGGCTCAGACGCACAGTGCAGGTTTTCATCAGTTCTTGCAAAACCTCCATTTCGGACGCTGGGGTGGACTGCTGACACGCGTGCTCTATCTGCTTGCCGCCCTCATCGGGGCGAGCCTCCCCTGGACAGGATATTATCTGTGGTGGAAACGCTCGCACCGCCCCCAGACAAAGTAAATTCCGCCCTGCCTCAAACAAGGTGCGTTGTAGTTTAAACTAGGTCCGTGTGACTTTAAAGTCACACGGACCTAGTTGCACACAAAGTCCGATGAAGTTTTTTCGAGGTACTTTTTTGGAAATTGTAACTCCGTGGTTGCCCGCCATATCTTCGCCGCTCGGTTTTGCAAACTTGAGGCTTTTCAAAGAATTTTAATGTTTCGTTTTTCGGTGTGCCGATTTTTACGGAAATTTGCGCGGTATAAGAAATCATACTCCCACTGAGGGAGTGTGGAAAACGTTTTTTTAATGGAATTTACTGCTCAGCAAATCGCTGATTTCCTGCAAGGGAAGGTAGAAGGCGACCCCAATGCCATCGTCAATGGTTTTTGTAGGATAGAGGGAGGACGCCCTGGCGCACTCTCTTTCCTTGCCAACGAGCGCTACGAACATTATCTCTATGAGACCAAAAATAGTGTGGTGCTGGTCAATGAAGGCTTGCAACTCACAGGAGAAGTGTCAGCCACGCTTGTGCGTGTGGCCAACCCTTATGAAGCCGTGGCCCGCCTGTTGCAATTCTACGAATCGCAGAAGCCACGTCGTGTGGGAGTGCATCCCGCGGCCTGCATCGCCAAAACGGCGCAGGTGGCCGAAGATGCCTATGTGGGGCCTTTTGCCTACATCGGCGAGCATGCCGTAGTGGGCAAGGGCTCGCAGATATACGCCCATGTGGTGGTGGAGGAGCATGCCAAGGTGGGTGAGGACTGTATCCTCTACCCCGGTGTCAGCGTCTATCACGACTGCGTGCTGGGCAATCGCGTCATTCTCCACAGCGGCTGCGTCATCGGGGCCGACGGCTTCGGCTTCGCACCCGGCGCGGAGGGCTACAGCAAGATACCGCAAATCGGCAACGTCGTCATTGAGGACGATGTGGAAATCGGTGCCAACGCCTGTGTGGACCGCAGCACGATGGGCACCACCCACATTCGCCGAGGGGTGAAGATAGACAACCTGGTGCAGGTGGCGCACAACTGCGATGTGGGTTCGCACACCGTGATGTCGGCACAGGTCGGCGTGGCAGGCAGCACGAAGATAGGCCAGTGGTGTATGTTTGGCGGCCAGGTGGGCATCACCGGCCACGCAGTCATTGGCGACCGCGTGCAGAGCGGCGCCCAAGCAGGCATCGCTGGCAGCGTGCCAGAGGGCAACAAGACCTTGCTCGGCTCGCCGGCAATCGATTACAAGCAGTTTGCACGTGCCACCACCGTGTTCAAAAAACTGCCCGACATGTACCGCGAACTCAATGCCTTGCGCAAGGAAATCGAAACCTTGAAAGGGAAACAGAATTAGAATGTCCAAGCAAAGAACACTCTCCAGCGCCTTCACCCTGAAAGGCAAAGGACTACATACCGGCCTGATGCTCTGTGCGGAGTTCTTGCCCGCGGAGGCAGGCTTTGGTTACAAGATACAACGCACGGACCTTGAGGGCAGTCCCCTCATCGACGTGTTGGCTGAGAACGTGATCGACACCAGCCGCGGCACAGTGGTGGCTTGCGGCGATGCACGTTGCTCCACAATAGAACACTGCATGGCCGCGCTCTATGCCAGCGGCATTGACAATTGCCTGATCCGCGTGGACGGTCCCGAGGTGCCTATCCTCGATGGTAGCGCACGCTATGTGTGGGAAGCCATTGCCCGCGCCGGAGTGACGGAGCAAGACCTTGAGCGCAAAGAACTGGTGGTGAGCGAACCCATCACCTTTGAGGATGCCGAGAACGGCTCTGCGCTGACGCTCTTGCCCGCAGAGGGCTTCTCCGTGGAGGCTACCATCGCCTTCCCCTCGCAGTTCATCCACAGCCAGCAGGCCTCGCTCGCCGACTTGTCGCAGTTTGGCGAGGAGATCGCCGCCGCACGCACCTTTGTCTTCGTGCGCGAAATTCTGCCCTTGCTTCAACTGGGGCTCATCAAGGGCGGCGACCTCGACAATGCCATCGTGATCTACGAGCACGAGGTCTCCCAAGAGATGCTCGACGGCATCGCCGACCAGTTGGGCGTGGCCCATCGCGACGCCACCAAGTTGGGCTACCTCAACAGCCGCCCGCTCACGTGGGACAACGAGCCTGCTCGCCACAAACTCCTTGATATTATCGGCGACATGGCCCTGATAGGCTGCCGCATCCAAGGTCGCATCGTAGCCATGCGCCCTGGACATACCGTAAACAATCGGTTCGCACGCCTGGTGCGTCAGCGTCTCACTTCTGCCAACGAGCAATGAGAGTTCGACGCTTCCATGCAATTCGCAAACATCCACACCAAACCCTTAATCAACGTATCAAAAAATGATTAGCCCTTTAGCCTACGTCAGCCCCAACGCACAGGTGGCTGAGAGTTGCGAGATAGGCCCCTTCTGCTATATAGACGACAACGTGATCATCGGCGAAGGCAACGTGCTGATGAACAGCGTCACGGTCCTCAGCGGCACACGCATCGGCAAGAAGAACCACTTCTTCCCCGGCGCGGTGATCGGTGCCATTCCGCAGGACCTCAAATTCCAAGGCGAGGAGACCACAGCCGAGATAGGCGATGGCAACACTTTCCGCGAGAATGTGACCATGAATCGTGGCACTGCCGCGCGCGGCAAGACCGTTGTGGGCAGCCATAACCTCTTCATGGAGAGCATGCACATCGCTCACGACGTGAGCATCGGCAGCGGTTGTATCATCGGCAATGGCACGAAGATAGCCGGTGAAGTGGTCATTGACGACAGCGCCATCATTTCGGCCAATTGCCTGTTCCACCAATTCTGCCGCGTAGGTAGTCACGTGATGGTGGGCGGCGGGTCGCGCACCAGCCAGGACATACCGCCCTATGTGCTTTGTGCGCGTGAGCCGATAGCCATGGTGGGCCTGAACCTCGTAGGCTTGAGGCGCCGAGGCTTCAGTCCGCAACTCATTGAGAACATACATAATGCCTACCGTATCATTTATCAAAAAGATAAACTGCGCGACGAACGCTTTGCCCAAGTGAGGGAGGAAATACCCCACAGCAAGGAGATCGACTACATCCTCGACTTCGTCCATAGTTCGAAGCGTGGTATCGTGCAACCGCAATAACTTCCTTCTTTTGCCATGACACTCAAGATTAAGATGGTCTCCGACGAAGTGGACGGCTTCCTTCGCGAGTTTGAGATCGACAGTGAAGCCACATTCCTCGACCTCTGCAAGGTGATTCTTGAATCGTGCGGCTATCCGGACGACCAGATGACCAGTTTCTACGTCTGCAATGACGAATGGGAGCGCGGTGAGCAGATCACGCGCGAAGACATGGGGTCCGGCTCCGCCGATATCGACCTCTATGTCATGGACAGCGTGCACCTCAACGAATTCCTTGATGACAAGGGCCAAAAATTAGAGTTCGTCTTCGATCCCTTCAGCGAGCGCAGTTTCTTTCTCAACGTGCGCGACATTCTCACGGGCAAGAGCCTTGAACGTCCTCAGGTGAGCCGCTCGCGTGGCGATGCGCCGCTCCATATTGCTGAACTCGGCGTCGCTAACCCCGTGGCGCACAAAGTTACGCCGATAGGCGAGGACGATGAGGACGAACTGTTTAGCGCCACGGGCTACGACGATGACGATTTCGACCCCGAGGGCTTCGAAATCAGTCAGACTCCTTACTGATACTTGATTGCCGCATTTGGCCTCCACAAAAACGAAGAGGGGAAGCGTTCCTGAAATGGTGCGCTTCCCCTTATCGACTAATTTATCCATGCGGCTGGATAAAACCCATAGGAGAGAACTGAACCTCTTCTGCGTCGTGAGAGGGTGTTTTAAGGCTTTCTTCGGCAGATGTTTTACTCTCGCCCTCAGGGTTTGCCGTCTCGCGGACGGACTTGTTTTATATAGGCTTTGATTGTTTTATGAGTGCTTAGGATAATAGACGGCAGGCCGCCTTTCGTGTAGTTTTATTATGGCCGTTTCTCTGTCGCGGCTCGTTCGGGTACCGGAGCGTTGAGGCTGTCGCCGAGCGTGGCGGTCTTCTGCCCGTCGCCCACGGCTTTGATGTGGTCAAGGGTGGTGGTGCCGGTGCTGTCGATCTGCTCGGTGGCGGCCACTTCCATTGCGCCGTTTTGGTCGGCTGACGTGCCGAACGAAATCTGGGCAAGGTGTCCGACAAGCATAACGATGGCAATGGCGGCCACGGCGTTGTAGAGCGGTCGTAGGGCGATACGGAGAGAAAAGGTGCGCGGGCGGGCTTCCACCACGGGAGAGATGCCTGCCTTCTTTAACACACGATCTGCAAAGTCAGCCGAAACGGTTTCTTTTGCGGCCTCCTCTTGTACATCGAACAACGCTTTGTAGCGCGCCAATTCTGCTGGCACATCATTGCCGCTGAAATAGGCGCGGAGCATGCGCTCTTCCGATGCCGTAGCGGTGCAATCGAAATAGCGGTCAAGCAGTTGTGCGATATAGTTATTGTCCATGGTTGTCAAGTTCTTCAAGTTTGGTGCGGACGGCTCGGCGGGCGCGATGGTGAGTAGTCTTAACGTCTTCCTGGCTGATGCCCAGTATCTCGGCGGTTTCGCTGACGCTTTTCTCTTCGATGTCCCTCAACTGAAGCACGGTGCGCTGTTTCAGCGGCAGTGTGTTGAGGATGCGGCGTACCCAATCTAAGCGGTCGGCTGCTACAAGGCGTTCAAGCGGCGTGGCTGCAGTGTCGGCGCTGTCTGCCGTGTGTGTGTCGAGCGACAGGTTGGCGGAGTCCTTGCGAGCGTTGTGGTCTATCGCGAGATTGCGGCAGATGGTGTAGAGGTAGGTCTCGAGATTATTGATCTCGTCAAGGCTTTCCCTCTTTTGCCACACACGGAGCAACGTCTCCTCAGCAATGTCTTCGGCCTCGGCCTTGTCAAGCGTGATGCGGTATGCCAAGCGGAACAATTTGTCGCTATGCGGGAGCAAGTCCTTCCGAAAGTCTATCGTGCGCATCATGCTTTGTATAATAAAGACGGGTGTGCGGGGAAAAGGTTACACGGAATGGCAAAAAAATGATATCCTGAGCGCTTTTTTGCCATCTGCCTGCAAGTTTACTAATTTCTGCGGGCAAATCTGCCCTCACGGGCTGTTTAATATGGATTTTATACTTTTGCACTTGTGAACCGATGGTCCGTGATAATACTTCTTCTCGCCCTTCCACTGATGTCTGTGGCACAGGGGCGTAGGTTTCGCGTGGTGGAATGGAACGTGGAAAATCTGTTTGACACCGTGCATGATGCGGGGTTTGAGGACCGAGAGTTTCTTCCAGACGGGGCTTATGGGTGGACAAGCGGGAGGTTTTTCTCGAAACTTTCCATCGTGGCCCGTACGCTGGCAGCGCTGGGCGGCACGACACCGGCGGACCTCATCGCGCTCTGCGAGGTGGAGAACGACAGTGTGCTAACGGCGCTCACGCGCAGGTCACTCTTGGCGCGCCTCGGCTACGAGTATGTGATGACACGAAGTGCTGATCCGCGCGGCATAGATGTGGCGTTGCTCTACCAGCCGCTTGCCTTTCGCCCCTATTCCTCACGCAGCCTGCGTGTGCCAGTCAATCCGCGCAGTGGCCATCCCTCGCGCGATGTGCTTTTCGTCAGTGGTGAGACCGTAGCGGGCGACACGCTCCATGTCTTTGTCTGCCACCTGCCCAGCCGCCGTGGCGGGCGTAGGGCGAGCGAGCCCTACAGAATGCAGTGCGCTGGCGTGATACGAGCCGCTGTGGACAGCCTCTTGCAGACTGATAGTTGTGCGAAGATTATTATCGCTGGCGACTTCAATGACGAGCCGCACAACGCTTGTATCAAAACCACCCTCGGAGCCTCCGTGCCACCCGATAGCGGCGCGATCGGGACGCTTGCGGCAATGTATGTTCTCACGGCGGGACTTGAAGCACCAGGTGGTGTCAGGGGTACTTATAAATATAGAGGTGTGTGGAACCGCCTAGACAACATACTCGTAAGCGGTGCACTGCTCCGTTCTCGTGAGGGCTTGCACACCACGGCGGTAGGCTGTGCCATCCAAGCATTGCCTCATCTTGTAGAGCCCGATGGGGGAAACGGCGATGTAAAACTGCGGCGCACCTTCCTCGGTAGATATTGGCATGGTGGGGCAAGCGACCACTTGCCGCTTATCTTGGATCTGTGTTATTAAGAAAGGAGTTACGGGGGATTGAGCCTGGTTCAATCTTTTGCTTCTTGCTCATCGTCCTCCCTGACGTGCAGGCGCACCAGTTCAATCTTGCGCGGCGTGGTGCGGATCACCCTAAAGACATAATCTCCGCAGGTCACGGTTTCTCCATTCTTAGGAAAGCGTCGCAGCGCATTGAGTAGCAGGCCAGCAATGGTGGTGTAGTCGTCACTATCGGGGAGGTTCAGACCGAACATCTCATTGACGCGCTCCACTTCCAGGCGTGCCGACAGGAGGTAGTCACCATCAGGAGCGCGGCGTGCCGTCAGCGTGGTGAAGTCATGCTCGTCCTCTATGTCGCCAAGCACCTCTTCCACCAGGTCTTCGATGCTGACAATGCCACTGGTGCCGCCGAATTCGTCCACCACAACTGCCAGCGACCGCTTCTCTTGCAGCAGCGTGTGCAACAACTCTGAGGCAAGCATCGATTCGGGAACGGCAGATAAGGAAAGTATGGCCTCGTGCCAGTCTTGTCCGAGATGGAACAGGCTGGAAGAATGCACATAGCCAGCAATGTGGTCGAGGTCATCCTGGCAGACGATAATTTTGCTCTTGCCGCTGCGCACAAACGCATGACGCAGTTCTTCGAGCGAAGCCGTGTGCTCCACGAAAACGATTTCTGTGCGAGGCACAAGGCATTCTCTGACGCTGACATCGCTGAATTCCAAGGCATTGTGCAGAAGTTTTACCTCCGAAGCGCTTGTACGCGAAGTGCCAGTCTGTTCCAGCCCAATCCGCAACAGGGCTTCCAGGTCATAGCCGCGGGTGGTGCGCTTTGTGGGCGGTGTCGTAAGTCCGAAGAAGCGCAACACAGCGGCGGTAAGCACGCTGATGACCCATACGGGCAGTGCCCCCAGGCAGGCTATGGCCACAGCGGGCCAAGCGATGAGGCGTTTGGTCAGGCTGTGGCGGTCGGTGCCGAAGAAGCGGTAGGGCAGCAGGCCGAAAATAAGTACGAAAGCCAACGCCGCGGCGAACAGCATGCCTGCTAAAGGCCAAGTAGGAATCTCGCAGAACCATACCTCTGCCTCATTTGCCCCTAATGCACCTGCAGCGAGCAGGCTGCCCACGCTCACAGCACGCCATGTGGTGAGGAACAGGCGGTTGTGGCGGCTCATGAGGCGAAATGCGCTTGCCACATGGCGATATTCGTCGCGTCCTGCCTGCCACAGCAGCACGTCGGGACGCATAAAGGCCACGTAGCAACTTTCGGCTACAAATGACAAAAGCAGAAGGGCTATAACAGGGAGCATAATGTATGGTAGGGGTAGGGCGGTATGTAGTGTCGTTTGTAGAAAACGTCTATTGTTAAACAAACCTCGGCTGTTTTCATCGTGCACTATCTTTGCGCGTGCTGTCTGCTTGTACAGGCGGCGAGCCTGCGCTGTGGCGATGGCGTTCGTCGGGCATGGGCATGAAGCCTCGGCTTTGGCGAACAATATAGTGGTTCAGTTGTTCGTCGGCCTCAAAACTGTCGCCCTCAATCTCTTGGTCGGGCTCTACGATGCGCATGTGTTTGCTGCCGTAAACGAGGTGCTGGTCCATGTTCCAAAAGAGTTCTTCGGTGGTGAAGACCGTATTCTTCTCACGGTTCACAATGCGCACCCGTCCGCGCAGTTCCCAAAGTTTTTGGTTGTAGCAGAACGCGGTGTCGGCCTCTATGGTGAGGTTGGGCTCGAACTTCGGATTGTAGCGTTCCATGAAGATGCCCTTGAGAAACTCCTGGCGCGGGGGAGTCGTGCGGTCGAGCATACGCCACTCCTCAGCCACGATGCGGTAGCGTATCACTCCGCTGTCGCTGATGAGTTTCGACACACCCGTGGTGACCATGACGGGGGTGGAGTCGCGCATGGCGATGGTCTCGTTGCCGGTCTCTGCCTCACCTCCGCAGCCTGTTAATGACGCTGCGGCAGCAAGCACTGCGACAATCAACGTATGTGCAGGAAATCTCACGAGCGGGCAGACAGAGGTTGGAGCATCCTGTTCTTCAACCTTGATCAATAAACGTGTGATTTTTGGAACCACGACCCGTTAAAGGTCAGACCCACCGACACCCACATATAGTTTTCGGCCACTTGCCACGAGTGTTTGGGCTGCACGCGGCGGAAACCGGCTGAAAGGTGAAGGTAGGGAATGTTGTCGAACTGGTTGTGGAGCGAGGTAATGGGGAGCGACACCCCAGCGCTAAAGCCGTATTCGCTCGGGCCGTCCTCGCCGTTCACCTTGATGTAGGGGGTGCTGTAGGTGACGCCGGCCCTGTAGCGCAGGTGATGGCGCCAATAATTGCTTCGGGGGTTGGGCTGGTATTCAGCACCGAGCGAGAAGGAGTGGCGGTCCTTCAGTTGTCCTTTGCTCGTGATGTAAGTGTTTCCGCTGAGTATGGGCGAAGTGACGTCGCTCCATTTCTGCCAGGTGTAGTCAAACCCCACACGAAGGCGGTCGCGGTAGTTCCAACCTAAACCTGCACCAAAGGTATGCGGCAGCGAATATGCGCTGGCCACGCGCTGAGTGTCTGCGCTGACGACAGTCGTGCCGTTCTTCTGTTGGTCGTAATACTCTGCCCGCGAACCGATGTTGTGGCCAAGGCCATAGACCAAACCGATTGAGGCCTTGCTCTTGGCAGACAGACGTTGTTCGAACAGCAGGCCGAAGTCAAGTTTGTAAGTGCTGATATGGGACTTGTACTCGCGGTTTCGCGAATAAATGGTAGCGTCGCTGAACGACATCTGCACGCTGTGGTCCAGTTCTCCCCAAAGGTAGCCCACGCTCACGCCAGCGCTGAGTCGCTGCTTGTCGCCATGCAAAGGTGCGAAAGCCAGCCCACCATACACCTCGCGCAGTCCGCCGTCGCCATCATAGGTTTCGGTCTGCGTGACGTCCACACCGGCGCGCTCAAAGGTGCTGGTGCCGGAGAGGTTATAGCCTATGGTGCTATAAGGGCGTAGTCCCACAGAGAGGCCGAAGCCAGGCAGCATACGAAATGCCGCAGCCGCATAGTCCACACGGGCATTGCGTGCATTGACGCGGTTGCCCTTGGTGCCGATGTTCGCATTTTGGAGTGTGAAACCGATGTCGAAGAGGAACGACGCGCTGTCAGTGAGCGCAAAGGTGGCGGGGTTCTTAAAGTTGAGTTGTTCGCCATCGCTCATGGCGTAGCCCACACCGGCCATTCCTTTGTTGAAACTCTGAGCGCCGTCGCTCAGCAGTCCGAACCCATACCGAGAGTAGGGAGAATTGCTGCCGTTGGTCTGCGCAGTCAGATTAGTGGAGAGCAAGGCGGACAGGAAGAAAAAGGAGATGCGCACGGCATGGCGGCGCAGCAGGGTGCAGTTCATGAATAGGAGAGTGGTGTTTATTGAGCAGGCAGGGCGGAACCCTTGCTTCTGCAATACGACAAAATGTAGTTAAGACCCGTCTCTACGAGGAACGGCTCGTGGTACAGACGGGCCGATGCGTCAATCAGCGGAAGCAGTTCTGTGCTTTTTCCACCGGTAACGAGAAGGATGAGGCCAGGCATGGTTTCGCGTAGTTTCTGGGCAAAGCCTTCCACTTCAAGGGCCAATCCGCGCATCACGCCGCTGCGTATCGCCGTCTCCGTGCTGTATCCGATGAGTGGGCTGTCGCCCTCTTGGGCCACGAGCGGGAGACGTGCGGTACCTGTGTTGAGGGCCGTGAAACGCATGGTCGGCCCTGGCGATACGTTTCCGCCGAGATAGATACCATCGGCAGTGAGCACATCGAGGGTGAGGCAGGTGCCAATGTCGGCCACCAACACGTTTGTGTCCGGGTGCAATGCCTTCGCTCCCGCTACGGCTGCAATGCGGTCGCTACCCAGCGTGAGCGGGGTGCGGTAGTTATTGCGAAAAGGGAGTGGCGTGGCGCCCGTGACGCGCAACGTGGGGCACTTCAGCATGTTGATCCAAGCGTCTATGCCGGCTGTAGCCGCAGCAACGCATGACACGGCGCAAGCACTAATCTCCGCGCTGTCGGCAAACTCTTGCAAGCGGTCTGGCTCGCCGATACGACAATGTACGTTGTTTTTCATCCGTACACCCTCAAAGAGTGCGGCTTTGGCATACGTGTTGCCTATGTCTATGACTAAGTTCATAGTTTTCACGTGCAAAAGTAGCGCGTTTTAGGGAATGCTACAAAGAAACCTCTACTTTTTGCGCTCCCTGGGAGTGCGGGCGTCTCGCCCGCGGATTGCTTCATCCCAAAAGCCATAGGCTAAGGCATCAGGCAGCGAAACCGCGCGAGTATCTCCTCTCGCTCGTTGGACGAGAAGGTACATTCTTCAAGTATGGCCTTCAGCGTGTCGAAAGCCTGGGCGCGGGTTTGTGCACGCCCAGCGCGCACACCGCTCTGATAATCGCGATAGGGGAGGAGGTTGCGGTTGTAATTGCCGTCGCTCATGGGGGAAGATGTGGTGAGAGGTTTTAAATGAGAAATGAACGTGCTGCAGTCCTACACCCTTGTGACGCTCTTCACGCCTTTCACGGTGCTGATTTTCTTGATGAGCACTGAAATTTCTTCAGTGTTTTCCACCAGCACGGTGAGGATGCCCGAGAAGAGTCCGTCGTGACTGTCGATGCGTATACTGCGTAGCATCACGCGTTGCTCGCGGGTGATGATACTGGTGATGTTGTTCACGATGCCGAGGTCGTCGTTGCCCACAATGCGCAGCGTGATGGGATAGGTGCTGCCGCCTTTTCCTGCCCATCGTGCCTTGACCACGCGGTAGCCGTAGCGTTCGCGCATGGAGGGGGCATTCGGGCATGTGGTGCGGTGGATGGTGATGCCGCCGCTGACGGTGACAAAACCGAACACGTCATCGCCATAGACGGGGTTGCAGCACTTGGCGATGCGAAAATCCACGCCTTTCAGATTGCGGTCGATGACAAGCACGTCGTCGCTGGGCTGCTGCGTGCCTTCTTGGGTTTCAAGACTATAGTCTCCTGCGCTACGTTGTGGCAGGTGAGGCTTGGGCGTAGCGTCCCCGGTTGCCATGTCGGTGTAGGCTTCGATGATTTCGTTCACATCGAGCCGCCCGCTGGCGATGTCGCTGAAGAATTCGTTGGCCTCCTTGTATCCCTGTTTGCGCACCAATCGGTTCCATACGGTTTCGTCCCACGCCACTTTGCGATTCTTCAGCCTGCGCTCCAATTGCTCGCGGGCGAAGACCGCTTGCCGGGCGCCAATTTCTTTGACTGCGGCGCGTATCTTGCTGCGTGCGTGGCTCGATACGACGATCTGTTCCCAGTCGGCTTTGGGTGTCTGGTTGTTGCTAGTGACCACTTCCACCGTCTCGCCACTTTTCAGTTCGCGACGCAGTGATACGTTTCGCCCGCCTATCTTTGCCCCCGTACAGTGGTTGCCCACGGCGCTGTGTATGTGGTAGGCAAAGTCGAGAACGGTGGCGTGGGCGGGCAGGCTGTAGAGGTCGCCCTTGGGGGTAAACACATAGGTGCGGTCTTCGTGCAGTTTCTCTGCGAGGCTTCCCTGAAGAGCCTGCTCGTCGCCTTGCTCAAGCGCGTTGCGGATGTCGGCGAGCCAATGCTCCACGTTGGCCCCGCTGCTCTTCACGCCCTTGTAGCGCCAATGCGCGGCCAGACCGTGTTCGGCAATCTCGTCCATACGCTCGGTGCGTATCTGCACCTCCACCCACTTGTCTTCGGGCCCTTTGACGGTGATGTGTAGGCTCTCATAGCCGTTGCTCTTGGGCACGGTCAGCCAATCGCGCAGACGCTTCAAGTCGCTCTCGCGCCCGTCGGTGACGATGCTGAATGCCTTCCAGCATTGCGCTTTCTCCTGCTTCAGCGGCGCGTCGAGGATGATGCGAATGGCGAACAGGTCGAACACGCCCTCGAACTCCACGCGCTGCTTCTTCATCTTCTGCCAGATGGAATGTATGCTCTTGGTGCGCGCTTTCATATGGTACTTCAATCCGGCCTCGTCGAGGGCTTGCCGGATGGGAGCGGTGAAGCGTTCCACGTATGCGTCGCGTGCTTGTTTCGTAGCGTTGAGTTTGGCCTTGATGTGGTAGTATGCGTCGTGCTCAAGGTATTTGAGCGAAAGGTCCTCCAGTTCGCTCTTGAGTGTGTAGAGCCCTAGTTTGTGGGCTAAGGGGGCGTAGATGTGTGCGGCTTCGAGGGAGAAGGCTCGAACGGCTTCCGCATTGGGGCAGTCTCTGATGAGGCGCATCACGAGCACGTGGCGAGCGATGAGCAACAGCACCACTCGCACGTCGCCGGCTTGTGCCACGAGCAGGTTGCGGAAGTTGTCGGTCTTCATCGCTTCGGTGTGGGCGTCCAGCGCGGCTACGCGGCGGAAGCCGGTAAGGAAGTCGGCCACGGTCTGCCCGAAGCGCGGGGCTATGACGGTTTTGATATCCTCCGTGGCCGCCAATGTGTCGAGCACGAAGGCGGTGGCCACATCGCCCGTTACTCCGATTTCACGGCGTGCCAGCGCGATGCTTTCCAGTGTCGTCTGCAACTTGTCAAGGCCGAAGACGTCGTCAGGCTTTGTGCCTTGGGCAAGGCGTTCGTCGAGATAGCGTGTAACCTCGCGCGCCTGAGCCTTTTGTGGTGCAAAGGCTTCGTCGCGCCACAACTCGAGTAAGGCACGCAGACGCGGCAGGGAAGGGGAGAAAGGCTGTACGTTCATTCTGTTAGTTGGAAATCAAGTTGCTTGCGGTCCAGGTTGGCACGTGCCACACTGACGCGCACTTTGTCGCCAAGGCTGTAATGACGGTTGGAACGTCTGCCCACCAGGCAGAAGTTGCGATCGTCGTATTCGTAATAGTCGTCTTGAAGGTCACGGAGCGAGACGAACCCCTCACAGCCATTTTCCTCTAATTCTACATAGAAGCCGAACTCCGTGATGCCGCAGATGTGTCCGTCGAAGATTTGCCCGACGCGCGCGGCCATGAACTCCACCTGCTTGTATTTGATGCTGGCGCGCTCGGCCTGTGTGGCGAGTATTTCCATGTCGGAACTGTGGTCGCAGAGGTCCTCGTATTTCTCCCGCGAAGCGCTGCGCCCGCCCGCCTCATAGCGAGTGAGCAAGCGGTGTACCATCGTGTCGGGGTAGCGGCGGATGGGGGAGGTGAAGTGTGTGTAGTAGGGGAACATCAGGCCGTAGTGTCCGATGTTGTGCGTGCTGTAGCGTGCTTTCTGCATGGCCCGTAGCGCCACCATCTCCACAGCCTTTTCCTCCGCACGGCCATGTACGTCTTCAAGGAGTTTGTTGAGCCGTTTGGCCACGTCGGTCTTGCTGCCGTCGGTGCGTAGGCGGTGGCCAAACTTGCCCGCGAAAGCGGCGAGTTTCTCCAACTTGTCCTGGTCCGGCACGTCGTGGATGCGGTAGGGCAGTACCTTGGCTTTCTTCCCCTTTGGCACACGCCCCACGTGCTCGGCCACATAGCGGTTGGCCAGGAGCATAAACTCTTCCACGAGTTTGTTGGCGTCCTTGGCCACCTTGATGTAGGTGCCCACTGGTGTGCCTTTCTCGTTAATCTCAAAGCGTATCTCCGGACGGTCAAAGCCGATGCTTCCCTTGTGGAAGCGGTTGGCGCGCAATTGTTTGGCGAGGGCGTCGAGTAGGATGAGTTCGCGTGCATATTCGCCCACGGGCTGCTCCGCGCTGCCCACCACCTGCGGGTGTTCCCCAGGCAGGGCGAGGTCCTGGGGCGAGGCCTGCCCGTTTTGTTCAAGTATTTCCTGCACCTCCTCGTAGGCAAAGCGGCGGTTGCTCTTGATGACGGTGTGTGCCAGATGCCACGACAGTACCTCGGCCTTGGCGTTCATGCAGAACACGGCGCTGTAGGTCAGTTTCTCCTCGTCGGGACGCAGCGAGCAGATGAAGTTGCACAGGCGTTCGGGCAGCATGGGGATGGTGCGGTCCACGAGGTAGATGCTTGTGGCGCGTCGCTGAGCCTCTTTGTCTATGATATCGCCCTCGTGGACATAGTGTGAAACGTCGGCGATGTGTACGCCCACTTCATAGACGGCCTTCGCGTCGCCCCACTTTTCGGAGACGAGGCGAACGGATAGTGCGTCGTCGAAGTCCTTGGCGTCGCGCGGGTCGATGGTGAATGTGGTCACCTCGCGGAAGTCCTCCCGCCGTGCAATCTCCTCGGGCGTGATACCAGGATCTATGGCATTGGCTGCCTGCTCCACGCGCTCAGGGTATTTGTAGGGCAGTCCGTACTCGACGAGGATGGAATGCATCTCGGCGTTGTTCTCCCCGCTCTTGCCGAGCACGTCGATGACCTTCCCGATAGGGCTCTTCGCATCGTCGGGCCACTCGGTGATTTTCACCACGGCCTTGTCGCCCGTTCGCCCCTTACCGAGTGCGCCTTTGGGGATGAAGATGTCCTGCGCCAATATGCGGCTCTCGGTGATGAGGAAGCCATATTGTTTCTCCACTTTGAGCCGCCCTACAAACGTGTCGTGCGCACGTTTCACCACTTCCGTCACCATTGCTTCGCGGGCATGGCTGCGGCGTTTGGCCAGTAGCGTCACGCGCACCTGGTCGCCATCGAGCGCGTGGTGTGAGTTCCGCTCAAAAACGAGGATGGACTTCCCGCCATCGAGGGGTTCCACCACGTTGCGCCCGTTGCTGCGACGGCGGAAGATGCCCTCCATTGTCTGTGTGCGCACCACGAAATGGTAGACGCCGTCGTCCGTGCGGGCTATGCGGTCTTCGAGCAGGAGTTGGTCGAGTACGTCGAGGCATACCATCTTGGGGGCGTGTGTGGTGAGCCGCAGGGCGGCAAACACTTGTTTTGTTGTGAACGACTTGCCTGGCTGCGACTCAAAGAAGTCTATCAAGAACGAATAGATGTCGCGCTTGGTCAGGCGGCGCACAGATTTCTTCTTGGCCATGTCTTTGTGTGTGTGGTGTAAGGTTTGTTCTTTGAAACTACGCGGGGGAGGTCTTGGAAAAGACTTCCCCCGCGTGCAAAATGTGTCGTACCCGGAGCCGGGGTCGAACCGGCACGGGTTGCCCCACCGGTGTTTGAGACCGGCGCGTCTACCGATTCCGCCATCCGGGCTTGTGTTACGACGGTGCAAAAATAGGCATTTTCAGAACATAGGAGCAAGTATAGCCCCTTGTTTTTTTAGAAAAGATGAAATCACGGGGGCTTTCAACCATTGACCGTTGACCATTGACCATTGAACATTGACCATTGACCATTACCAATACCAGCAGCAATGGGTTTTGTTAATGTTCAATGGTCAATGTTCAATGGTCAATGAAAAAAGGTTTATTTGATGAGGTTGCCCAAAATGTCGCGGGTGATTTCGCGGGCTGCGGTGCGTGTGGCGGCGCTGGTAGCGTTTTTCACCACGCGGCCAGTGGCCGAGGTGGACGACTTGCGCGACTTCTTGCCTGTCATCTTGTCGCTCACGAAGGAGCCGAGGAGCGTGCCCAGCGTTGCGGTGACGGCAGTAAGGATGGCCTTCAGCACCTTGCTGAGGATGCCGGCCTTTTTCTTTCCGCCTTTCTTTCCGCCCTTTTCCTTTTCTTCCGACTGTTCTTCTGCAGCCTCGGCAGCCTCTTGTTCTTGTGCGGCGATGAGTTGCTCAAAGGCGCTCTCGCGGTCTTCGGGTGTGTCGTATTTGCCATAGAGGGGCGACTGCTTGATGAGGTCCAGGCGCTGCCCCTCGGTGATTGCCCCGATTTGACTCAGGGGGAAGAGTATCTTGGCCCGTTCCACCACCATCGGCGCACCTTTCTCGTCGAGGAACGACACGAGGGCTTCGCCCGTTTCGAGTTGCATGATGGCCTCGTCGGTCTTGAATGCAGGGTTGGCACGGAACGTGTCGGCGGCGGTGCGCACGGCCTTCTGGTCTTTGGGCGTATAGGCACGCAGGGCATGTTGCACGCGGTTTCCTAGTTGGCCCAGTATGGTGTCGGGAAGGTCGGTGGGGCTCTGTGTGACGAAGTAGATACCCACGCCCTTGGAGCGTATCAGGCGTATCACCTGTTCAATCTTGTCCACCATGGCCTTGCTCGTTCCGTCGAAGAGCATGTGTGCCTCGTCGAAGAAGAACACGAGTTTTGGCTTGTCCAAGTCGCCTACCTCGGGTAGCGTGGTGTAGAGTTCCGACATCAGCCAGAGCAGGAACGTGGAGTAGAGTTTGGGTTTAAGCATCAGTCTGTCGGCGGCCAGCACGCTCATCACGCCTTTGCCGTTGTCGGTCTGAAGTAGGTCAGTGATGTCGAACTCGGGCTTGCCGAAGAATTTGTCTGCCCCCTGTCCTTCAAGGGTGAGCAGGGCACGCTGTATGGCTCCCACAGTGGCTTTTGCTATGGTGCCGTACTTTGTGGTGAATTCCGAGGCGTGCGTCCCCACATAGTCGGTCATGGCACGGAGGTCTTTCAGGTCGTCAATCAGCAGCCCGCGCTCGTCTGCAATTTTGAAGACGATGGTCAGCACGCCGGTCTGCGTCTCATTGAGTTCCAGCAGCCGAGCCAGCAGGTCGGGTCCCATCTGCGAGACGGTGGCACGCATGGGGTGTCCTTGCTCGCCGAACACGTCGTAGAGGCGTACGGGACAAGCCTGGAACTGCGGGTTCTCGATGCCGAACTCCGGCATGCGTTTCTCGATGAACCCGCTCAGCGCGCCGGGCTGTGAGATGCCGCTGAGGTCGCCTTTCATGTCGGCCATGAAGCACGGCACACCGGCTTGTGAGAAGGTTTCGGCCAGCACTTGCAGGCTCACTGTCTTTCCTGTGCCAGTGGCTCCCGCGATGAGGCCGTGGCGGTTGGCCATGCGGGGGATGATGCTCAATGCGCCCTTTTCGGAGTGGGCCACATACATTCCGCGTTCGTTATCAAGCATAGTTTTGAGGTGTTTTTTTTATTGACCATTGACCATTGACCGTTGAACATTTGCAAAACCCATTGCTACTGGTATTGGTAATGGTCAATGGTCTAGGTTCAACGTTCAATGTTCAATGAAAAATCAGGGGGATGCGTAGTTTGATCGTGAAGTTACGCCCGGGAGCGTGCAGCCCGCTGCCGTCGGTGTATTTCAGGCGGCTGAGGTGAGGCTGGTAGTTGCGGTCGGTGAGGTTGTCGGCGCACAAGAGGATGTCGGCCACGGTCTTCCCGTTCACCACAACGTCTGTGCCGAAGGCGAGGCTCAGCAGGGTGTAGGAGGGCGTGGGCGTCTCGGTGCCGTCGGCACGGTAGCAGTCGCTCTGACGCAGATGGCAATCCATGGCCAGGCTCAGATAGGAATTGTCTAAGCCAAAGGCGTGCGGCTTATGTCCGTGTGCCAGTTCCCATTTCAGTTCGCTGCGCCAGTGCGGTGCGGGGGTGAGAGGCAGGTGGCGTGTGTCTGCCGCCTGATGCAGTTGTACGGCGCTGACGTAGGAGAATGTGTTTTGGAAATGCAGGCTGTGCACCGGATGGATGTCGATGCCGACCTCAAAACCGAGGAGCCGTGCGTCGCCGCTGTCGTAGGTATATACAGGGTGTTCGTCGGCCACCTCGTCGGTGCGCCGTACATATATATAATTATTGATGCGGTTGGCGAAGAGTGCAGCCTGCACAGAGAGGAAGCGGTCGGTATAGTCTGCGCCGAGGTCTGCCTGCCAACTGTCTTCGTGGCTCAGGCGTGGGTTGCCAATCTCGTAGCGCACGGCCCCCTCGTGCACGCCGTTCGAGGCCATCTCAGCGATGGTGGGAGCGCGGAATCCTCTGGCCACGTTGAGCCTCACGTTGAGATTTCGGCGGGCGTGCCACACCGCGCCGAGGCTGGCGCTCAGCCCGTTGAAGTTGCGGCTCAGGGCTGCGAAGCGCAGAGTCCCTTCCTCTTCGAGCGCGTCGCTGCTGAGGTGGCGGCGGTCATAGCGCAGCCCGCCGCTCAGTGAGAAACGCCCCACCTCGCGCGAGGCGGTGGCAAAGAAGCCGAAGTCAAAGAGACGGTAGTCGGGGATGAGGAATTCCTCGCCCAGGTTGTCCGAGTGCTGGTACATACCGCCGATGCCGCCAGTGAATTTCCAACCGCTGCCCAGCGGCATGAGGTAGCGCACGTCGTAGGTGAGCGTGTGCTGGCGCAGGGAAAGGCCGCATTCGTCGCGACTTTCTTCGTATTCGCGGCGTCGGTTCTGTTGGTAGCCCAGGATGGCGGTGAGTGTGCCAGCGCCTATGCCGACCGACGTCTCGCTCACGGCCTTATAGTGGTCCACTCGCTGGAAGGGCAGCGAATATCCGTAACTCTTCCCGCTCCATCCGTCGGGACGTTCTAATTCGCCCGTCTCTTCCTCGCGCTCGCCCTCGGCGATACTCGGCGTGAGGTGGTAGTAACTCAGCGTGAGGAACGAATGCCCCCAGTCTTTGTCTAATCCCAACAGGGTGCGGGCGGCATGGCTGCGATGTTGGGTGCCTGGCACATAGCCATCGGCGCGGTTCTTATAGGCATGGGCTGCCTGCTGCGACCAGCGTGCGTCCCACACGAAGCCGTGCTTACGCCCGGCGGAGGAAAGGCTGTACCGCCACAGGCCGCTGTTTGTCTGGTATTCCGTTTCGGCCTCGCTGCGGAATGTGCCCTCCTCGGGCAGAGCGGTGGGGCGGAATATCAGCACGCCAGCCATCGCGTCGGAGCCGTACATGAGCGAGGCCGGCCCCTTGATGATTTCCACGCTGCCGAGGCCTCCGCCGTCGATCTCCAGCCCGTGCTCGTCACCCCACTGGTAGCCTTCTTGCCGCACACCGTCGTTGATACAAACGATGCGGTTGTAGCCCAGGCCGCGTATGATGGGTTTGGCGATGCCACTGCCGGTGGTCACCTGGCTCATGCCTGGTTGCCGCACGATGACGTCGGTGATGTTCGCGGCGGGCACGTGGCGCAGTTCGTGGCCGCGCACCACGCTGACTGGCACGGGGGAGTCTTGCTGGCGTGTGCGACCGGTAAGGCCAGTGACAGTGGCTTCCCCAATGTCGGTGTGGCCGAAGAAGATGTCGGTGGTGTCAGTCTGCGCCTGCGCGTTGAGGCTTAGTACGGCAGTGAACAGCAACAGGGCTGTTAGTGTCGTTCGCATAGGTGGCGATCTGTTTTTTAGTTTTCGGGGCAAAGATACGTTTTATGCCGTATCTCTGTTGAAGCCGTGTCTAAAAAATGTAAACGCGCGTTCCGCGACAGGCCGTGGTGCAGCCTTTGTCGCGGAACGCGCTTAATGGGTGGTTGGCCGTATTATTTGCGCAGGAAGGCGTGATGGCGTACGCCGGCCTTGACACTTGGCATGGCCATCGTTGCCATGGGCGTGACGGCGCGTGGTGCGCCCACGCCCTTGGGCGAGGCTTGCTGGTAACTGAAGGCGGTCCTCACGGCGAAGGAACGTTGGGTGTCCGTGTTGTTCTTGTTGCTCTCGCTGACAGCGATGAGGCCGTTTGTGGTAGTGACTGCCACATTCTCTGTCACTACACATTCGGCAATGTCATCGCTACTGTCGGAGCAGGTGCGGGCATATTTCCAGGATTTGGGAATGCTTGCTCCTGCTGTTCCGAAGAGTCCAGCCATAAAGAAGGGCTGCAGGATGAAGTCCCTGAAAGGCAGCAGGCTTGCACATTCCCACTGCGGCTGAGCCAGCGGGGACCAGGCTTGTGCCGTAAAGGTTTCGGTTTGCTTATCGGTGTGGGTGTACTTGTCGTATTTGTGTTTGTCCTCATCCTCAACAACCACCCTGACCAGGTTGCCGCTTTCGTTCCAGTCCAGCGTGTACTTGATTTTCGTAATGTGGATGTAGGGAAAGCCATCGTCGTCATAATCATCGGATTGGCTGTTCCCAATCAGCGAAGTGAGGTGCCCCTCTGCGTCGTAGGTGCATTCAAACTTGGCTTTTACGTTAAGGACGATGTTTCCGCTGGGAGCGTCTTCGCCCAATTCTTCGGCAGGTATTTCGTAGGCATAGTCTGATTGCCAACTCTTGATAAAGCCTTGGTCGTTGTAGGTGATGCCGGCTTTATAGTTCATGCCGTATTCGTTGCAAACGATAAGATTAGGGTTGGACAGGTCGTAACTGATAGTCTCGTCGTCGTCTTGCTCGCTGATGAAATTGAGTACTCCTTCGCTGTTGTAGCCAAAGGCGAAGGTGGTGGCCTCGGTGTCGAACGAGGTGTAATTGTAGTAGGTCGTAAGGGTGTTCACGGCCTTTGTCATTCTGTACCAATTGTTGTTTCCGAAGAAGTAGCCTGCCGAGGACCTGATTTCTCCAGTCCCTTCTTGGGTGAAGTCGCCAGCAGTTGTTTCTTCGTCGTCGTCCCCGCCGCACGAGGTGAAGCCAAGGGGGAGCGTGACTGCCGCCAGGAGCAGCAGCGCGTTTCTGAGTGTTTTCTTCATGTGTGTGGGTGTTTAAGTATATGGAAGTAAATGCAAGCGTGTTTACGTTCAGCCGTGCCCGTTCAGTAACTCTCGGCCTCCGAGGGGTAGTCGCCGCTTTTCACATCGGCCACGTAGCGGTTGGTGGCGTTGGTGATTTGCGTGCCGAGGTCGGCGTAGGTGCGAAGGAACTTGGGGTGGAAGTCGCCACTCAGGCCGAGCATATCCTGAAGCACCAGCACCTGTCCGTCTGTGCCGCCGCCGGCGCCGATGCCAATGACGGGGATGGCGCGTGCGGTAGTGATTTTCTGAGCCAGCGCTGCGGGAATCTTTTCTAAGACGATGGCGAAGCAGCCTGCCTCTTCCAGTAGCCGTGCGTCTTCTTCTATCCGTGCCGCTTCCTCGTCGTCGGTGGCACGCAGCCCGAAGCCGCCGTAGGCATGGACATGCTGGGGCTGTAGCCCAAGGTGTCCCATCACGGGTATGCCACACTCCACCAGCCGTCGCACAGCGGCGAGATGCTCCTGCCCGCCCTCCATTTTCACCGCGTCGCACTGCGTCTCTTTCAGCACGCGGACGGCGCTGCCGACGGCTTGCTCCGCTCCGGCTTGGTACGAGCCGAATGGCATGTCGAACACCACGAGTGCACGCCGTGTGCCGCGCACCACGCCGCGGGCATAGACCATCATCTCCTCCAGCGTGATGGGCAGCGTGGTGGAGTAACCGGCCATGGTGTTGGCCGCGCTGTCGCCCACGAGCAGAATGTCCACGCCGGCAGCGTCCACAAGGCGTGCCATCGTGTAGTCGTAGGCTGTGAGCATCGCTATCTTCTCTCCAGCGGGCTTCATCTGCCCGATGGTGCGCACCGTAATCTTTTTCGTGTCGTCTATGATATATTGTGACATGGTGTCAAGTAAAAAACTGTTTGAAGGTGTCGAGGCTTACCTCGCTGAGGTCTTTTGCGGTGCGGTCGCTGTATTGTTCCACCACCTCGCAGGGTGTTGTGGTGAGCAGTCCCAGCACGCGCATTCCGGCGTTGTGTGCCGCGAGTAGTCCGTTCTCGCTGTCTTCCACCACGACGCAGCGTTCTGGGGCTTCGCCGTACCACCCGGCGGCGTTCAGAAAGCAGTCGGGGGCGGGCTTGCTGCGCGCTGCGTCCTCGGCGGTGAAGATACGGTCCACCAGCGACGGCAGTTCGGGGTGTTCGCGCAGCACGAAGGCCATCTTCGGCAGGCTCGAACTGGTGACGATGGCCGTCCGGCAGCTCGCCGCACCCAGTTCCGCGAGCAGCCGCTCGGCGCCGGGTAGATAGGGGTAGGTCATCTGCGTCTCGTGTTCCCCGAGGCGCCGGCGCATGTCGTCCTGTGCCTGTTCGTCGTTGGCAAACCAGGTATCAAAGATGTGGCGCAGCGTATTGCCTTTCACGCGTTTCGCAAAGTCGGGCACATCGGGAAACAACTCGCGCCCCACCTGTGCCCAAAAAGCCGAGTACTGAGGCTCGGTGTCCAGCAATACGCCGTCTAAGTCGAAAAGGATAGTCATTGTTTTTGCCTCGTGTGGGGCGCAAAAATAGCGAAAAGCCTTAATTTTGCGGCGATGAAGAAGAACAATTACTTCAGCAAGACATGGGTTAGGGCATTGATTGTCACCTTGTGCTTGCTCGGTGTGGTGCTTGCAGTGAGTGCGTATGTGGTTTTCTTTTCAGCCTTCAGCGCTGAGGAGCACGCCGTGATCTATGTGCGCGAGGGCGACACCGCCGACGACGTGTACCGCCAGGTCAGCGCCACGGCCCATCCCCGCACCATGACGCTGTTTCGCTGGCTGTGCCGCGCCAAGGGCTACGAGCGCAGCGTGCGCCCCGGGCGTTACGACCTGGGCGGCGGCATCGGCGTGCTCACCGCAGTGAGCAACTTGCGCAGCGGCGCGCAGACTCCCGTGATGCTTACCGTCCCTGCCACGCACACCACCGACCGCCTGGCCGCGAAGATAGCGCGCCACCTGCGCGCCGACAGCGCGGAGTTTGCCCGAGCCTTCCGCGACACGCTGCTGCTCGACAGCCTCGGCGTGACACGCGCCACGCTTCCCACACTGTTTCTCCCCAACACCTACGAAGTGTACTGGACCATCACGCCCCGTCAGTTCCTCTGGCGCATGAAGCGCGAGCGCGACCGCTTCTGGGAGGGCGAGCGCGAGGAGCGGGCACGCGAGATAGGCTTCACCCCCGAGGAGGTCTGTGTGCTCGCCAGCATCGTGGACCAGGAGACGCGCTACAAGCCCGAGAAACCCACCATCGCCGGTCTCTACATCAACCGCGTGCGCAAGGGTATGAAACTCGAGGCCGACCCTACCGTGAAGTTCGCCATGCAGAATTTTGGCTTGCGCCGTGTGCTGCGCCGTCACCTCGACACCGACAGCCCCTACAACACCTATCGCTACGCCGGCCTGCCCCCAGGGCCCATTTGCATCGCTGAGGGCGCCACCATCGACGACGTACTCCACTACAAGCCCTCCGACTACCTCTTCATGTGCGCCAAGGAGGACTTCAGCGGCAGCCACAACTTCGCCCGCACCTTTGCCGAGCACGACCGCAACGCCAAGCGCTACGCTGCAGCGCTCAACGAGCGTGGTATACGCTGACGCTGTGAAGTATGGTGCGCGCTTTCATAGCCACCACGTAGAAAAAGAAAAATTTATTTGTACTTTTGCACGCAAAACCCGATCTCCATTCAACGATTATGAACGTCGTATTTATCTCCCCCCACTTCCCGCACACCTACTGGCAGTTTTGTAACCGCCTGAAGCAGCGCGGGGCCAACGTGCTCGGCATAGCCGACACGCCCTATGAGGCTCTTTCCGATGAACTCAAGTCGTCCCTGACCGACTACTGCCGCGTGGACACCCTTGAGGACTACGACCAGGTGTACCGCAGCGTGGCGCGCTTCGCCTCGCGCTACGGGCGCATCGACTGGCTCGAGTCGAACAACGAGTATTGGCTGGAGCAGGACGCACGCCTGCGCACCGACTTCAACATCTGCACCGGCGTGAAGAGCGACGGTGTGGAGGACTTCAAGGAGAAGTCGGCCATGAAGCGCTTCTACGCCGAGGGCGGCATCCCCACCGCTCGGCAGATACACGGACGCGAGGGACGCGAGGCCGCCTTGCAGTTTGCCGCACTGACGGGCTATCCGCTCATCGCCAAGCCCGATGTGGGCGTGGGGGCCAGCGACACCCACAAGATTCACAGCGAGGAGGAACTCCGCGCATTCTTCGACAACAATCCCCACAGCGCCGGCTACGTCATCGAAGAGTTCATCACCGGCAATATCTACAGTTACGACGCCATCTGCGACGCGGACAGCAACCCCCTCTTCGAGTCTGCCTCGTGGTTCCCGCCCAGCATCATGGAGATTGTGAACAAGCAGTTGGAACTCTCCTATGTGGTGCAGAAGGATGTGCCGGAGCAGTTGCGCGAATTGGGGCGCCGCACGCTCAAGGCGTTCCACGTGAAGAGCCGCTTCGTGCATTTCGAGTTCTTCTGCCTCAGCCGCGAGCACAAGGGGCTGGGCCAGCAGGGCGACTTCGTGGGGCTCGAGGTGAACATGCGCCCCGCTGGAGGCTATACGCCCGACATGATCAACTACGCCCACAGCACCGACGTCTATAGCATCTGGGCCGACGCCGTTTGCTTCAACGAGCGCCGCACGCCCGAGGGTGAGCAGTTCTATTGCGCCTACAGTTCACGCCGCGACGTGCACAACTACCGCCACACGCACCAGGAGGTGCTCGACCGCTATGCCTCGGGCATGGTGATGTGCGAGCGCATGCCCGACGTGCTCTCCGGCGCCATGGGCAACCAGATGTACACCGTCAAACTGCGCACGCAGGAGGAGGTGGACGAGTTCATACGCTTCGTCACCGAGAAAGCCTGAACCCACCGCCACAACACTTACAAACCCCATCGCCGAAGGCTCGCACCATGCGGCACGGCATAAACCATAACCCCACACGATGAACGGAAACTACCACAAACACTATAGCGCAAACCTGCAGCGCGACATGGAGTACATGACCTACGGCGACACAGGCCGCCCCGTCCTGGTCATCCCCTCGCAGGACGGGCGCTACTACGACTACGACAACTTCGGTATGACCGACGTGCTGGCCCCCTGGATTGAGGGTGGGCGCATACGCCTCATCTGCGCCGACAGCATCGACGGCGAGACATGGTCTGCCACCGGAGCCGACGGCGCAACGCGTAGCGCACGCCACGAGGCGTGGTTCAAGTATATCACCGAGGAACTCGTGCCGCAGACTCAGGCATTCGACGGCGAGATGATGATCATCACCGGATGCAGCATGGGAGCCTACCACAGCGCAAACATCTTCCTGCGACGGCCCGACCTCTTCACCAGCGTCATCGCCCTGAGCGGAGTGTACCGCAAGGACTACTTCTTCGGCGACTACATGGACGACACGCTCTATTTCAACTCCCCGCTCCACTACCTCTGGCAGATGCCCGACGACCACCCCTATTGGCACATCTACTGCAAGCGCGACATTATCCTCTGCGTAGGGCAAGGAGCCTGGGAGGACGACATGCTGCGCGACACCCGCGAGATGCAGGAGATCATGGCTCGCCACAACGTGCCGGTTTGGATCGACTACTGGGGATACGACGTGGCGCACGACTGGCCCTGGTGGCGCAAGCAGATTGTCTATTTCATCCCCAAGGTGCTCGCTGAGGACTGAGCCTGCCGCCGCCGCGCAATTTGTCCTTGCCATGCCGCCCGCTGCCGCCTACCTTCGTAGCGGTGATGACGGCCCACTGGCCAGAGCGGTAGCAAACTCCGCGAAACCTGCGGCAATAAAAGGCCAAAAACATCTTGGTCGTAGAAAAAACTATTGGCTTTGTAGTTCCGACTGCAAAGCCAATAGTTTTTTCTACAACCCAGCCACGCCCATGCAGGTCGGTTTCGCCGCCTGCGGCAGCCAGCGGGAGATAAAACAGGACGGCCAGCGGCGCATCGTGTCCCCAAACAGAACGCTCCGCCGCGCTACCCATTTTTTTTGTTCTCGCAAAAAGAATGTTACGGAAAGAAATGGGTAACTTTGCGCACCGAAACACATTAACCAATAAACCTTATTCATCCTTATGAAGAAACTCTACTCTCTTCTCGTGCTGACGCTCTGCCTGCTGGCAGGCTTGTCAGTAAATGCGCAGACGGTGGTGTTCGACTTCGCCGCCAACCCGTGGCAACACGAGTTGGGCAGCGGCTCTGGTGAGTCGGCTGCTCTCGGCGACATGGTTGATCCCATCGCTGCAGACGCCGATGGCTACAGCGTGGAGATGTCCTTCGAACAGGGCAGTGCGCAGCAACCCATCCGTATGTGGACGGGGCCGCAACTACGCGTCTATAACGGCAACTCCTTCACGCTTAAACCCGTGGACAGCGGCAAGGCCATCGTAGGCGTGACGTTCACTGCCTCGGGCTCCAGTAACTTCGGCCTGACCACCACGGCGGGTACCCTCGATGGCACCGTATGGACCGGCAACCACACCGAAGTGACCTTCACCGGCACGAAGACCAACCGCCTGACGGCCATCACCGTGGAACTGGCCGACGTCAATGCACAGACCGTTTCCCCGGGTGCCAACGTGACGATGCCCGTCATCAGCCCGCGCAACAACACCAACCGCACAGACAGCGTCAAGGTGTCCATCACCGGCGACTCCACCACCACCATCTACTACACCCTCGACGGTACCGACCCCACCGACCGTTCCACACCCTATGCTGGGCCCTTCACGCTCTTCGAGAGCGCCACAGTGAAGGCCGTGGCCTATAATGCCGAAGGGGCTAAGAGCGCCGTGGCCGAGGTGACCTACACCATCACCGCTGGCGAACAGCCCGGCGAGCAGACCGACACCACAGGCACCACTCCCACCACCGGCGGTAAGCAATACCTCTTCACGCGCGTCACAGAGATTGTCAGCGGCAGCCAGTACCTCATCGTGGCAAACGTGGACAGCACGCTCTATGTGGCCAAACCCATCAGCACCAACTACGGATACCTCAAGGTGGACCAGGCCAGCGTAGTGAACGACACGATCGTGCTCGACAACCTCAACAACGCCTTCATCTTCACCGCTCAGGTAGCCGAGACCGGCGCACCGGCCTACACCATCACCCAGCCCGACGGGCGCTTAGTCTATCAGACCGGCACCTACAACAGTTTCAACGTCAGCGACAACCCTGCCGACGGACGCTATTGGGACGTGGCACTTGCCAACATGGGCTGGACGATCACTAACCTCAGTGTGAACAAGTACGTACAGTACAGCACGTCGCACACCAGTTTTGGTAGTTATGCCGATGAGCAAGGCCTGCTGCCCCATCTCTACGTCTTCAGCGGCGTGCGCGAGGGCGAGGACTCCGGCGAGCAGTCCGACACCACGGCGACCGATACCACTGTGGTAGTTCCCGACTACGAGACCGTCACCTTCCCCTTCAGCCAGAACCCCTGGAACCTCGAGACGGGTAGCCAGGGCAATGATAAGGCCGGCGCCGTGACCGAGCCTATCACCGAGGGCCCCGTCACCTTCTCCACCGACAACGGCGGCGGCAGCACCGTGGTGCGTATGTGGGACAACAACGGCAACATCACCCTGCGCACCTATCGTGGCACCGCCATCACCTTCGCTGTGGAGGCCGAGGACAAGGCCATCTACCGCATTGAGTTTGAAGCCAACGGCATGAACTACACCAGCGAGATAGGCCAGGTAGATGCCAGCCAGAAGGCCTGGAGCGGCAACGCCACCAGCGTCACCCTCGCTGCCAGCGCCACCACGCAGGTGAAGACCGTCACCGTATATCTCGGTGAGCGCAACGCCGAGACCGTAGTGCCTGGCGTATATGTCGCAGCGCCCGTCATCAGCCCCGCTGGCGGCGAGAAGAAAGACAGCGTCACCGTCAGCATCAAGGCCGGCGAGGGAGCGTACATCTTCTACACCGTTGACGGCTCCGAGCCCAACTGGAACTCCGCACGCTATGCCGACTCCTTCAAACTCTATGAGTCTGCCACCGTCAAGGCCATCGCCTACGACGACGAGGGCAACCCCAGCGCCGTCACCGAGGTGACTTATACCATCACCATCAGCGAGCAGACCGACACCACCAGCACCGACACCACCGACACCGAGGGCGTCATCTTCTCCGACGCGGCCACCAGCAGCCAGAACAGCCTCATCGTGGAGAACGTCGTGCTGCCCGACCAGATGACCAGCATTTGGCGCTTCGACAGCAGGTATGGCGCCGTGGCCAGCGGCTACGACGCTGCCAACAAGCAGAACCTGCCCGCCGAGGCCGTGCTGAAGACCCCCATACTCAGCATCCCCTTCCTTGACGCTGCCGACCCCGAGGCTAAGCCCGCGCTCAGTTTCGACCACGCCATAGGCTACGTCAGCGCAGCAGCGGCAGGCGGATACATGGAACTGAAGGCCCGCGCCCTGCTTGAACCCACGGCCACCACGCGTGCCCTCAAGGCTGGCGAGTGGGTGGTACTGCCCCTCACGTTCCCCGACCTCAGGGAAGGCAAGAACTTCTCCGACTTCGCCGAGGTTGAGATCGACCTGAGCGAGTTTGCCGGCCAGGACATCGAGATCGGCTTCTTCTACAAGAGCGACGCCGAGGTAGCTCCCACCTGGGAGGTGCGCAACATCGAGGTGACCTGCCGCAAGAAGGATGCCACTGCCATCGAGGCCCTCACCATCCAGCCCGCAGCGCAGCCTGCCGCGGTCTATGACCTGCAGGGCCGCCGCGTGACCAACCCCAGCCGCGGCGTGTACATCGTGGGCGGACGTAAGGTTTACATCAATTAAGCCCGCTCGCATAGGCCACACCACCGCGTCCGGCGGCTCCGCAGATAGCACTGCGAAGCCGCCGGACTTCTTTGCGCCCCTGCCCGCGGCGCGTTCTACGAATCAAAGGGCCGCAATGCGGGAAGGACAGGAGAGGCAGGAGACGTCAGTTTATAGGGGTGTTCTATAAATTAGGGTTGAATGATTTTTTAGCGATTGTTGCTTAGATTTTGTTTTAAGTTCGCAGCAGCATAGCGAGCTATGGTGCAAGAACTTAAAGCAAAAGATAACAACAAGCGCTAAAAAGCATCAAGCCGAATCCTAATCACAAAGAATATGTGACTGCCTAATTTATAGAACGCCCCTATAATAGCCCTTTCAAGTCATCTATTGAAGGGAGTAAGCTTTTCAACCGGTCATCCATATCAGCAGAAGTCTTGTAGGTAGCAACACCCATAGGCCTGTCGTAGTCTTGAATAACATATTCCACAAACTTCTTGTTGGCATTTTTGCAGAGTATTATGCCTATTGAAGGGTTTTCATTAGGCTTGCGCACTTCATCATCAAGTATGCGCAGATACCCTGCCAATTGTCCTAAATATGCAGTCTTGAATGGCCCGTCTTTTAGTTCCACGCAAACAAGTGCAGATAGTTCTCTGTTGAAGAACAGCAAATCAGGAAACTGTTCAATACCGAACTTCTCCAGATGGTATTGGTTGCCGACAAATGTAAAGTCCCGGCCAAAGGTCATGATGAAGTTCTTCACATTATTGATAATGCCCTGTTCTATGACGCGTTCATCACGATCTTTGTCGCGTACAAATAGTTCTTCAGTATTGATGTAGTTTAGCAGATATTCATCCTTAAACATCTTGATTGCACGATAGGCTTGCAATTGGTTTGGGATGGTTTTCTTGAAATTATTGGGTAATTGACCTTGATGTCCGAACAAATCGTCTTTCATCAATTGTTCTAAATCTTCACACTTTACCTTGTAGTCCGCAGCGAATTGGATGTAGAACGTGCGTGCTTCGTATGACTTTGCATGGGCAAGGATTGAAGTATGATGGGTAAAACTGATGCTAAGGAATGCTGAGATAGGGAAATTTGGTGTGACGATCAATTGCATCTGACGAAATCCATTCATTCCTTGCATTTCGGCAGTTTGAACTGCCATATTGGGATTATTGCTTGCCTCAACGAATGTATCTTGTTTGCCTTTCTCCAATTTGGCAGTCTGAACTGCTATATCAGGACCTTCAAGGCTTCTCCATTCTTCATAGAACGTACGCATGTTCCTCAAATTGCGTGAGGAAAAACCGCGAAGCCCAGGAAGTTCCTTGCGTAATTGTTCGCTGAGGCCTTCAATAAATCCCTTTCCCCAATTCCTTGTTCGGGTATTAGCTGATATATACCGACCAATGCCATAGTACAGAGCCAATTGTTCTTGGTTCACTGAACCTAATGCTCTTTGCTGGCTTTGCAAGATTGCATCCTTTATGACTTGTACTGCATTTGCAAGTTTCTCTTTCGGAATAATCATTTCATGGTTGTCTTCCATATGAGTATATCCTCTAATCAGTGTTTTCAATCTTTATCATTGGATGCCCGCGGCGCGCTTATCGGTTGCCCTTGGCGTGGTTGTGGGTGCGGCAGAGCATTTGGCAGTTGGCGGCGCTGGTGGTGCCGCCCTTGCTCCATGCCGTGACGTGGTCGGCGTCCATCTCGGCGAGCCTCCAAATCCTCTCGCGGTTGGCGTCGTGGCCGAGGGCGCAGAGCGGGCAGTTGCTCACGCCCTGGGCCTGTGCCTCCTGCGTCTGGCGGGCATAGACGGCGCGTTTCGTCACGTCGTCGAACACGCGGACCTGCAGCAGGTGCGTGTCGCGGCAGCCGCCGAGGATGTACTCGAAGATGCCGCGCTTCTGCGTGACGTAGGGGTCGGCATAGAGCCGCCGCACGTGGGCCAACACGTCCTGGGGGTTGTAGGGCCGAGCGTGATATTCCTCATAGAGCCTGCCCCACTCGAGGCCTTGCATCTCGCGCTCCACGCAGGGAAACACCGTGGCGGCCCAGTTGATGACGGCGTCGAAGTAGGTGCACAATGCGCCGCAGTCGGTGTCGCAGCGGTGGGCGCTCATGTACTCGCTGATGTGGCCCTGGCTCACCCAGTCAAGGGCGCGCTCCAGGAAGGCCTGGCGCTTGACGTCGCCCTTGACGTAGGCCGACCACTTCTGCACGTGGGCGTTCTGCGAGTTGCTGAACACGGCCTTGGCCGCTGTGACGAAGGGTCCGCTGTAGATGGCGTTGCGCTTCTCTTGCTCGTTGAGCGGGATGCCGGCGATGTTGATGGTTTCGAACCACTGCTTGATCTCCTGCTCCGTGCCTTCGCAGACGTAGATGAGCAGCGGCGTGGAGAGTATCGTGCGCTGCTGTGCGGCGTTGAGGCCACTGAAGTATTGCGGCACGCCCTCGGCGTCGATGATGGCGAAGTGGCCGCGGACGTAGCGCCCCAGCGAGGTGATGCGCTGCTGCCCGTCGAGCACCTCGTAGCGTCCGTCGGCGGTCTGCACGAAGTAGATGAGCCCCAGGGGGTAGCCGCGTAGCACGCTGCTTATGACGGCCACGTCGCGCCTGCCGTCGGCATAGATGTAGTTGCGCTGGTATTCGGGCTGTATGGTGAGCCTGCCGCCGAGGCCAAAGAGCCCCTTGCCCTCCAGTTCGTTATATACGAAGCCCTCGCACAGGGCTTCCACGGTGATGTCGGTATGGAGTGTGGTTTTCATGGTTGTAGTGGTTTTTCTTTATGGGAGATGCTCTCAATAGGAAGTGCACCTTCCTAAGCGAGGAAGTGCACCTTCCTGGGCGAGGAAGTGCACCTTCCTATTCCGATGCCTTGCGGCGGATGAGGATGCGGGCATAGGTTGGTTTTCCGTTTATAGCACCATCTTTATCCTTGATAAGCCCATGCGGTTTTACTGGAACCGCCTCATGTCTCCGAAAATCATTGGCATTGACAATCTCAAACTGCTCAGGGCAATACTTGTCGAGGAATGTGATGGGCACGCCCATGACGCCATCGTAGTCGGCGGGGATGGCATCGACGTAGGGCACCTCTATCGCGTCGTAGTTGTCGTAGCGGTCGTAGCAGGCCTTGCCGCGCAGTTCGCGGTGGCGCGAGTAGCGCAGGTTGTCGGCCATCGTCATCAGCGGCAGCGGCTTGTGGCGCCGTCCGTGGTCGAGGTTGGTGAACCAGCACGAGTTGCCCAGCCGCGTGTAGTTGCCCACATAGCCCAGGCGCGCTGCCTTGCGCCGGTCGGCCTCGGCCACGCCAGCACCCTCGGGCACGCCGAACACCATGTCTTGCTGATAGCCCGTGGCACCGAGCCATACGCGGTTTTCCTTGATGTGCGGGAACAGTTCCTTGTAGGTCGTGGCATTGCTGTTGCCAATCATCAGGAACTTCTTGCCCGCCTCCATGATCCAGGCGAAGAACTCGCGAAAGAGGGAGAAGGGCGGGTTGGTGACGATGATGTCGGCCTCGTCCCTGAGCGCCGTCACCTCGGCGCTGCGGAAGTCGCCGTCGCCCTCGAGGTACTGCCACTGCAGGTCGTTGAGGTCGGTGCGCCCGTCGCCGCTCACGTCCTTGGTGAGCACGAAGATCTTGCCGCGGCAGCGCGTCTTGTTGGCGTCAAACTGCGGCGCGTCCTGCTCAAAGAGCGAGGGCATATAGTGGAGCGGGTAGCGCTTGCTCTCGGTGGCGTAACTGGTGGAAATCAACTTGCGCAGGCCAAAGGCTTCGAAGTTCTGCGCGAAGTACTTGGTGAAGTTGCTCCACTCGGGGTCGTCGCAGGGCAGTAGCACCGTCTTGCCTCGAAACACGTCGGCGTCGTAGTCCAGGTAGGCGCGCACCTCGCGCTCAATGGTCTCCCACTGCGTGTAGAACTCGTCGTTGCGTGCCGTGCGTGCGGCAGATAGTGCGGTGTTGGGCATGGGGAAGAGGGGATGTGGGGTGGGGAGGGGCTACATCAAAAAAAAAGGCGCAAAAGGGCGGGGCGCGTTTCGCGAGCAATAGTTATGAAAGGTAGGACAGCACGTAGCGTGGCGACTGAAAGAATAGCCCCGTGCGGACGTCGCTCAGTTTGTCGTAAATCGGTGAGGTATAAACACGATCAATGGCTTCCTCGAGGGAGTAGCCCTGCTCCTCGGCAAGTATCTGTATCATGCGCGCCGTGAGGTGCTCCTTCAGGTACTTGAACTCCTGCTGTGATACGTTTTGCGCGGTCATACCTTTCGCAGTTTAGAGATGGCGCGCTCTGTCCCAAAGTAGTATTGGAATGTGACGCCTTTCATATACTTCAGATTGTGAAGGAACTGGTCGAGAGTGATGTCGCCTGCCTCGTATTTGCCAATCTGCACGCCCACTCGGTCGTTGGCTATCGGGCCATAGACAATGTCATAATCGTGTGCCGGCGCATCGGTCTTGTTGTTGCGATTGAGAAAGATGAACTCTGCCCATTCACGATTGTAACCCTCAAAGGTGAGTACTTTCAACTCACCAGTGGTAAGCGTGTCCTCATCGAAGAGATAAGTATTCATCACCGGCTCGCCCCCTTCTGTCAAGGCTTTGAACTCACCCATGCGCCAGGCTTGTTGGCGGTCAGCCGAAAGATAGAACCCACGCCCGAAATCTTTGTTGGGGCGTGACTTGCGCAAGTCTATCTGCTCAAGGGCTACATTGCTGCCATGATAAAGCATGATCATAACTCGCCTCCTTTCCTCTTGCAATAGTTGGAGATGCTTTGCACCATGTCGTCCATTGGCTGGGTATGCATGACATCATAATAATCGTGTGCCACCTTTATTGCCCCATACTTGTTCAGGTATAAATAGGCCTCCGCATCGGTCATTGCATAGTGCTTGGCGAAAGCGGCAATGAGCGCCACAATGTATTCTGATATTTCATGGATGCTAAACATGGGCTATTCAGTCTTTGCAGGCAAAATTATAGATTTCGCGTGAAACTACGTCAGGAATGAAGCCGATTGTCATTGAATCAACAACGCCCTGATTGTTGATTTACGTCAGTGAGAAGTCTCGCGGCGCCTCAGTCGTAGCGCAGCCAGCGGGCTATCTCGCGCAGGGTGGGCTTCTTGCCGTACATCAGGATGCCCGTGCGATAGATCTTAGCGCCGAGCCACACGAAGAGCAACGACGTGGCATAGAGCAGCGCGAGCGAGAGGAATTCCTGCCAGAGCGGCACGCCGAAGGGGATACGCACCATCATCACGATGGGCGAGGTGAGGGGGAAGAGCGAGGCCCAGAAGGCGAGCGGGCCGTCGGTGTTCTCCACGCTGTACATCGCGGCGTAGAGGCCAAAGAGCATGAGAAGTACGACGGGCATGGTGAACTGCGCGGAGTCCTCCTGCTGCGACACGCTGGCGCCGGCGGCGGCGAAGAAGGAGGCGTAGAGCAGGTATCCGCCCACGAAGTAGAGCACGAACAGCACGCCCATCTCGGCATACGGCAGTCCGGCGAGGGCCTGCAACAGTTGCTGCGAACTGCCCTCGGCAGGTTGCACGGCTTGCATGGCGGCGGCATCGGTGCCTGGGGGCATGTGCATCCCCACGGTGGGCGCTTGGCCAAAGAGCAGGCCTGCCGCCATGAGCAGCAGGGCGAGCATCACGCCCCAGATGGCCAGTTGCAGGAAGCCCACAAGGGCGATGCCCACTATCTTGCCCATCATGAGTTGGAACGGACGGACGCTGCTGACCATCAGTTCCACGATGCGCCCCGTCTTCTCCTCGAGCACGCTCTGCATCACCATGGCGCCGTAACTCATCACGAACATATAGATAAGGAACGTGAAGAGGAAGCCGGCGCCGATGGCCACGAAGGTGTCGCTGTGGCGCTCGGTGCCGTCGGCGGTCCATTTCTTGGTGCTCACGCTGACCTGCGTCTGCACGTCGCTGATGATGCTGTCGAGGCCTGGCACGTCGTAGGCTCTGAGTTTGTCTTGCCTGATGCGCTCGTTGAGTTGTGTCTGCACGAGGGTGAGCAGTTCGCTACTCACTTCGCGCCGCGAATAGATGGTGAAGGCGTCGGGCCGACGGGTGAGCGTGTCGCTGATGAGCACCACGGCCTCGATGGGGCTGTCCTCGTCGCGCATCTCTGCTGTGGTGTCGGGGACCTCCACGAAGGTGTAGGCTGCGTTGCCCTGGAAGAGGCCGGTATAGAGCCCTGTCTTGTCCACCACGGCCACTTGCTTGCCGCTGTCGTCCTTGATGCCTGCCAGGGCGAGGGGCACGAAGATGAGGGCGGCGAAGATGAAGGGCATGAGCAGCGTGAGCACGATGAAGGATTTCTTCTGCACGCGGGTGAGGAACTCGCGGCGTATGATGATGAGTAGTTTGTTCATGACTGCGGGGCGGCTTGGGTTGAGGATACGGTGCGTAGGAAGATTTCGTGCATGGTGGGCAACTGCTCGCTGAAACTGCGCAGTTCGCACTGTGCGGCCAGACGGCTGAGGAGTTCGCCCAGTGTGGCCTGGTCGGCCTTACGCAGCCGATAGCGCACGCCGGCGCTGTGCTGCTCTTTGCTGACGATGGTGTAGGCAGTGTCGGCGGCGGGGAGGGTGTCGGCGGCGCTGAGGAGTTCGTAGTCGCCTGTGCTGAAGCGGCGCTTCACCTCTTGCACGTTGCCGCGTAGCACCACTTGGCCCTGGTTGATCAGTGCCATCTCGTCGCAGATTTCTTCGACGGAGGCCATGTTGTGGGTGGAGAAGATGATGGTGTGCCCCTCGTCGCGCAGGCGGAGTATCTCTTGCTTGAGGCGCTCGGCATTGACGGGGTCGAAGCCGCTGAATGGCTCGTCGAAGATGAGCAGGCGCGGGCGGTGCACTACGGTGACGATGAACTGCACCTTCTGCTGCATGCCTTTGGAGAGTTCCTCGAGTTTTTTGTTCCACCACGAGGTGATGCCGAAGCGATCGAACCATTCGTACAGCGCGGTGCGTGCCTCGTCGCGCCCCATCCCTTTGAGGCGGGCCAGGTAGAGTGCCTGTTCGCCCACTTTCATCTTCTTGTACAGCCCGCGCTCTTCGGGCAGGTAGCCTATGGTGCGCACGTCGTCGGCCTGGAGTGGGTGTCCGCCGAGCATGACGGTGCCGCTGTCGGGGGCTGTGATGCGGTTGATGATGCGTCTCAGGGTGGTCTTGCCGGCGCCGTTGGGCCCGAGCAGTCCGAAGATGCGGCCTTCGGGCACGCTGATGCTCACGTCGGTGAGTGCGGTGTGATGGGCAAACCGCTTGCAGATGTGTTCTGCCGAGAGGAAGGGTTGGGGCATGTGGTGTGTGGCGTTGTGGTCGGGGGGGCGCGGGCGTCAGGCCTCGGTCTGTCCCTCGATGTAGTTGTCCATGGTGAGTGTCTGTCCGTCGAAGCGAGCGAAGGTGTAGCGGGTGATCCAGTCGCCGATGAAGAGCACGCGGGCGCCGCTGTGCAGGCTGACGTCGTGCTGGATGTGGCGGTGGCCGAAGACGAAGTAGTTGATTTCGGGGTGTGTATGGGCGTATTCGCGGGCGAACAGCATGAGTTCTTCGCGGTTCTCGCCCTTGTAGCGCGGCTCGCCCTGCCGCTGGTGTTTCAGTTGGCTATGGCGTGCCCATCCCAGCCCGAAGGCCATGCCCCAGCGTGGATGCAGTGCGGCGAAGAGGGCTCGGCAGAGGCGGTTGTGGAAGATGTGGCGCAGGATGAGGAATTTGCGGTCGCGTGTGCCCAGCCCGTCGCCGTGGGCGAGGAAGAACACTTTGCCGCCTATCTCCATGGCGCAGCCCTCGCGATGTACGGTGATGCCGCATTCCTCGGTGAGGTAGCCGTTTTGCCAGAGGTCGTGGTTGCCGATGAAGAAGTGGACTTCCACGCCGTTGTCGGTCAGTTCGCTCAGTTTGCCGAGCAGGCGGGTGTAGCCGCGTGGCACTACGGTGCGGTACTCGTGCCAGAAGTCGAAGATGTCGCCGAGCAGATATACGGCGGAGGCTTTGTCCTTGATGCTGTCGAGGAAATTGACGAGGCGGCGCTCCTGTGTGCGCTGGTGGCGTATGGCCAGGCTGCCGAGGTGCGCGTCGGAGAGGAAGTATACGGGTTTCATGGGCGGGGGGAGAGATGGCTTGAGTGGTACTTTGGTCGCATTAGAGTAGTACTTTAATTGCATTAGAGTAGTACTTTAGTTGCATTAGAGTAGTACTTTAGTTGCATTAGAGTAGTACTTTAGTTGCTGTTGAGTGGTACTGTAGCGCTTCTTGAGTGGTACTGTAGCGCGTGGAGGATTAGAGCCAGCCCAGTTCGAGGCGTGCCTCTTCGCTCATCATGTCTTTGTCCCATTCGGGTTCGAAGACGAGGTGTACGTTCACCTTGCCGATGCCCGTGATGCCTTGCAGTTTGAGGCGGACGTCCTCCATGATGAAGTCGGCGGCGGGGCAGTTGGGGGCCGTCATGGTCATGTCCACGTCGAGCGAGCAGTCGTCGTGCAGGTCGATGTTGTAGATGAGGCCGAGGTTGTACACGTCCACGGGTATCTCGGGGTCGAAGACGGTCTTGAGCGTCTCCACGATACGCTCCTCCATCTGTATGCGTTCTTCAGGTGTCATAGGTGGGATGGGGATGGCCGCGCGGTCAGAGTTGCGCGGACTCGTTATAACTATAGTATGCGTCTGGTGTGACGATGATGTGGTCCACCAGTTTCAGCCCTACGGCTTCGCAGGCGTTCTGGATGCGGCGCGTCAGGTCGTTGTCTTGCGTGCTGGGGCGCGGGTTGCCGCTGGGGTGGTTGTGTATCGCTGCCACGGCAGCGGCGCCACCGGTGAGGGCTTCGCGCAGCAGCACGCGCAGGTCCACCGCTGTGCTGGTCAGCCCGCCGCGGCTGATGAGGCGCGAGGAGATGAGGTGCAGGCTGTTGTCAAGCAGGGCGATGTGGAACTCCTCCACAATCTTGTCGGCCATCTTGCCCTTATAGAACCGCCATATCACTTCGGCATTGCTCATCAGCGGGCGCTTCGTGTCGAGTTCCGCCTCGCGCCGCCGGCCCAGTTCGCAGGCCGCCATGATGCTCACGGCCTTGGCTGGCCCGATGCCCTTGTAGGAACAGAGTTCGCCGCACGAGAGCCTACCGAGTTGCCTGAGGCTGCCGCTGGTGTCGTCGAGGATGCGCCGCGTCACGTCCACGGCGGTCTCGTCGGGCGTGCCGGAGCCGATGAGGATGGCCAGCAGTTCGGCATTGCTCAGAGCCTGTGCGCCGTGTGCCAGCAGTTTCTCGCGCGGGCGGTCGGCCTCGTCCCATTGCTTCACGGTGAGCCGCGTTTCCCTTTCACTCATAGAAACTCTTTTTGAAGGCTTCGAACTCGCCGCTGCGCAGCACGTAGCGGCGCCAGGCAGCGCGCAGGAAACCCGTGCCGTAGCCCGTCAGTTGCACAAACGAAGCGGCAACAGCCAGCACGCCCACCAGCACGCTGCGCTCATTGATCGCCGCGTCGGCCAGCACCAGCAGAGCATAGGCCGCGAGCGGCAGCCACAGCCAGGGCGACAGCAAGCCGCCGAGCAGCAGCACGACGCAGCCCACGGTGAACGCCGCCGGCAGCAGGTGCACCAGTTTCAGCGTGCCAGGGTGGCGCACGGTGAGGTGGATGCGGGCGATGCCGCTGTTGTGCACCTGCTTGAAGAATTTGCGCAGGTCGGTGCGCCGCTTATGCCACACCCACGCCTCCGGAAACAGGCGGCAGCGGTAGCCAGCCTTGAAGATACGCGTGGAGAGGTCGATGTCCTCGCCGAAGCGCATGGGGCTGAAACCGCCGAGAGCCTTGTAGGCCGCAGCGCGGATGCCCATATTGAAGGAGCGGGGGTAGAACTTGTCCAACTTCTTCTTCCCGCCGCGTATGCCGCCGGTGGTGAAGAAAGAGGTCATGGCATAGTTGATGGCCTTCTGCACAGGGGTGAACGACGGGTGCGCACGGTCCGGCCCGCCAAAGGCGTCGCAGTCTTCACCGTCGATCTCCTCCCCGATGGCAGCGAGGTAGCCAGGCGGCAATACCACGTCGCTGTCAAGGATGATGAGCCACTCGCCCTGCGCCCGTTCCGCCCCATAGTTGCGGGCCGGGCCCGGGCCGCCATTCTCCTTGCAGAAGTAGTGCAGCGGCAGGCGGTCGGCATAGCGGTCGCACACCGCCTGGCAAGGCACGCTGCTGCCGTCTTCCACAATGACCACCTCGAAGTCGCCAACGCGCTGCTGCGTCAGGCTCTCAAGTAGTTCCGCCACCTCATCGGGGCGATTATAAACGGGGACAATAATACTGTATCTCATGCGCTCCTATTCGTCTTTCACTTCCTCGAAGTCCACATACTGCCGCTCAGTCTGCCCAAAGAGTCCCTCCTCGGCCCTGCTGCCCTGAGCGTTGGTGCGGCCCGCCGTGCGTACAGCGTCTTCATCCTTCTCCTTTCTTGCCGAGCCGCCGCGCAGCATGTCCATAGCATGGTGCACCACTTGCCGCGCCACGACAAAGGCCCATAGCGCGATGGCCACAAAAAAACCGAGCAGGCAACCGAGGAATTTCATCGCGGGGATTGTGCTTAAAAGTTACGGCAACCCTCAGGCCACCGTGGTTTTGTGGGTGAAAAAGACGGCCACCACCGACACGGCCACATACAACGGCACGATCAGTGCCAGGCCCGTCAGCCCGAGGCCCGCCAGCAACGCGGCAGAAAGAACCAGGAAACCGTAGCGCAGACCATTGCCCTTCAGCCCGAAGTGCTTGAACTTAAGGGCGAACATAGGGATTTCGCTCACGAGCAGCGCGCTCATCACCAGCACGCCGGCCAGCACCGTCCATGCGGCCCAAGGGCTTGTGGCCAGCCACTCCTGTGCACCCACGGCCAGCGCCGACCAGAACAGGGCGTTGGCAGGGGTGGGCAGCCCGATGAACGTGTTGGCCTGCCGTGTGTCAAGGTTGAACTTCGCCAACCGCAGCCCCGACATCGCCGCCATGACGAAGGCCAGATAGGGCAGCACGGTCAGCACTGCGTGCGGCAGTTCGGGCTTCACCGCGTCGGCGATGAGGGAGAAGCACACCGCGGCGGGAGCGAGGCCGAAGGTGATGTCGTCGGCCAGCGAGTCGAGTTCCTTGCCGATGTCAGACGATACCCCCAGCAGGCGGGCTGCGAAGCCGTCAAAAAAGTCAAACAGCGCGCCGCCGCATATCCACAGCAACGCGCCTTCATAGTCGGCCTCAAAACCGCGCAACACGGCCACACAGCCGCAAACAAGGTTGCACAGCGTGATGAGGTTAGGGATGTGGCGTTTCATGCTTCTATTAGCAACTGAGGTTGGCGATGACCGTTTCGTTGCCCACTGTCTTGTCGCCTATCTTGACACAAGGCTTTGCCGTGGGGGGCAGGAACACGTCCACGCGGCTTCCGAACTTGATGAAGCCCAGGTGCTCGTCGATATAGCACGAGTCGCCCTCGCGGGGGTAGGTCACAATACGCCTGGCCACGGCTCCGGCCACCTGCCGCACCAGTACGCGCTCGCCGCCCTCCACCTCGATCAGTGTGTCGGCGTGTTCGTTCTCCATACTGGCCTTGGGCAGCCAAGCCTTGTGGAAGTTGCCACGGTGGTGGCTCACCGAGAGGACTTTGCCACCCACGGGAAACCAGTTGGCGTGGACGTTGAGCGGCGACATGAAGACGGAAATCATCAGCCGCTTGCCTTGGAAGTACTCTTGTTCCTCCACTTCTTCGCAGACCACGATCTTGCCGTCAGCCGGAGCCACCACCACGCCCTCCGTCTCGTCTTCAAAGACGCGGATGGGGCAGCGGAAGAAGTTGACCACTGCGCCGTATAGACACACGCTCACTGCCAACAGGGTGTATGCGAGCCACTGCCATGACGTACCCGCCGTGAGCCAGTACAAGCCCCCATTCAGTGCCAGCAGAGCCAGGCCGCCCCACAGCATTGTGGCGGTGCCCTCCTGATGCAGGCGTATCTTCTTGAAACGTTTCGTTTTTGCCATAGTAAGCGCAAAGGTAGGATTTTATGGTTGCAGCGCAAAACTAAACACAAACATTTTTCATTTTCGGAGTTGTGCTGCCGCCGCTTCGCGACAGCCCGCGCTCAGGCCGACTGCATCTGTTTGAGCATTTCGGCCTGCCTGTTGTTGAGCACGGGTTTGGCGATGTGATAGGTGAGGATGGCGTCGCCGCGCGTGCCATCGGGGCGTGTGAAGCCTTTGCCGCGGAGCCGCACCTTGCTACCCTCCCAGGTGCCGGGCTTCACGTGCAGTTTAATCTGTTTCCCATCAAGCGTGAGCACCACTTCGCCACCGAGCAACGCAGTGTAGATGTCAATCTCGAGAGAATACTCAGCGTCGGGCGTGGCGGTGGAATGCCGCGTGCGGGTGTGCCGTGCACCGGCCATGCCGCCGAAGAGGTTTTCAAAGAAAGAGGAGAAGCCCCCGCCGCCAGTGAACTGCGAGAAGTCAAAGCCTTCGAAGCCCCGAGCGTCACCTGCTCCGCCGCCAAACGCTCCCATCTTGTCCCAATGCTCGCCGTAGCGGTCGTATTTGGAACGCTTGTCGGGGTCTGACAGCACGGCGTTGGCTTCGGTCAGCGCCTGAAACTTGGCCTTGGCCTTGGGGTCGTCGGGGTGCAGGTCGGGATGAAACTGCTTGGCGCGCCGTTTGTATGCCTTGCGGATGTCTTCCTGCGAGGCCGTGCGCGGCAAACCCATAATCTTGTAATAATCGATGAATGCCATAACTGATTAGTTTTTGTCCATGGTTATAGCAAAAAGTTTGCCACTGCGCTCGCCGCTGCCACTTAGTCGTTGTGGTAGGGCTCGCCGCGCAGGATTGTCATAGCCCTGTATAGTTGTTCGGCAAAGAAGAGACGCACCATCTGGTGTGTCATCGTCATGCGGGAGAGCGAGAGCACATCGTCTGCCCGTCCGCGCACAGCGGGAGAGAAACCTGTGGCACCACCCACCACAAACACCAATCGCTTACCGCCCATGGCGAGCCGCTTCTGCACAAATGCGGCAAACTGCCGCGAGGTGAGCATATCGCCCCCTTCGTCAAGCAGCACCACGCGGTCGGATGGCTCGATGCGCCTGAGCAGCGCCGCACCTTCCGCCTCACGCACGGCGGCGGGTTGTGTCCCCGCGCCTTTTACATCGGGCACCACCTCAAGGTCAAAGGGCAGATAGTGGCTGAGCCGTGCCTTATACTCGTCGGTGAGGGTGGCCAGCCGCTTGTCGGATGTCTTCCCGACTACCAATAGAATTGCTTTCATCAGCCACAAAAATATGAACAAATGCAGGAACTTCGTATCTTTGCCGCATTATTCCCTATATAATATATTGTATATGTATACAGTCGACGAACTCAACGACCGCCTCATCGACCTTGCCTTCAGCGAGGATATAGGCGATGGCGACCACACCACACTTTGCTGCATCCCCGAAGACGCACAGGGGCGGCAACATCTGCTCATCAAGGAGGCCGGCGTGCTGGCTGGCGTGCGTATCGCGAAGGAGATATTCCACCGTTTCGACCCCGCCCTGCAGGTGGAGGTGCTCATCGAGGACGGCGCCGAGGTGAAACCTGGCGACATCGCCATGGTGGTCAGCGGCAGTGTTCGCAGCCTGTTGCAGACCGAGCGCCTGATGCTCAACGTGATGCAGCGCATGAGCGGCATCGCTACCACCACGCGCCGCTATGTGAAACTCTTGGAGGGCACGCACACACGGGTGCTCGACACCCGCAAGACCACGCCTGGCATGCGTATGTTGGAGAAGGAGGCGGTGAAGATTGGCGGCGGCGTGAACCACCGCATCGGCCTCTTCGACATGATTTTGCTCAAGGACAACCACGTGGACTTTGCAGGCGGCATTACGGCGGCCCTCGACCGGTGCCACAAGTATCTCGACGAGAAGAGCCTGTGCCTGAAGGTGGAGATTGAGGTGCGCAACTTCAACGAACTCGAAGAAGCACTTGCCCATGGCGGCGCAGACCGCGTGATGCTCGACAATTTCAACGTGGACGACACACGCCGTGCGGTAGAGATTGTGGCCGGACGGGTGGAGATAGAGAGCAGCGGCGGCATCACCATCGACACGCTCCGCCAGTTTGCCGAATGCGGCGTGGACTACATCAGCGTCGGCGCCCTCACCCACAGTGTCAAGAGCCTTGACATGAGTTTCAAAGCCTGTTGAAGCGTGTACTTGTTTAGGGGAGTTAAACCGAGTAGTTAAACCGAGTAGTTAAACCGAGTAGTTAAGCCGAGTAGTTAAGCCGAGTAGTTAAGGTGGGTAGTTATCAGGGGCCGTTACTCTTCTGCGCTGCGTGGAAATAGGGGCGCGACGAAGTATTGGCTCGTTTTAACTCCTCTCTATAACTCCTCTCTATAACTCCTCTCTATAACTCCCTCTTTTAACTCCCTCTTTTAACTCCCTCTTTTAACTCCCTCTTTTAACTCCCTCTTTTAACTCCCTCTTATAACTCCCCCTTATAACTCCCTTTCATAACCTCAGTTAACCAATCGTAGAAGATGAAAAGTTTCATTCTAAGCCTGTTCCTCCTCGCCGCCGTCCCCGCGCTGGCATGCACCAACTTCCTCGTGGGTAAGAAGGCCTCTTCCGATGGCGCCACGATGATTTCTTACAGCGCCGACAGTTACGGCATGTACGGCAAACTGGTTTATTACCCTGCCGGACGGCATAAGGCTGGCGAGATGCGCCGCATCGTGGACGGCGACACCAATCATTTCATGGGCGAGATACCCGAAGCGCCCTACACCTACAGCGTGATGGGCAACATCAACGAATACGGCCTCAGCATCATGGAGACCACCTTCGGCGGACGCGACGAACTGGTGGACAAGAAGGGCATCATCGACTATGTGAGCCTGATGGCGCTCGGCATGCAACGCGCCAAGACTGCCCGTGAGGCCATCGGCGTGATGACGCGCCTTGTGGCTGAATACGGCTATGCCAGCAGTGGCGAGAGTTTCTCCATCGCCGACCCCAACGAGGTGTGGATTATGGAGATGATAGGCAAGGGCGGCAAGGAGAAAGGGGCCGTGTGGGTGGCTGTGCGTATCCCCGACGACTGCATCGCAGCCCACGCCAACCAGAGCCGCATCCACCGCTTTGATATGAACGACAGGCAGAACGTCATCTGCAGCCCCGACGTGATTAGTTTTGCACGCAGCCAGGGCTACTATTCAGGCAGCGATGCCGACTTCTCGTTCAGTAACGCCTATTCCCCTGCCGACTTCAGCGCCATACGCTACTGCGAGACGCGTGCCTGGAGTTTCTTCAATCGCTTCGTGGACGGCATGGACCAGTACCTTGACTATGCCGATGGCCGACACATCGGGCAGGCCGAGCCCTTCCCGCTCTATTTCAAACCACGCCGCCCGCTTAGCCTCAAAGACGTGATGAATGCCATGCGCGACCACTACGAGGGCACGCCCTTCGACGTGACACGCGATGCGGGTGCAGGGGCTTACTGCGCGCCCTACCGCCCCACGCCTCTGGAGTGGGACTACGAGGGAAAGCGTTACTTCAACGAACGCCCCATCTCTACGCAGCAGACGTCCTACACAGTTGTGGCACAGTTGCGCGCCGACATGCCGACTGCTGCGGGCTGCGTGCTGTGGTTTGGCAACGACGATGCGAATATGGTGGCCTACACCCCCGTCTATTGCTGCGCCACCACGGTGCCCGAGCCCTACAGCCCCGAGACGGCCAACGACCACACCTTCTCCTGGAAGAGCGCTTTTTGGGTGTGCAACTGGGTGGCCAACATGACCTATCCTCGCTACTCACAACTCTTCCCCGCCGTGGAGAAGGTGCGCAACGAAGTGGAGGACAGCCTTATCGCCCGTCAGCCCGCTGTGGAGCGCGAGGCACTGGCACTGCTCGCCCGCGACGAGGCCGCCGGCAAGGCCTTCCTGGACCGCTACACCACGCGCTGCGCGGTTGATATGCTCGCCCGCTGGAAAGAACTCGGCGAATACCTCATCGTGAAGTTCAACGACCAGGCCGTCAAACCCGAGGATGCTCAGGGCCGCTACCGCCTCACCGACGATGGCCTCGCCGTATTCCCCCAGCGTCCCGGCTTCGACAATCAGCAACGCGCCATCATCGTGCGCGAGACGGGCGACCACTATCTCAAGCCTTAATCATTGAACATTGACCATTGAACATTGAACATCAGCCCGCCTATTGCAAGCGTTGGGAGCGCGGGCGTCCCCGCCCGCAGTAGCGCAGAAAGCAAACCTGCGGGCGGGGA